>DXBC01000180.1 GCA_019116745.1 Candidatus Lachnoclostridium stercorigallinarum
GGTGATAAACGGGAAGGAGCAGCTGGTAAAGCCGGAGGAGACCGTCGCCCAGATCGAGATTATGGAGAACGGGATCAGGGGACTGAAATAAATTATACATAAACGGGGGTAGCAAAAATGAACGATAGAACAATGACGTGGGTGGAAAAGGTAAACAGTTTCTTTTCTCTGCCGATGATGACGGCGCTGAAAAACGGAATGGTGAGGCTGATGCCCTTTACCATTGTGGGCAGTATTTTTATTCTTCTTGGGAATTTTCCCATCGCTGGATGGAGCGATATGATGGCCGGCTGGTTTGGACCGGACTGGAAAATTCCCATCTCCCAGGTACAGTATGCCACCTCGGATATGCTGGGGCTTTTGATGGTGTTTTTTATCGCCTATGAGTATGCGAAGGTGGAAGAGGTGGAGCCCATGGCCTGCGCGTCCATCGCCCTCTCCTGCTTTCTCATTCTAATTCCGGGGTTTGTGACAAACGGGGAAGGAGTGATGATCCAGGACGCCATTCCGAAGTCCTGGATCGGCGGAAACGGAACCTGCACCGCCATTGTGGTGGCCATTCTTATGAGCTGGCTTTACTGTAAAATTCTGAAGAAGAATATTGTAATCCGTCTGCCGGAGTCGGTGCCCGCCAATGTGGCCAGCTCCTTTATAGCCCTGATTCCCGGAGGCGCCTGCATTATCCTGGCTTTTGGAATCTGCGTGGGGGCGAGAGCGCTGGCCGATATCTCTTTTGCGGAGCTGATCTATGAGATCATCCAGACTCCCCTGCAGGCAGCCACCGGTTCCCTGGGCGGAATCATCGTTATGAGCCTGCTGATGAATTTTGTGTGGTTCTTCGGAATTCACAACTCTGTGATAGGATCCATGTTTAATCCGTTTTTGAACGCCAACTCTGTGGCGAACCAGGCCATCGCCGATGCGGGGATGGCGGTGACGGTGGCCAACGGCGCCTATATTGTGACGGCCCAGTATAATCGTCAGTTTATGAATATGTCCGGAAGCGGCGTTACCATCGGTCTGGTGCTGGCCATGGTATTTGCGGCAAAATCCGCAAGATATAAATCCCTGGGAAAAATCGCACTTCCGGCGACGGTGTTTAATATTAACGAGCCAGTGCTCTTTGGTTTTCCTATTGCCTATAATCCGCGGATGATTATTCCCTTTGTGGCAACTCCTCTGTGCGCCATTCTTACCTGCTATATTGCTCAGGTGACCGGCTTCCTGCCGCTTTTCACCAATGTTTCGGTGCCGTGGACCACGCCGTGCATTATCAGCGGATTTATTGTGGGAGGCTGGAAGCTGGCGCTGCTGCAGATCGTGGTGATAGCGGAATCGTTCTTCATCTATTTCCCGTTCTTCAGGAAAGCGGACCAGGAAGCTTACCAGGAAGAACTGAGCGGAGAGGAAATCTAGTCAGTCGAAAATGGCGTTTACGATACTTGCCGGTATTCCGGAAAAGTTTGTAAACGCCATTTCATATGTTTCGCGAATGATTGAATCATGGGGACGGAACCGCTATGATAAGTTCAGAAACAGGGAGACAAGATTGAAAATGAGGTGACTGAGAAAATGAGAGATGAGAGACTGAGAACGGAAGACCCGAAGAAGCTGCTGACAGAGCTGGCGATTCCCGCCATATGCGCCCAGATTGTCACGCTGCTCTACAACACGGTGGATCGCTTCTACATTGGAAGAATGGAGAACGGGGCCATAGCTATGGCAGGAATCGGCCTGTGCGTGCCGATCACTACGGTGCTGACCGGTCTGTCTTCTCTGTTTGGACGGGGCGGCGCTCCCCTGGCGGCTATCAGTCTGGGAAAAGGGGACCGGGAGGAGGCGGAGGATTTTCTGGGAAACAGCTTTATGGGACTGATCCTGTTCTCCCTTGCGGTGATGGCTGTGGGCCTGATTTTTCTGGAGCCCATGCTGATTCTGTTCGGAGCCAGTGAGAATACCCTGCCTTACGCGGCGGATTATCTGAGAATTTATCTTTGGGGAACCCTGTTTGTACAGATCACGGTGGGAATGAACTATTTTATTACCACTCAGGGATTTGCCAAGACGGCCATGGTGACCACCATGCTGGGGGCGCTGCTGAATGTGGCGCTGGATCCCATATTCATGTTTACATTTCATATGGGGATTGCCGGAGCGGCCCTGGCCACGGTGCTGGCGCAGATGGTATCCTGTATCTTTGTCCTTTGTTTTCTTCTGGGAAAAAGAACGCAGATCCGGCTGAGACTGAAAAAAATGCGGCTGAAGACGGGACCCTTTAAGAGAGTGATGATTCTGGGGGCTTCTCCTTTCTTTATGACCTCTTCAGAGGGAGTGATGCAGATCTGCTTTAATGTGCAGATGCTGAAATACGGCGGAGATCTGGCGGTCAGCGCCATGACCATTCTGTTCTCCATGTTCCAGTTTGTGAACCTGCCGCTGACCGGCGTGGCCCAGGGCTCGCAGCCGATCATCAGCTTTAATTACGGGGCGAAGGAATATGGCAGAATGAAAGAGACGCTGAAGCTTGCCATGCGGGTCTGCCTGGCGTTCTCTCTGTGCACCACCACTCTGATGATGCTGTTCCCCGGCTTTTTCATCCGGCTGTTCAACTCGGATCCGGAGCTGGTGGCTCTGGGAAGCCGGATGCTGCGGGTTTACATCGCCGGCTGCTTCTTCATCGGAGCCAACACGCTGTACCAGCAGACCTATACGTCCATGGGAGAGGGAAAAATGTCGTTTTTCTTCGCGTTTTTCCGAAAGGTGATCCTGCTGATTCCGCTTCTGTACCTGCTGCCCGCCGTTTTCCCATGGGGAGTGTTTGCGGTGGCTCTGGCGGAACCGGTGTCCGACCTTACCACAACGATCTGCAATAAGCTGTGCTTCACCCGTTTTATGAAGAACAAGCTGGGTTAAAGGTCGGAGCGGCGGGAGTCCTCCCGGATAATGTCCACGGTGGAACGGGATCTTCCGTGTTCGATCTCCTGGGCGGACTGGATTTTCATCTGGAGATATTGATCGTAATCTAGCCGGAATATGCAGGAATAAAGCACGTCCAGCAGATATTCAATGGACGCGTCCGTGGAGAAGGTGGCGATTTTGGAGTACAGCTTTTCTCTGGTGCAGATGCGGAGCACGCAGTCGGCCATGGGCAGCAGGCTGTTTTCCCCGATGTTGGTGATAAGCACTGTGGGGATCCGGTGCTCTTTCAGGATCTTTGCCGCCTTAACCAGGATGGGCGTTTCTCCGGAGTAAGAGATGATCAGAGCGCAGGAGGAGGGCTCCGCCAGCCAGGCAGTGTAAGCGAACTCTCCCTGAAGGCCGCAGACTTCCACCCGCTTCCCAATCCGGTTCATATTGTGCTGAAATTCCCGGCAGATCAGCGCATTGTTGCTGACGGCGAAGACGCTGATGGAAGAAGCCCGGTTTAACAGCAGGACGGCTTTCTGGAGATCGTCATGGGTGATCAGAGAGAGGGTATCATCTATGGATTCCTTTTTCAGGGCGGCGATTTTTGCGGCCACCGACATGATGGAATCCGTCCTTTTAAAAGGGAGATTGGCGTCAATATCGCTGAAATGGGTCTGAAGGTACTCTTCCTCTTTTAACAGCGCTTCCTTCAGCTCGTTCCAGCCCCGGAAATTCATTTTGTGGGCGATCCGAACCAGGGTGGATGGGGAGGAGAAAGAGGCCTGAGCGATCTCTCTGGTGGTCATGTCCCGGATATTCAGTTTTTCTTTTAAAATAAAGTCTGCGGCAGCTCTCTCGCTGACGGACAGCTCGCAGCGTTCCAGACGTTCCTGAATCAGCATAGGATCCTCCTGTTTTCTGCGAAGCGGGGCGCTCCGACGTATTCTTATTGTAAATGTTCAGGAATAGTTACTTTTACCAAATTATAGCTGGAAAGGGAAAGGTTTGCAAATAAAAAACAGGAAGAGAAGGGAGATTTCCAATGAGCAGAAATGTATTGATTCTTTCCACATCGCCCCGGCGGGGCGGCAGCACGGAGCTTCTTTGCGAAGCTCTGGAGGCGGGGGCCAGAGAGGCCGGCAAGCAGGTGACCATGCTGAATGTAAATGACTGGAAAATCCTGCCCTGCTCCGGCTGCGACGCCTGCCAGGACAACGGCGGAAGCTGTATTCAGAGGGACGATATGGCCATGGTGTTAAACGCTATGGATCAGGCGGACGCCGTGGTATTTGCCACCCCCGTATATTTTTGCAACATGTCGGGGCAGATGAAGGTGCTGCTGGACCGCACCTTTCCCCGGTACCGTTCCATGGGATTCCGGAAGGCAGCCCTGATCGCTTCCTGCGCCTGCAAAGATAAGGGAGTTTTTGAGACGACGGTGGAAGGTTTTGAAGATTATCTCTGCTGTCTGCCGGACGTGGAAAACGCGGGGGAGATTCTGGCGGCGGGAGTCTCCTGCCAGGAAACGGCAATGGAGGCAAAGCTGGACGAAGCCCGAAGGCTGGGGTGGGAGATATGAGTGAGGCAGAGCGGGAGCATCGGATCAGAACAAAAGACGATCTGGCGGATCTGGTGGAGCAATGGGGATTTCTGCCCCTGCTGAAAAATAAGATTCCCGGGTTTTCCGTGGAAGAGCAGACCATGCCGGAGCTCTGGTTTGCAGAGGGGGCGGACGGCCCCTGGGAGTGGAAAGGCCCGGTGATCCGGGAGACTGGCTGCGGGTATGGAAAAGTTTTCCGGGGAAAGGCCGGATTTGTCAGCCGGGAGTGGTATCCGGATTTTGCCAATTACCGCCGGAACGGGTACGATTTTGACGCCAGGTACGAGGACGGGCTGGCAGGACGGCAGGATAAGCTGGCATACGACGTGCTGGCGGAATACGGATCCCTGATTTCCAGGGAGTAGAGAAGGCTTGCGGGAATCCGAAACCGGGGAACATTTGACGCCGCCGTCACCCGTCTGCAGATGAGAGGAGGCAGAACATGACAGAAGCAGAGAAACTGGATGCGGGCCTGGAATATGATTTCTGGGACGAGGAGGTGGATGGCAGAAAGCTCCACGCCATCCGGGGTTGTGAGAAGCTGAACGGGATTCCGGTGACAGACGGGGAGGCCAGGGAACAGGCTGTCCGTGAGCTGTTCGGATCGGCGGGGAATAATCCGGCGGTGCTTCCCGTATTTAACTGCGACAACGGAAAAAACATCCATGTGGGGGAAAATTTCCTGGCTAATTACAATGTGACCATTCTGGATATCGCTCCGGTACATATAGGAGATTATGTGATGATCGGCCCCGGCACCATGATCACCACAGTGAATCACCCCCTTTCTCCCAGAAAGAGGAGGCAGCACATCGGTCAGGCGAAGCCGGTGACCATCGGCCGGGACGTGTGGATTGGCGGAAACTGCACCATTCTGCCAGGAGTGACCATTGGGAACAACGTGGTGGTGGCGGCGGGAGCTGTCGTCACGAAAGACGTGCCGGACAACTGCGTCGCGGCGGGAGTGCCGGCGAAGGTAATCCGTAAACTGGAAGATGATACAGAGGAGGTTTGAAACATGATGTATGAGAAAATTCAGACAGAAAAGATGCCGAAACTGGGATTTGGACTGATGCGCCTTCCCCAGAATGAGGGAGCGGTGGATGTGGCTGCGGTAAAACGCATGGTGGACGCTTATATGAAGAGCGGCTTCAACTATTTTGACACCGCATACGTGTATCACGGCGGCAATTCCGAGCGGGTGATCAAAGAGGCGCTGGTGGACCGCTATCCGAGAGAGAGCTTCTATCTGGCCACCAAGCTGCCGGCCTGGACTATGAACGGACCGGAGGATCGGGAGCGGATCTTCGGGGAGCAGCTGGAAAAATGCGGGGTGGAGTATTTTGATTTTTATCTGCTTCACAGTCTGGAAGACGGGAAAAATTACGATCTCTATGAGAAATATGACTGCTTCCGCTGGGCCATGGAGAAAAAAGAGCAGGGAAAGATCCGCCATTTCGGTTTTTCCTACCACGGCACGCCGGAGCTGCTGGAACAGGTGCTGGACCGGCACCCGGAGGTGGAATTTGTACAGATCCAGTTAAACTACGCGGACTGGAATAACCAGGTGGTGCAGTCCGGCAGGCTGTACGAGATTCTTCACAGGAGAGGTATTCCCATGATTGTGATGGAGCCGGTGAAAGGCGGGATGCTGGCAAATCTTCAGCCGGAGCTGGAGGAGCTGTTGAAAGAGGTTCGTCCGGAAGCGTCTTCAGCGTCCTGGGCCCTTCGGTTTGTGGGATCCCTGGACGGAGTGATGACCATATTAAGCGGCATGTCCAGCGAGAAGCAGATGGAAGACAACCTGAACACCTTCCGCCATTTTGAGCCTCTGTCGGAGCAGGAGCGGCAGGTGATTCAGACTGTGGTGAAAAAGATGCAGGATAAGCCCCTGATCCAGTGCACCTCCTGCCGCTACTGCTGCGACGGCTGCCCCACGTCCATCCGTATTCCGGATATTTTCCGGGCAGTTAATACAGCCAGACTCTATCCCGGGGACAACCGGCCGAAGATGTTTTACAAAAATCTGGTGGGAGCCGGATCAGGAAAAGCCAGCGACTGCATTGGCTGCGGCCAGTGCGAGAGCGTCTGTCCCCAGCACCTGCCGGTGATGGAGCTGTTAAAAGAGGCTGCCGATACCCTAGAGCAGACGAAACAGTAACTGTATTTTTTATGAATGAAAGCGGGAAGCGCGGGCGAGTGTCTGCGCTTCCTTTTTATGTGCAATAAGTTTATGTGCAATAAGCCTGGCAGGCGGCTGCGGAAAAAGAATCTTTCCAGCTCGGAAGTGCTCGGTTTGCCCTGATTTATATTGTAAACCGGTGTTTTGCCGGTATAATGGAATCAGAGGAAGGGAGGAAGCGCACATGAACGAATCGGTAAAAAGTACAGGGACGGCAGCCAGCCGCAAGGCGGCCATTGTGGCCTGTTCCAACGCTCTGCCGGAGAGCGGAAAGGAACAGATAGAAAAACTGACGGATTTTTTAAATGACTGCGGGCTGGAAGTGGAAATTTCCGGCCGTTTATACAGCAGGGACGGCACCGTCTTTTCCGGGACCCCGAAGGAGCGGGCAGAGGAACTGATGAGATGTTACCGGGATCCGGCGATGGAAATGATTTTTGATGTGTCCGGAGGTGATGTGGCAAACGGGGTCCTGCCCTGGCTGGATTTTTCTGTAATTGAAAGCAGCCGGGCCGTTTTCTGGGGGTACAGCGATCTGACCACCATCATCAACGGGATCTGCCGGAAAACCGGCCGCCCTTCCGTTCTGTATCAGGTGCGGAATCTGCTGGCGGAGGACGGGGACTGGCAGCGGCAGGCGTTTCGGAATTATCTGTCCGGTGCTTCGGAGGAGCTTTTTGATTTCTCCTGGAAATTTCTGCGGGGAAACTTTATGGAAGGCGCAGTGGCCGGCGGAAATATAAGATGCCTGTTAAAACTGGCGGGAACGAGGTTCTGGCCGGACATGAGAGGAAAGATCCTGCTTCTGGAGGCCGCCGGCGGCCAGGCGCCCCAGATGGCCGCCTACCTGGCCCAGTTAAAGCTCATGGGGGTATTTGAGGAGGTAAATGGAATTCTTCTGGGAACGTTTCTCGCCATGGAGGAGAGCGGCAGCAGCCCCGGGATCGAGGAGCTGGTGCTGGAGTATGCGGGGGATAAAGTGCCTGTGGCGAAGACGGAGGAGATTGGGCATCGGACGGACTCGCGGGGAGTGTGGGTTGGGAAGGAAATTCGGATGGAGAGGTGAGAGATTGGACGAACAGAAGAGAAAGGTTTATCTTGCTCATATGGACGGGGAACGGGAACAGACAGTGAAGGAGCATCTGGAAGGCACGGCAGAGCTGGCGGGAAAATTTGCGGCGGTATTTGGAAAAGAGGACTGGGGCCGCTGCTGCGGGATGCTTCACGATGTGGGAAAGTATTCGGAGGGATTTCAAAAGAGGATCCGGGGAGAGAGCAGCCGGCCGGTGGATCACGCTACGGCCGGGGCAAAGCTCTGCCTGGAAAAAGGCGGCATGTACGGCTTTTTAAGTTACTGCATTGCGGGACACCACGCCGGACTGCCGGATCGTGGCAGCTCTTCCGACCAGGCCGGAAGTTCTACCCTGGAAGGCAGGAGAAGAAAAGAGATTGAGGACTTTCAGGCTTATGGGGAGGAAATTCAGATTCCGGAACTAATGTCGCCTCCTTTTGACGGAAAGAGACCGGACAATCCGGATTTTTCCATGAGCGTGCTGATCCGGATGCTGTATTCCTGTCTGGTGGACGCAGATTTCCTGGACACAGAACGGTTTATGAGAGACGGTCAAACGGAGAGAGACGGCGGGGAGAGTCTGGAGGTGCTGCTGGGAAGACTGGAATCATATATTTCCGGCTGGCTTTCCAACGATCAGCCGGATACGGTAAACGGGAGAAGAACGGAGATTTTAAAGCATTGCCTGGAATACGGGGAGCTGGAGAAGGGCCTGTTTCGCCTGACGGTGCCCACAGGAGGAGGAAAAACTGTGGCTTCTCTGGCTTTCGCCCTGCGCCACGGGGTGAAGCATCATATGAGGCGGGTGATTTACGTCATTCCCTATACCAGCATCATAGAGCAGAATGCCCAGGTGTTTCGGGAAATCCTGGGGGAGGAGAATGTTTTGGAAAATCACTGCAATGTGGATTATGAGAGTTCAGAAGAGTTCAAACCCATGCAGCTGGCCGCGGAAAACTGGGACAAGCCAGTGGTTGTGACCACCAACGTCCAGTTTTTTGAATCTCTTTTTGCCAGCAGGTCTTCAAAATGCAGAAAGATTCACAACATCGCTGACAGCGTGATAATTTTTGACGAGGCTCAGATGCTTCCTCTGGACTATTTAAAACCTTGTATCAGCATGATCCGGGAGCTGATTCAGTTTTATAGGGTCAGCGCGGTGCTCTGCACAGCTACTCAGCCGGCCTTGGAACCGTTTTTCGGCGGAGGACTGAAGGGAAAGGAGCTTTGTCCCAGGATGGAAGAACAGTTCCGCTTTTTTGAGCGGACCACGTTTCAGAATATGGGAACAATGACAGAGGAAGAGCTGGCGGAAAGACTGAGACGGGAGCGGCAGGTTCTCTGTATTGTAAACACAAGGAAAAAAGCTCAGCAGCTTTACCGGAAGCTGGAAGGAGAAGGAGTTTATCACCTGTCAACGACCATGTATCCCGCCCATCGGCGGCGGATATTGGAAACGGTTCGGAGAAGGTTAAGGGACGGAGAGACCTGCATCCTGATCTCCACCAGTCTGGTGGAGGCGGGGGTGGATCTGGATTTCCAGTCGGTTTACCGGCAGCTGTCAGGGGTGGACAGCATGATCCAGGCGGCCGGCCGGTGCAACCGTGAGGGAAAACGGAGCCGTGAAGAGAGCAAAGTGTTCATTTTCCAGTTTGATGAGAAAGAATCGGCGCCGGGGCAGCGGCAGCAGACAGATATTTCGGAGAATCTGCTGGCGGAGGGCCGGGAACTTTCTTCCCTGGACAGTGTGGAAGAGTATTTCAAGCGGCTTTATCATTTCCGGGGAGATGGACTGGACAAAAAGAAGATCATGGAGGAATTTAAGCGGTCTGTTTACAATTTTGACAAGGTGGGAAAGGAGTTCCGGCTGATTGAGGAGCATACCAGGCTGCTGTTTGCGGGAAGGGAAGAGGATGGAAAAGCGCTGCTGGAGGAGATCCGATACTGCGGCTGCACGAAGGAAAGAATGAGAAAGGTGACCCGGTACTGCGTTCAGATGGGCCGGGAATTTGATGCCCTGTACGGAGCCGGGATGATCAGAGCGGTTTCCGGAGACATGGAAGATTTTTATGAGCTGACAGAGGAAAGCCAGTACACGGAAGAACTGGGATTAAACCTGGAAGTGGACTCCGGGATGGCAAGATTTTTGTAAAAAACAGATGAAACAGCAGAAAGGGCGCCGGCGGCATCCACGCAGAAACTTGCGTGAATGCCGCCGGCACTGCTGGCTTCAAAATAAATGTTACCATTTCAACCCTCAGGATTTCCCTGACTCCAGTAGTATATCAGATTGGCAAAAAAAATACAGCGGATAATGAAAAATATTTCAGTAAAATTTAATTTTAATTTTCGTTAAAATTTAATTTGAAA
>DXBC01000181.1 GCA_019116745.1 Candidatus Lachnoclostridium stercorigallinarum
ACCAGGCCTTCCGGGACTACGAGGACCGCCGGTCCTGGGCCCGGAAAATGCTTGTGAACATCAGCCAGGCCGGCTATTTCTCCTCCGACCGGACCATTGCTCAGTATAATGAGGAGATTTGGAAGCTGTAAATGCAATACACCCGCCCGGCTGCGGCCTTCCCGCAGCCGGGCACATCTTTGCCCTAATCTCCGACAGGAGGCCCCGCCTTCAAAAACCACTTACGAAACCTCCAAAAAAGATGTAAGATCATTAAGTATGGAGGTACAAAACCATGAAAAAATCAAAAAGTTTCCTTATTCTGTTTTCACTGACCGCGGCCATATTTCTGTCTGCCACAGGGGGCTGCCAGTTTGCAAAAGATGCAGACGCACTGTCAGCCGGGTCCATTTCGTCACAAACCACTTCTCCCCTTCAAACCGAATCCTCAGAGGTTTCTGAAAGCGGGAATTCCAGAGAATCCGACGCTGAGACAGCCGAACCCGAAAACGAAATCACCGGCCTTCGCTGTTCCGTTCAATTGGGAACCTTACATATCGTGGAAGGGGAAGATTTCCAAGTATCTGAGTTCAACGGGAGTGATTATGAGGCATACGTGGAAAACGGCATTTACATTGTAAACGGGAGTACCGCCCATGACAATCACATGGAGGTGACCATCCCCAAAGATTTTCAATTTGAAACGGTTGAGCTGACTGTTGCGGGAGGCGCTTTAACAGCGGAGAATATCAGCACCCAAAATCTGCAGACAAGCTGCGATAAAGGAGTCATCGATTATTCCGGCTCTGTCGATGGCGGCGCAGAGGTGCTGCAGTTTCAGGGCAAGACCGTGTTAAACTTGAACGGAATACAGACAGACTATAATTATAATCTGGATCTTGATCTTGGGCACATCGGAATCGGGGACGAGCAGTACGCCGGCCCTCATCAAAATCAGAGTATTGACAACAGCGCTGAAAAGGCCATTGATGCCAGCTGTGCCATGGGAAGCATCAGTATTCTCTTTTCTGAATCCCAATAAAAATCTCCCTCCGGAACCTGCTTTTGCAAGCTCCGGAGGGAGGTTTCATTTTTTCTCTATGGGTTTCATTTTCAATCCCAATTCCATCTCCCATACCGCCTGGTCATTCCGGCGATGGTTTCCGTCACTTCTTCCGTCAGCTGATCCGGAACCAGACGCCACTTCCAGTTCTTTCCCACTGTGGACGGCGTGTTCATCCGGCACTTGTTGGACAGTCCCAGATAATCCTGCATGGGAATGATGCACATTCTGGCCTGGCTTCTCATGGCGAGGCTGATAAAGGAAAGGTACAGCCGTTTATCCGAAGTGGCGAAATCGCAGAGATACTCTCTGGCCAGGGTCCGCTCTTCCGGATGAATGGACTTAAACCAGCCGGCAATGGTCTCATTGTCGTGGGTTCCCGTGTAGACCACGCAATTTTCCGGATAATTGTGGGGCAGATAGTCGCTGGCACAGCCGGAATCCCTGGAATCAAAAGCAAATTCCAGCACCTTCATGCCGGGATAACCGGTGTCTCTCACCAGCTGCCTCACAGAGTCAGTCACATAGCCCAGATCTTCGGCAATGATCTCCTTTTCTCCCAGAGCCGCCGTAACCGTCTGGAAAAAGGACAGTCCCGGCCCTTTCTCCCAGTGCCCGTCCACGGCCGTGTCCGCGTCCGCCGGAATGGAGTAGTACTCGTCAAATCCCCGGAAGTGATCGATTCTCACCACATCGTAAAGTCTGTAGCAGTGGGCCAGACGGCTGATCCACCAGCCGTAGCCTGTGTTCCTGTGATATTCCCAGTTGTAGAGGGGGTTCCCCCACAGCTGGCCGGTGGCGGAAAATCCGTCCGGCGGGCAGCCCGCCACCGCTACCGGGCGGTTATCGCCGTCCAGCTGGAACAGCTGGGGATTGGCCCAGGCATCTGCGCTGTCCATGGCCACATAGATGGGAATATCTCCCACAATGCGGATTCCTTTGGAATTGGCATAGGTTTTCAGCTTCGTCCACTGCTTGAAAAACTGATACTGAAGATACTCATGGAACTCAATATCAAAATACAGTTCCCTTCTGTAATAGTCCATGGCATTGTTCCAGCGAAGGCGGATATCCTCCGCCCACTCCGTCCATGCTTTCTGGTCAAAGCGGGCCTTCACCGCCATATAGAGGGCGTAGTCCTTCAGCCACCAGCCGTTCTCCTCACGGAACCGGCAAAACTCCGGATCCTCGCTGACGCGGCTTCTCTCGTAGGCCTTCCGCAGAAGGGGAAAACGGGCTTTGTAAATCTTTGCGTAATCGATGCTGTCCGCACGGCTTCCGAAATCCGCCTCTTCGCATTCTTCTTCCGTCAGCACTCCCTCCTCAATGAGGGCTTCCAGGCTGATAAAATAGGGATTTCCCGCAAAAGTGGAAAAGGACTGATAGGGGGAATCTCCATAGCTGGTGGGCCCCAGCGGCAGAATCTGCCAGTAAGACTGGCCTGTCTCCTTCAGCCAGTCCATAAATTCATAGGCTTCCCTGGAAAAGCAGCCGATTCCGTACCGGGACGGAAGGCTGGAAACCGGAAGCAAAATTCCGCTCTCGCGTTTCATAATTTCAATCTCTCCTCTCATACTCCGCCGTCACTCCGAAATGATCCGACACAGCCGGGCGGTTTTTTCCGTCGAAAATGGCGCCGGCACGAAGAACCTTCCAGCCGCCGGAAGCCGAACTCTGTGCCGGGCCCCCATGCCAGATAAAATCCATCCGCATACCGCTCACTTCACCGGAATTTCTCCATCCGTCGATGACTCCTGGAACTGTGATTTCCCCGCCTTTTTCCTCTGCCAGGGCATAGGCGTCCTCCCAGCCGTCTGCCGCGATGCAGTCATATCCCTCTTCTCTCACTCCGGCAGGAGAATTGAAGTCTCCCATAAGCCACACATCTCCCTCCCGCCGCAGAGGATCCGTCACCGCAGACAGGGCTCTCCACTGGCGAAGAAAGGGCTCCTCTTCATCCTTCCACCAGCCCATGTGAAGGCTGAAAAACCATCCGGGGCCGTTTTCCGTCTCCGTTTTTACCGCCAGAGCCTTTCTGGTCTTCCAGTTTCCGTAATCCCTGGTGCCTGTGAGATAAAACTGATTGACTTCCAGAATGGGGCGGCGGGAAAATACCGCCGTCCCCTCATCATACGTATCATAGCCCAGCTTTGCGGGAATCCAGCTCCAGAAACAGGGGAAACCCTTTTCCGCCAGCCAGACTGCCGCCCGAAAGGCGTGGTTGTCCCGGCCTACCCGGGGCATAGTGTCCGGGCACTCCATATATCCGCTGGCCAGCAGCTCCACCGTGGACACGTCCTCCCCGCCTGCGGTCTGGTTCACCTCCTGAAGGGCCATCACATCCGGGCGCTCCTCCAGGACAGCCCTCAGAAAAATATCCTTTTTTTCTTCATAGCCCGGCTCCGCCAGACTGTGGGTATTCAGAGTCAAAAGTTTCATGGGAATCTTCCTTTTTATTATAAAATATCGTTGATATCCGATTTCAGCACGTCAGCCTTCGGTCCGTAGACTGCCTGGACTCCTCCGTCCTTTTTGATCAGTCCCATGGCTCCTTCCGCCTTCCAGGCGGGAAGCTCCGCCACCTTGTCCATATCTTTTACGGTGACCCGCAGTCTGGTCATGCAGGCGTCCACCAGAGTAATGTTCTCTCTGCCGCCCAGAAGAGCGATGATCCGCTCCGCCTGGCTTCCGCTTCCGTTTCCGCCGCTGCTTCCGGCTCCGCTTTCAGAAGCCGCAGGAGCTCCATCGTCATCGCCGCCGTCATCGGTGTAGTTGCCCAGACGTCCCGGAGTGGCAAAGCGGAATTTTCCGATCATAAAATAAGCCACAAAGTATCCGATGATGAAGAAGGCCACCACGCAGATCACGAAATTGATAATATCTCCCGTCAGACCCGCCTCCACAGACATGGGCAGTCTGGTGATCAGCTCCAGATTTCCGAAGGAATGGAGCCGCAGGTCCATGATTCCCGCCATGGCAAAGGCGCAGCCCTGAAGCACGGCGTATACCAGGTAAAGAGGCATGGCGCAGAACATAAACATAAATTCCAGAGGTTCCGTCACGCCTGTGAGAAATACAGCCAGCACGATGGACACAAACATGGAACGGTAGTTTTTCTTCTTGTCCGGATCCACTCTCCGGTACATGGCCAGGGCGATGCCCAGAAGCAGTCCCGTAGCGCCGATCATCTGGCCCACCTTAAATCTGGCAGGCGTAACCGTGGTGAGAAGTTCCTGATAACCGGCCATATCTCCCGCATTTTTCAGGTTGATCAGGTCGGTCACCCATGCCAGCCACAGCGGATCCTGTCCGAATACCTGAGAGCCGGCGTTGGCTCCGGTGAGAATGGTGTAGGTGCCGCCAAAGGATGTGTAGTTCATGGGGATGGTGAGCATATGATGCAGTCCGAAGGGCAGCAGCAGTCTCTCCAGGGTTCCGTAGATAAAGGGCGCCAGCACCGGGGAGGTGGAGGACGAGTTGGCAATCCACACGCCGAATGCATTGATTCCCGTCTGAATCACCGGCCACACCACCGCAAGAATCAGGGAAATGATCACGGACCACAGGATCACCACCAGAGGCACAAACCGCTTTCCGTTGAAGAATGCCAGGGCGTCCGGCAGTTTCCGGTAGTTATAATACCGGTTGTAAACAGTTCCTCCCACGAAACCGGCAATAATTCCCACAAAAACTCCCATGTTCAGAGCCGGAGCTCCCAGTACGGAGGTAAAATAGCCGTCCACAGCAATCTCCTGTCCAAAGAGAGTGTGGGTCACAGCCCCTTCCGTCTCCAGCATCTCCGCCGTCACGCCGAACACGGAGCCGGTGATCATATTAATAAGGATAAAGGCAATCACCGCCGCAAACGCTCCTCCTGCCCGTTCCTTTGCCCAGGAACCGCCGATGGCCACAGCAAACAGGATGTGCAGGTTGTTGATAATGGCCCATCCGATATTCTCCATGGTGCTGCCGATGGTGAGAACCAGGCTCATATCGCCGCCGCTCATCTGCACCAGCTTGCCCAAACTGATCATCAGTCCTGCCGCCGGCATGACTGCGATCACCGTCATCAGCACCTTGCCCAGCTTCTGCAGGAAATCAAAATCGATGGGAAATTTCTTTCCGGACTTTTTCGGAGCCGCCTGGCTGTCAGCTTTCTGCACTTCCCCGCTGCCGGCCGGAGCCGTCTTTTCCTCCGTCTTTACATCGCAGTTGTCAAGAATGGTCATGAGCTCTGTCTTTCCCGCTTCCACAGGACCCATATGCAGGTTCATGGTGCGGTCGTCCATGCCGCCGCAGAGAAGCACCGGCGTGATGGGATTAATGCCTTTCGCCTTTAAGGCCTCCAGATCAGCTTCCGCCACCAGATCACCCGCCTTCACCTTGTCTCCGGGCTTTACGTAGGACTGAAAGCACTCCCCTTTCAGTCCTACTGTCTCCAGACCGAAGTGAACCAGCACCTCTACGCCGTCCTCGCTCTCAAAGCCGTAGGCGTGAAGCGTCTCCGCCACGGATACCACCGTTCCGTTTACAGGGCTTACAATTTTTCCGCTTGTGGGCTCAATGGCCGCCCCGTCTCCCAGAATTTTCTGAGAAAACACCGGATCCGGAACCTGATCTACCGAAACGGCCGTTCCGGTCAGGGGCGAACAGATGGTCATTCCCGTGCAGCCTCCTCCGTTTTGCTCCTTCATACTACCTTACCTCCTGATTGTTCTTCTTTTGCATTGCATTATTTTGTGCAATCGCTTGCATAAAATATAGCGCACTCTGCTCCCAAAAATCAAGTGATTCTCCGCTTTTTTCTTTACATCTACTTTTTCAACAATTTTGAGCTCTGTTTTTTGTGCATTATTCCTTTGTTTTCTTGTGCAATCGTTTGCATAGGTGATGCAATTCTATTTGACAACGCCCAAAAAAATGATTACACTAGAAACAGAACAAATTCAGAACAGGAGGATTTTATGCCGGTTACATTAAAAGATGTGGCTGCTCTGGCAGGGGTCTCTCCCTCTACGGTTTCCCGTACCTGCAAAGATCACCCGTCCATCAGCCGTCAGACAAAGGAAAAAGTCCGCCAGGCCATGGACATTTTAGGATATGAACCAAATTTTCAGGCCGCCGGCCTGGCCACCCAGAATTCCAGAACCATCGGGATTATTCTGCCCCCCTCGGAGTGGGAGGCCTATGAGAACTCGTTTTACCTGGAAGCCATCCGGGGCATCAGTCTCTGCTGCAACGAAAAGCAGTATATCAACACCGTCATCACAGGAAAGGACGAGGAGGAAATCCTGCGGGCCGCCAGAACCATGGTGCGCAGCGGAATGACAGAGGGCTTTATCGTCCTCTATTCCCGGGAAAACGACCCTGTCATCAACTATTTTTACGAGGAGGGCATTCTGTACGTACTGGTGGGAAAAGCGTTCCGCAATGCCAACCAGACCATCTACGTAGACAACGACAACATTCTGGCCGGCAGAGAAGCCACCCAGTACCTGATCTCTCTTGGGCACAGAAAAATCGCATATTTAAGCGGAGACCACTCTCTTCTCTTTGCCGGGGACCGGAAATCCGGCTATCTCCTGGCTCTGGCGGAAAACGGGATCTCCGTGCCGAAGGACTACTGTGTGGAGACCGCTTTCCATCCGGGGGAGGACAGCGAAGCCGCAAAAGCTCTCCTCAGCCGTCCGGACCGCCCCACCGCCGTCCTGGTAAGCGACGACATTCTGGCCTCCTGCCTGGAGCGGCTCTGTCGGGAGATGGGACTTTCCGTTCCCGGAGATCTGTCCATTGTCTCCTTCAACAATTCCCTTTTTTCCAGGCTGACCACACCGCCCCTGACCTCCGTGGATGTCAATTCCCTTCAGCTGGGAATCGAGGCGGCATCGCAGATGATCAGCCACATCGAAAATCCCAATCTCATGGCCACCAAGACCATCGTGCCCCATCACATGGTGGTGAGGGAAAGCTGCGCGCCTTTAAACTGACCGGCAAATGTCCGCCCCAAGCTGGCGGCCGCTTGCCGGGCACACCAAAAAAGGAGAGCTGCCATCCCGAAGATGGCGCTGCTCTCCTTTTTCCGTTCCTTTCTGTTCTGTCAGGCCCGATATACCATTTTTCCGTTCAGATAGGTGGCCAGCACCGGAATATCTTTCAGCGCTGTCTCCTCCGTCTCAAAGGGATTCTGACCCAGCACCACAAAATCTGCCATCATGCCGGGAGCGATCTTTCCCTTTCTCTCCTCCTCAAAGCTGGCGTAGGCGCCGGCCGAAGTATAGCTGTCCAGGGCCTCCTGCACCGTAAACCGTTCTTCTGGAAGGTAGGGACCTGCCTGATCCCGCAGGGTTTTTCTGGTGACCGCGCACTGGATGCAGGCCAGGGCATCAGGAAGCTCCACCGGGCAGTCGGTGCCGTTGCTCACCGTTCCGCCGCCGTTTAACAGGGTCTTCCAGCTGTAGCTGGTGGACGCCAGTTCCTCTCCCACCCGCTCTTTCACCATGTGAATGTCGTAGTCCAGGAAAATGCTCTGGGCATAGACATGGAGGTGAAGGTCCAGAATTTTTTTCAGCTGATCCGGCCGGGTGATCTGGCAGTGTACGATGCCGTGGCGGTGATCCTCTCTGGGATGGGAGGCCAGAGCCTTCTCATAGGCCCCAAGAACCCGGTCCAGACAGGCGTCTCCGATGGCGTGCACCGCCACCTGCATTCCCTGCTCATTGGCGTATTCCACCATCTCGTCCATGGTCTCCTGGCTGAATACGGGAATTCCGCAGGTGGACGGATCATCGGCGTAAGGCCGGCTCAAATAAGCCGTTCTGGCTCCCAGAGCCCCGTCTCCCAGCATTTTTAAAGGTCCGATACGGAAGAAATCCGTGCCTGTTCCCGTCCGGTTTCCCGCCTCCACAAACTCTCTCAGGCCGTCCAGGGAAGTGAAATTACTCTGCTCGTACACCCGTACCGTCAGTTTTCCTTCCTCTTCCAGCTCCCGGTAGGCCTCGTTGACCATGGTCCAGGGAACCGTCCGGAACGCGCAGTAGTCGTCAGTCTGGCTGCTGGTCACGCCGTAGGAATTCAGTGCCTGGCAGGCGGCCAGAATCATGTTTTTTACATCTTCCTTATCAGGGGCAGGCATCCGGTCGTAGACCAGATCCATGGCATTGTCAAAGAAACGGCCGTCCGGTCCTTCTTCGTCCATGCCGATCCGTCCGCCATCCGGCTGTTCCGTCTCTCCGGTGATTCCCAGAATCTCCAGCGCTCTGGTATTTACCACCAGACAGTGACCGCAGGCACGCACGGCGCAGATGGGCACTACGGCCGATACCTGATCCAAATCCCGGCGGTCCGGCATCCGGCTCTCATCGGAGAAATAGTCCTGATTCCAGCCCCGGCCCATAATCCAGCCATTCTCTCTGGGAGGATGATTTTTCAGAAACTCCTTCAGACAGCTTAGCATCTCCTTCAGACTTCCGGTGTGGGCAGACAGGGGCGCACAGCTCAGGGCGTTTCCAAATCCCAGAAGGTGCATATGGCTGTCATTAAAGCCGCTGCACACAAAATT
>DXBC01000182.1 GCA_019116745.1 Candidatus Lachnoclostridium stercorigallinarum
ATCAGACCCGGTCCCAGCTCCACGCTCATGGGAACGCCTGTGGACTCCACCGGCTCTCCCGGTCCCAGCCCCGACGTCTCCTCGTACACCTGAATGGAAGCCTGATCCCCGTGGATCTCTATGATCTCGCCGATCAGCCGCTGGCTGCTCACCCGCACCACGTCGGACATGTTGGCATCCCGCATGCCCTCCGCGATCACCAGCGGCCCGGCCACTTTCTTTATTACGCCTCTGCTCATCTCTACCTCCTGTTGGCGGTCACAGCCGCGCCGTCCGCGCCATGGGCCGGGGCTACTGCCCGCCAAATATAATATCGGATCCCACGGCCTGCTCCACCGATTTTTTCACAGCTGCCAGCCCCTGTCCCGTGTTGCCGGAAGCTCCCGGAATTAGGATAATGGCGGGAAGTCCCGCGGTTCTGTGCCGGTCAATCTCCGCCTCCACCTTTGCCGCCAGGGCCTCTGTGATGAAAATCACCCCGTAGTCGCCGCCTTCCGCCAGCTCCCGGAGCTTGCGCTCCGCCGCCTGGGGATCCGTAATGGAAAAGGGGACCAGGCCCAGAGCCGCAAATCCATAGATGCTGTCCTGGTCTCCCATCACTGCAATCTTATACATAAGTCTCTCTCACCCTTTCCCGAATGGACTGATCCGGAAGATGGTTTTTCTTTCCGGAAAGCACAATGCGGACGGATTTGATCTCACTCTCCCTCGCCAGAATATAGGCCGCCAGCGGTCCGATCCCGAAAGCATTGTACAGCTGGGGGCGGATCCTCTGAATCATCAGATTGTCGCACCACCGCTCAAAAGCGGAAAGAGATTGTTTCATCTCCGCCGCGCCCTCATGGTATTCCGTGGTATACAGGTAGTGTTCCACCGCTTCTCCGCCTTCCAGAGCCGCCTCTGTCAGCCGCCTGATGTCCAGGGAATCGCAGGGCGCCAGGGCCCTCTCCAGAAATTCCCGGCTCTTGCCCGTTCTGCTGGCCCTGACCGCGATCTTGATATCCGCGCAGGCCACGGTGAGCTCACCGTAAAGCCTTAAAAATTCATTGCCGGACTCTTTGCCCGCCCGGTAAACCGCCTCCAGAGCCGCCCGGTCAATGATCACGTCACAGAGCTGTCCGTCGCTGGTCTGCAGCAGCACAGTCTGCGCCTCCCTTGCCGGTTCCCGCATGGCCTCCGGCAGGTCCTCAAACCGGTTCTCCAGCACCGCTGTCCGTATGGTGCTGACGGGCACTGTCCCCTGATCAATATAGATATTGGACAGTTCCGTGCGGTGGCGGCAGCTCTTCACCGCCGCCTTCAGGTTGCTGTAATCGTTCGCGTACAAAAACACATCGAACACGGAGGTGTCGCCCACCAGCTCTTCCATCAGCTCCCAGGTTTTCTGCCGCTCCTTTGCCAGCATCTCCTCCCAGTCGTCCCGGCCGCTCTCCCAGCCTTTTTCCTTCAAAAGCCGGATGCAGGCATCATAATCGGGGGCAGACAGCAGCTGCTCAAAAAATTCGGCAGACAGCAGGGACAGCTCTTTGGTCCGGATGCGGGCAACTTCATATAAATATTGGTTATCTGCCATCGCCAGTTCCTCCTCCAACTCTTAGTCCCTGCTCCTCACGAAAACAGGATCTTTCCCACTTCGTCCTGAAGATGTTCCCTGGCGGAGTCAAATATGGCGTCAAAGGAACAGTTCTCCTCGATTCCTCCGTAGCTGAGCACAAATCCCCCGTCAATCTCCCGGCTCTCACCGGAAATCTTCAGGGATGCGTTTTTTTCTCTCACCGCCGCGTTCAGCCGTTCCTCCAGCCTTGCCGGCAGCCGGTCTAAATCAGCCTGGGAGAAATACACCGTTCCCTCTCCCTCCATGGCCGACTCCGCCGCCAGCTTCACCACAGCGTCAAAATACCGTTCCGGTTCCAGATTTTTCGCCTTTTTCAGTGCGTCCTCCAGAACCTGGCTGATCAGCTCCTGCTTCTTTGCCAGAAGTCCCTGCCTCACCTTCAGCTCAGCGGCCGACCGCCCCCGCTCCAGGATCTCCTTCGTCCTCTTTTTTGAAGCTTCCCTGACAGCGGCGCACTCCTCCTCCGCTTCCGCCCTGGCCTGTGCCAGGATTTCCTCCGCCTTCTGTCTGGCGGCGGCTGTGGTTCTGGCGGCAGAGTCCTCCGACTCTTTCCGGATCTGACCGATAATCGTCTCTAATCCAGCCATACCTCGTTCTCCCTTCTCTTTTCCGTCTCCCACATTACACTGCCAGGCTGTTGATGCCGAAGATGGAGAGGATGGAGATCAGAAGGGCCAGAATGGCGTAAGTCTCAACCATGGCCGGGAAGATCATGGCCTTACCGAACTGATCCGGGCGCTTGGCCACCAGACTGATGGATGCCACGGACGCTCTGGCCTGACGGATCGCCGACTTGTAGCCCACAAAGGCCATGGGAAGGCAGGCCACAAAATAGAGGATGCCCTTGATCACAGAGATATCCGCGCTTCCTCCCATGATTCCGATCTGGGTCAGGGTGATAAATCCGATGAGCAGACCGTAGATTCCCTGGGTGCCGGGCAGAAGCTGAAGCACCAGCACCTTGCTGAATTTGGACGGATCCTCCGTCACCACTCCTGCGGCCGCCTCGCCGGTCATGCCCACTCCGATGGAGGAACCGATTCCCGCTGCCAGAGCTGCGATCACTGCTCCCAGAAGCGCCAACACCACTCCCATATTTGCCATAATATCCATATGATTAATCCTCCTCGACTTTAAAATATTTTGTGTGCTCCCCGAAGGGATTGAATTTTCTTCCGCCGCCTTCATAAAACTTTCCAAAAAACTCCACGAACTGAAGACGGTTGGTGTGAACGTAAGCTCCCATGGCGTTGATGGCCAGGTTCAGGGCATGGCCGATCACAAACACCAGGATAAACAGGATCGCCCCCGGTATGGAATCTCCCAGCATGCTTCCCATCTTGTTGAACACGGTGGAGATGACGCTGGTGGCCAGTCCCAGGGCCAGAAGCCTGGAGTAGGAAAGAATGTCACTCAGATAAGAAGTGATGCCGTAGGCGCCGTACAGGCCCTTCAGCAGCCTCTTTCCCCAGTTTTTCGACTCCCGTCCGCTGGTCAGTACAATTCCCACAAAACCGATTGCCGCGGCGGCGGCAGCCACTGTCCCGACCGCCGGCGGCAGGGTGAAGCCCAGCCCCAGCATATTGGTGAACATGGACATGGTCAGCATATAGACGATGGCTCCGCCCACCAGCATATACCAGAACACCACGTCGTAGATTCCGTCCGCCAGATGCCCGCTTTTTACAGAACAGTACAGCTTGACTCCCAGGCCGGTAAACAGATGAACAATTCCGAAGCAGAAAGAAAATACCAGCATCTTCATGGGAAGGTCCACCGGCTCAAACCACAGAGGCGGCAGGGAGATGTCCGGCCGGTGGAAAAAGGTGGTGGCAATCACGTTCACCGCGTCTCCGAAAAAGCTTCCGAACATAAATCCCCAGAACGTGGTGGAAATTCCGCTGTACATGAACATTTTCAGAGTTTTTTTCAGTCCTTCCTCCATATGGGGACATTTCTTAAAGCAGTACAGGCAGCCGAACACCATGATCAGCCCGTAGGCCGCATCCGACAGCATCAGACCGAAGAGCAGATAGTAAAATCCCGCCATCACCGCCGACGGATCCAGCTCTCCTTTTCCAGGAAGGCTGTAGCTCTCCACAATTCCTTCCACCGGCTCCACAAACTTATTGTTGTGCAGAACCACCGGCACATCCTCATCCTCCGACGGATCGGAAAACTCCACGAAGACGCCGCATTTTTCCTCCAGATCCCGCTCCAGCTTCGCCGCCCGGTCCTCCGGCACGTAGCCGGTGATGAGAAACACATTCCTGGACTGGGCCAGACTGTTGAGAACGCCGTATTTTTCCGCCCTCATAGCGTAATAATCGGCCACAAACTTCAGCTCCTCCCGGTCAGAGGCCATGGATCGGATCTCATTCTCATCCGCCTCAATCTCTGCCCTCAGGCTCTGAAGCTCCTCCTCCAGCCGTCTCTGGCGATCAGCGGGAATTCCCGACGTCTGGGGCGCCTTCACAAATCCCAGAGCTCTCAGCCCCTTTTCCACTTCCTCCCGGTCGTTCTTTCCGCACACGGTAAAAAAGCAGGTCTGTTCCTTGCTGAAGCTGACAATGGACAGCTCCGCCGGGCAGCCGCAGGCTTCCGTCAACTCTCTGGATAAGTCTTCCAGGGAAATCTGCCGCGGCAGAGATCCGATAAACGCCGCTGTCTTCCTGGTTCCCTTAAAATTCAGGGGCAGATCGAAGGTTTTCCACGGCTCCAGCTCCTGAAGCTGCTGTTCCAGCCTGGGAATGGTGCCCCGCTTTTCTCCCACCGACCTGGCAAGCTGAAGGAGACGTCCGGCCTTTTTCATGATCTCATTGTGGCGGCCGGCCAGTTCCTCATAGGTCTTCAGCGGCAGGGGCTCCCTTCCCTTAAATGACGCCAGCAGCCCCTTTTTCTCCGGTACATAGGACTGAAGCACTCCAATGGCCTGCTCCGCGTCCGCCGAATTCCTCTCAAATACGGCTTTCGAGGAAAGTACATCCATCTTCCGGAATATCCGGTCATCTGCTATCTCTGTACTGACTTCCAGCACATCCTGCCTCTGGAGGTATTCCAGCGTTCGCTTCCTGTTCCGCTTCAGCCCGCAGATCAGCGCCTTTTTCATAGGCAGTACAGCCACTTTACAACACCTCCCATCACATCAGCTCTGCAAGGACGGCTTCCACAGCCTGCCGGCGCTTATCCGCCATGGCAGCCTCCAGCCGAATTCCTTCTTCTTTTTCCTGTTTTCCGGCATCCTCCAGCATTCTGCCGCACTCTTCCCGGGCCGCGGCCTCCTCCTCAGCCGCCTTTTCCCTCGCCTGCTTTGTCATCTCCTTCTTCACTTCAGCCGCTTTTTCCTGGGCCTGCTGGACGATTTCTTCCGCTTCTCTCTCCGCGGCGGCGACAGTCTTTACCGCTTCCGTCTCTGCCTGGCGGATGGCATCAATAATTTCTTTGGCCAATGGATCCCCTCCCTTCTCACTGTAAATTTTTCAAAAAAGCCTCTCTTTATCGATGATGTGATTTAAATTATATATCTTTTTTTGCTTTCTTGCAATTAATTTCCGTCTATTTTGACGTTAAAAACCGTATTAAAACTTTATATTTTTTGTTAAATTTATATATTACAGAAATTTCTGATTTTTTATAAAACCAGCCCCCTATCGGCGGATCATCCCGGCATATTTTTCCCTCAGCCGTTCCAGCTCTCTGGCCCGCTCCAGCCCGCCGCCCAGAGCCTGACTGGTCTTCATAATAATCATGTCCAGAAGCAGCATGGGAACCGCCATGGAGTGGTAATCGTTGGGCTCCCCCCGGCAGCTGTAGAGCACCAGGTCCGCCTGGGACAGCAGATCCCCCGCCATCAGATCCGTAAACAGGATGGCGGGGCAGCCGATCTCCCGGCTGTGGGAGATGAGCACCTGAACCTCCGTCAGCAGCCTGGAATAGCCGAAGAGAAGCAGCAGATCCTCCTTTTTTATATTGACCATAAAATCATAGATCTGGGAACCGGCGGGAATGGGTATCAGACGGATTCCCAGGCGCATCAGCCGGTACTGCATAATATATCCCAGACCCCCGGACGCGTCAGGAGCAAACAGATAGATATGTTCCGCTTTCAGAATCATATCCACCGCCTGATCCATCATTGCCGGAGTGACGGAGCGGAATGTCTTTTCCATATGAAGAGACATGCGGGAAATGATCATATCCGGGGAAATGCCCACTTTCTCCCACTGGCTCAGCGCCGCGTTCATCCGGCTGAATGGGGTGGTTTCCTGATTTTCATATACGGCTTTCTTCAGCTCGTTCAGATTTTTGTACCCGATCTTTGACCAGAACCGGGATATGGTGGCCGTGCTGATGCCCAGCTGGGCCGACAGCTCCGCGGTGGTCACCATGGGAAGTTCCTGTTCGTGTTCCAGCAGATATCCGAAAATCTTATGATCGGATTTAGAGAGAGATTCCTTATATTTTTCATAAATTTCCTGCAGCATATAATTTCCTCCTTTTGTTTCATCGTACCATCTGCCTCTCAAAAATGCAATTTTTATTTCATTTATTTTTAAATGCAACAATTTTACTCATTCTTTACACTTTCATGATAGGAACCTTTACAATTCCCCTGATATAATGGCCTCATCAAAAAACAGGGAGTGATGAAAAAATGGCAACAATCTACATCGGTTCCCCGCTCCTGTGGAATTGCTCTCTTGAGGAGATCTTTGACTGGACTTACCGCTCCGGGCTGGACGGAATCGAGCTATGGGCCCAGCAGTTTTTCTATCATGGCTTCCGCCGCAACGACTACCTGCGGCTGGCGGCTCTCTATCCTTTAAAAAGCTGCGTCCACAGTCAGAGCTGGGATTTAAACCTGGCTTCCATCAACGACGGCATCCGCCGCCAGTCTGTGACAGAAGTAAAAAAATCCATAGAACTGGCGGACAGCCTGGGAGTGGATGAAGTGACTGTCCATCCCGGACACCACACCATATCCGCCATCTCCGAACACAGCCGGGATTTTCTCCGGGAATCCCTGGAAGAGATTCTGGAGTATGGGCAGAAGCTGCAGATCGACATTTCCCTGGAGATCATGGAAAAAATTCCAAAGGAATTTGTCACCTCCATGGAAGCCATGAAGCAGGTATGCGGCGATATGTTCTCCAATTTTGTATACACTCTGGACATCGCCCACTGCGACAGCGAAGAGGAGGCTCTGACCGTCCTTAAGGACTACGGCCCCCGCATTTCCAAAATCCATATCAGCAACCGTATTGGAAACACGTTTCATACACCTCTTAGCCGGGGTGATTATGATATGAAAGCTCTTCTTCCCAAGCTGGCCCGGTACCGGGTTCCGCTGGTTATGGAAGGCTTTGACTCTGGGAGAGAGCTTTCCACCGCATCTGAAAATACGAAATTTATTCAAACTGTTCTTTAGGAGGAAAAAACTATGAAAAAAAGAATCGCAGGAATGATCACAGCAGGCATTGTCGCCGCATCCTTAGCCGGCTGCCAGAGCTCTTCCCAGGAAACTACGGCAGCAGCGGAAGGTACTTCCGCCAGCCAGTCCCAGGCGTCTGAGACTTCCGCGGAAGAAACAGAAGGCTCTCAGGATCTTTCCGGTTCCATCACCCTCTACACCTCCCAGCCCGAGGAAGATATCCAGACCCTGATCGACGGGTTCAATCAGAAATGGCCGGATATCCAGGTGGACGTGTTCCGCTCCGGCACGGAGGAAGTGGTCAGCCGCGTTCTGGCTGAAAATGAAGCTGGTTCTCTGCTGGCCGACGTGCTTTTAGTGGCCGATGACGTGACTTTTGAGACGTTAAAAGAGCAGAACCTTCTCATGGCCTATGAATCCCCGGAGCTGGAAGGCATCCCCGAGGAGTATATTGACAAGGATCACATGTACACCGGAACAAAGGTTATCACCACCGGCATCGCTTATAACACCGATCTGGTGGATACCGCTCCCACCAGCTTTGCCGATCTGACGGATCCTGCCTACAAGGACAACCTGATCATGCCCAGCCCCCTGTACTCCGGCGCCGCCGCCTACAATCTGGGAGTGATCACCAGAACAGAAGGCATGGGATGGGACTATTACCAGGCTCTGAAGGACAACGGCATCACTGTTGACCGGGGAAACGGCGCCGTACAGAACGCCATTGTGGCCGGGGACAAGGCCTGCGGACTTCTGGCTGACTACATGGCCATCCGTTCCAAAAACGACGGGGCTCCCGTGGAATTTGTATATCCGGAGGAGGGATCTCCCGCTGTCACCGAACCCATCGGTATTGTAAACGGCACCGATAACGAAGAACTGGCGAAGGCTTTCGTAGACTATGTGCTCTCTGACGACGGACAGACCCTCACCTCCCAGATCGGTTATACTCCCGTAAAGAGCGGCGTTGCCGTACCGGAAGGCTTAAGAAGCATCGATGAAATCAATCTTATGACCTGGGATACTCAGGAACTGTATCAGAACAGAGACGCTGACAAAGATCAGTTCACTGAGATGTTCCAGTAATCGGGAGGCTGAAATGGAAATCTCTCGCAAAACAGGAGCGGCAGCCGCCCAGGGGGCAATTTATCTTCTGGCTGTCCTGGTATTCCTGCTCCCTCTGGTAAGGCTGCTTCTCATGGCAGTCACCGTTGAGGACGGCTACGGCCTGGACAATTTCATCACTCTTCTGGCCGAAGAGCGGACCCATGAGGCAATCATCAATACCATTATTATCTCGGTAACCTCCACAGTCCTGGCTGCTGCCGCCGGCAGCGGCCTGGCCTTCCTCACCGCTTATTCCAACATCAAGCGCAAAGGGCTGATCGAATTCCTGGTTCTGCTGCCCTTTATCGTTCCGTCTTATATCATCACACTCTCCTGGAGCAGCTTTTTAAGCTCCAGGGGCAGTTTCAACACACTCCTTGCCTCCCTCGGCCTTCCCGCCGTAAATATCTACTCCATGGGAGGCATCATCCTGGTGCTGGGAATCTGCAACATTCCCATTGTTTACCTCAATGTGGTCCATATGCTGCGGAAAATCCCCAGAGACATGGAGTGGGCGGCCCGGTCCTGCGGCTACACCCAGCGCCAGGCCATGATCAAGATCAACCTGGTATCCGCTCTTCCCGCCATCGCCGCGGGCAGCGTGCTGGCGTTTTTATCTTCCATCGACAATTTCTCCGTACCGGCTTTCCTGGGCATCTCCTCCGGAATTCCCGTACTGAGCACCTATATTTATGAAAACGCCATCGGATTCGGCCCCAACGCCTTTCCGCTGGCCGCCGCCCTCTCCCTGATCCTTTCCGTGATCGCCGTGGCCGGCACTCTGCTGGAAGGTTTCTTTGTGAAACGGGGCGCCGGAATGGACAGCATCAAAGAAGACTACTCAGTCCGCGTGTTTTTCAGAAAGGCCCACCGGATCGCTCTGGAATGGGGCATCCTGGCAGTTCTCCTCATCCTGAACATCATCCCCATGGTGTCCATGGTGATCACCTCCTTTATGAAATCCTACGGCCTGAAATTCTCCCCGGAGAATCTGACCTTAAGCAATTTTGCCTTTGTATTTCATAACCGGAATGTGCTGACCGCGGTGAGAAACAGCATTCTGCTGGCCGCCGTCACCACGGTCGTCTGCATTGTGGCCGGAACCGCCATCGCCTACGCGAAGCTGAGAAAGAAAAGCCGGGCGGCGGCTGTTCTGGAAAAATGCGCGTCCTTAACCTACGCCATCCCGGGCATCGTCCTGGCCCTGGCCATGATCTTCCACTGGGTGGAACCTGTACCCGGCTTCCGTCCGGGCATTTACGGAACCATCAACATTCTGATCATCGCCTATATCACCCGGTATCTGGTCCTTCAGATCAAGGGCAGCACCACCGCCCTTCTCACCGTCGATCCGGCCATGGAGGAGGCCTGCGCCGCATCCGGGCGGGGATTTTTCTCCCGGTGGTTCCGGATTCTCATTCCTCTGCTGACGGGGCCCATCTTATCCGGCGCATTTATGATCTTTGTGCCCGCTCTCACGGAGCTGACCCTGTCATCCATGCTGGCTTCCGCGGGAACGAGAACCATCGGCCTGACGATCTTTAACTATCAGCAGGGCGGCGACTACAACCTGGCGGCGGCCATGTCCGTCATCGTAACTCTTCTGGTGGTTGCCGGCTACTGCGTGGCAAACCGGAAGAAACTGAAATCTGAATACAGGGAGGTATCGGGCTATGAGCCTACATATACAGCAGGTAACAAAAAACTTCAGCAAAACCCAGGCGCTCAAGGAAATTAACCTGGATATCCGGGACGGGGAATTTATCGCCATCCTGGGGCCGTCCGGCTGCGGAAAAACCACTCTTCTGCGCATTGTGGGCGGTTTTATCGAGCCCACCACAGGCATCGTCCGTTTAAACGACCAGATTTATTCCGGCCAGGGGCATATGGCTCCCGTGGAACAGAGGGATCTGGGCATGGTGTTCCAGTCCTTCGCCCTGTGGCCCCACATGACGGTGCGCCAGCACGTGGAATTTCCTTTAAAAAGCCCCCGCCACAAGCATATGTCCCGGGCAGAAAAGGAAGCTGCCGTTGAGCAGGCCATCAGCTGCACCGGCTTAAAACCCTATGAGACGCGGCTCCCCGGGGAACTCTCCGGCGGCCAACGCCAGCGCGTCGCCCTTGCCCGGGCAATCGTCGGAAAGCCTTCCATCCTTCTCATGGACGAACCTTTAAGCGCCCTGGATGCGGAGCTCAAAATAGAAATGCGCCGGGAGATTCAGAACATTCACAAGCTCACCGGCGCCACGATCCTCTACGTCACCCATGATCAGAGCGAGGCCCTCGCCATGGCGGACCGGATCATTATCATGAAGGACGGTCAGATCGAACAGGTGGGCACGCCCAGAGAAATCTATATGGATCCCCAGACTGTGTTTGCAGCTACCTTCGTCAGCCGCTGCAACCTTTTAAAAGGTCAGTGGCACGACGATTCCTTCCTGCTGAACAACGAGGGCCTTCTGCTGAAAAACCCCATGATCCCCATGGAGTTCCGCTCCAAAGGCCTCTACCCCGTCCGTCCGGAGCAGTTTTCCATCCATCCGGATGGAGAGGGAATCCCGGGCGTAATCACCAACAAGCAGTATAACGGCAGGGAAATCCACTACTCCATCCAGTACCGCGACGACATTCTCACCGTGTACGACAGCAGCCAGACCGAATACAATCCGGGAGATCACATTTCCCTTACTTTAAGCGCATAGGAATGAATAACCATGAAAATCTGTTTTGATATGCACACCCACACCGTGGCCAGCGGCCATGCCTTCAGCACCTTTAAAGAAAATGTGGAGGAGGCTGCCGCTAAAGGCCTCTATGCCATGGGTATGTCCGACCACGCCCCGGCCATGCCGGGTTCCGCCCAGGAAATTTATTTTGGAAACTTCAAATCCATCCGCCGGGAACTGATGGGCGTAAAAATATACACCGGCGTGGAAGCCAATATTATGGACTTTAACGGGACTCTGGATCTTAGCGAATGCACCCTCAAAAAAATGGACTACGTCATCGCCAGCCTCCACGTTCCCTGCATCCGTCCCGGCTCCCCCAGGGAAAATACGGACGCTCTGATCGGCGCCATGAAAAACCCTTATGTGAAGATCATCGGCCATCCGGACGACGACCGCTATCCCCTGGAATATGACCGGCTGATCCCCGCCGCCCTGGAAAACCGGGTAGCCCTGGAGGTGAACAACTCCTCCTTCAACCCCCGGTCCGGCCGCCAGAACGCCAGAAAAAATGTGGCCGCCTGGCTGGCTATCGCCAGGGAGTACCGGCTCCCCATCATTCTGGGCAGCGACGCCCACGTCTACTACGACGTGGGAGAGCTCTCCGAAGCCATCAAAATGACCGAACAGGCCGGCTACCCGGAAGAGCTGATCCTCAACGCCAGAGAAGACGGCTTGGATTATATTTTAAACTGCAGATAAGCCGATTGTGAAACGCCTCCGCCCCGCAGCAGATCTGCCGCGGGGCGGAGGCGTTTTTTCCTGTCTGTCGGAGCCGAACCGAAACGGTTCCGGTCCCGGAATTTCACGGATTTCTGGAATCATCATATACTTCCTGAAATCTGGCGGAGAAAGAGGCCGGCTCATGGCCCGCATACAGATGGGAAATATCCCCCACCCTCAGTCCCCGGAAATAAGCGATCCCCTTCTGCCGCTCCTCCGTCACCACTTCTGTGACTGAAGTTGGCGCCAGGGCCAGGCTGTGCCACAGGATAAAGGGGGACACACTCCACAGATGGGACAGCAGTACGCAGCTGATCCCGAAATGGCAGAAAAACGTGACCGTTTCCCTGTTTGCCTTTTCCGCCCGGTAGTGGCTGCCCTCTCTCACATAGCCGCGGTCCGCCAGAAAATCGTCAAACGCTCCGGCAACCCGGTCGTAGGTCTCCGCCACATCCGTACAGCGGGCAATCTCCGACTCTCTCCATTTTTCCCGGTCAAAATATTCCGGACGCTCCGTCCAGTATCCGGGGACCACGTCCCAGATTCCCCGCTTCCCGTCCTGGCCGCTCACATTCATATACACAGATCTGAACTCCGGATGAGCCTTCAGATCCATTCTGGCGGGAAACTCTCTCAGCCAATCCAGGGTCTCAGCGGTGAGGTGCAGTTTGTTCAGGCTGTAGGAGGCAGTGGCCTGCGCGCGCCCCAGCGGGGACACAAAACAGGTTCCCAGGTTCATGTCAGGCGCTGCCTCCGCCAAAAGGGCCGCCTCCCTGCGTCCCTTTTCTGTCAGCGTGTCGTGTTCATAGTCCGGATCTCCGTGCCGGATCAGCAGTATTCTCATGATTTTCTCCTTGCAATGAAAAATTTTCTATAATGAATAACTCTCTTCCGGGAAAGCCCTGTTCTCTGTCCTGTCATGCCAGAGGAGAAATCCTTTCGATGAGGAAGCTTGTCTCATACTCTCCCCGCAGAAGCCCCCGGTCCTCGTACTCCACTTCCCCGGTCTGGTTGTCATAGGGATCGCTGCGCAGAAAGCGGCTGGCCGGAACAAAATCCGCCTGAAATTCCCGGGCCGCCGGAAGGCGGAAGGGATCCAGATTGCCGAAATAGAAGTTCCACCGGGAGTCGGAGTGATTCCGGCGGGCCGATCCCCCAAAGGAACAGTCCGCAAACAGCCATCCGAAGGGCGCTATGTAAAACTGGGCCCAGTCGTGGCAGCCTGCCTTGTGGGGAGCGGTAAAAAGCCCGCTCTGCCATCTGGCGGGAATTCCCGACACCCTGCAGAGGACGATGAAGAGAAGGGCCTGCACGCCGCAGTCCCCCTTCAGGGATACCGCCGCCTCTTCCGGAATATTTTCCAGGGTCAGATAGCTTCTCACATAGGAGTAATTCACATGGGTTGTGATAAAATCATAAATCTTTCGCGCCTTTGCCAGGGGATTCTTCTCTTTTCCCGCAATTTCCCGGGCCAGACCGCGGATATAAGGGGTGAAACGGATGTGAGGCAGCCGTTCCCCCAGATAGCGGGAGGGATCGTGGATTCCCAATCCCATTTCCCATTCTCCCCCGGCAGCCAGCTCCAGAGCCTTGGACGTACTCAGATCCACATATTTCATATGATTCTCAAAGGAAAACTGGATCTCATACTCCTGCCCCCGCCGGTGAACCGTCTCCATGCAGACAGTCCTCTGCTCACTGTCCGGCGGCGCCAGCGTATACTCTTCTGCCTTCGCCGGCTGCCCCCCGATCCGTACCGCCGTCAGGCGGACATTCCGGATCTGCTCATACTCCAGGGGAACCGGAAGGTAAACCCTGATCCGGGCATTCTCCCGCTCCGCCTCTTCTTTTATCCGCAGCCGTATTTTCATCCGGATCTCTTCTGCCAGATGCCTGTTTTTCCTCATCTCTTCTATGGTCCGATCCAGAATCTCCCCGTGGACGCTCTCTCCGTCCAGCCGCGGATCTAAAATTCTCTTCCGGTACTCTTCCCTGGTCTTCACAATATTTTCCAGAAAATTGTCCCGGAAGTGAACCTCCCCGCGGATGAAAATCCAGTCCGCCGCATCCTCCTCCCAGAGTTCCTTCAGTTCTTCTTCCCTGAAATCCCGGATATTGTCTCTCATCCGCTGCAGCGCTTTCTCCCAGGTATAAGGATACTGCCCCGGAATCTGCTTTAACATTTCTTTTTCCAGCATCAGCCTTTTTCTCAGCCCCTCTGGAAGATCCTTTTTCAATCTCCGGTCAATGACCCGGGCCGCCTGTTCAAATTCACCGGCCCACTTTAACTTCAAAATGTCTTCCGGCAGCGGCACCGCCAGAAACGGAATTTCATCATTATTCAAATTAACCGATCCCATGTTATCCCTTCTTCCTCTCATCTGCCAAATATAACCCATTATATTCTACCTGACGGCCATTTACAAGAACCTGCGGAAAGCTGCAGAAACATATGAGCCTCGGAAAATCCGCAGAAACAGCGACTAAAAAAGAAAAACCCCGGAAACCTGGCAATTTCCAGATTTCCGGGACCTTTTCAATAACAGAAACTCTAATTTAAACTCTTGCGCTGCGGATACTCCGCACAATTAAATCAGCGGCCTCTTTCCAATATTCTCCAAAATGAGGAATAAAGCCGTGACGTGCTTTCGTAAAACGCTTCACCGTCACTTCAACCCCCACAGAGGCCAGCCTTCCGGCGTATTCCTCATCCTCATAACGGAAATTGCAGCCCTCCGCGGAGATGATCAAAGCTCGAGGAACCAGACGAAGCTGTTCCTCAGAAGCATACACCGGAGAACCATAAGCACAGGCCATACCCTCGGTATCCCCTCCAAAATACAGCTCGGTGAATGCCAGCTCCCGCTCCGCCGCCATTATCCGATGATATCCATCCTTTTTATACAAAGGATGAATAAGATTATCCAGGGGAGGATAACCAAGTACCTGCAAGCACAGACGGAAGTCTCCGCTTTCTCCAGATTTCAAAGCCACACCAGCAGCCAACGCTCCCCCAGCGCTGTAACCGCCGATGGAAATCCGGCCCTTGTCACCGCCCCATGCCTCACACTGCGCAAAAGTGTACTGAGCTGCATCGTAAACCTGGTCAAAGGCTACCGGCCAGGAAGCCTCCGCCGATGTGGTATAATCCAGATCCACTACAATACCGCAGATCTCATGGGCAATGTAGGAACTGAACATGGAATCACAGGGTGCATGCGGCCCAACGAAGCCGCCTCCATGAATATTAATATGAATCGGGCATTTCTCCACACGATTCTTTGCCCGGTAAATATACAGCTTATAATTGTAACCATCCACCTTGCGGGTTAAAATCTCCTCCTCGCTCAGCTTCAAAAAATCCTTGTA
>DXBC01000183.1 GCA_019116745.1 Candidatus Lachnoclostridium stercorigallinarum
GACCCAGAATCAAAAACAGAAACGGGGTGCAGCAGACCTGCTGGTAACAGAAAAAGTTATGGGCTGCGTAGGAGAAGACCGCCAGAAGTCCCATAATCACCTCCGGATGCTCCTTCCCGATCCGGTAAAAACGCCGCGCACCCGCTCCAAGCAGAAGCAGGAACGAAAGCAGGCCGCCGATTCCGATACAGATCAGCAGATTCAGGAACTCGTTGTGCGCGTTTGTGAGCACATCCGGCTTCCAGTAATCGTTCAAAAGCTGTGCGTATTCCGGCACGCTGTAGCTGTAGGCCATGAAGCAGTCCGGACCGACGCCGAAGATTTTAGACAGAAGAGGGAGGCCGGAAAAAATACGGACGGCCATTTTCCAGTTAAATCCTCTGTTGCTTCCCCATTTGTCATTGAACAGCAGGTACTGATTGTCACTGGAGATACCGAACCATTTTTCCAGAAGGCCGGTGGTATTCAGCGCGATTCCGCCGATCACCGCAACGAGAAGGATTCCGGTCAAAATACAGGCCAGCGTAAACAGCCTGCGACCTGTCTTTTCCCAGCTTTTTTCAAAGGAAACTCCTCTTTTTTCCTCCATATGCAGAAGCAGGATATAACATGCCGCTCCAAACAGAAGCAGAATCCAGCTGAGCACTCCCATGGAAAAGGCTTCCGACAGGCTTCCCAGTTGCACCGCCTGCTCCGGAAAGCCGCGCTGCAGAAATCCGATGGCCTTAAAGGAAGCCGCGCAGAGGATCACCACCTCCAGAAACCGCTCCATCCGCTTCGGGGAGACACAGGAAGCCAGAAACAGCCCGAACAGCAGCGCCGCCAGCGCGGCAAAGGCACTGTCACTGTTCTGCGTCACCAGAGTCATAAAGCCCAGCGTGCAGTAGATGCCGGAAATCACCCGGACCTTCACCTTATCCGACGCGTAGAACAGACACAGACCGATGGGAAGCACGGTGCAGACAAAACTGGAATACCAGGTCGCCTGTCCGATGGTGGACAGAAAGCGCAGGGTAGTGTCACTGTCAAGTCCCCGGTAAAATCCAAACGGATCAATGGAAAAACGATGCAGGATACCGATCACAAAGGCGATTCCGGAGCCCAGCATGGTCCCCGCCAGAATCAGCTTCAGCCGCCGGAGCGGAAAGAACCGGGACAGAAGAAAATAGGCTGCAATCATGAGAAGCTGGGTGCGCAGGCCCATATTCCATCCGCCCACGCCTGCCCAGGCGTCCTCCTTAAACCCGCTTCCGAAAAAGGAAAGAATATGGAAAAGAAGATAGGCGAGCATGCCGATATCCAGCCAGGAAAGCCGTCCATTTACCGCACGTATCGCCGCCCATATACTCCAAGAGCCGCTTTCCGGACCGCCGCCCGGGCTTTCCAAAATCACTGTAGCCGTTTCCCGCTCCTGCTTCCTTCTGCAGAACGGTTTGAAAACGACATAGACCAGCCCGAGCACCGCCCCCGGCACCAGAAACAGCGTGGAAACGCCGGAAAAAAAGGCAAATTTGTAAGCGCCGATATCCTGATAGTGGTCAATCACATAGACCGGAAAGACCGTGAGCATCAGGAAAGTCCAGCAGACGACCAGAAATTCCGTACAGTCCTTCACATTTCCCAGAAACCATTCCAGCCCCTTCTCCGTCTGCTGTTCCACCTTCTGTCCCGATTCTGTCATTCTTACCTCCATTTTCGATCTTTTTCTTCCGTCCCGGCAGATTCCTCCGTTCAGCCTGCACCGCCGATTCCTGCGAGAGCGGACTTCCAGGGATATTCCCTGATCTCAAATTCCATCTGTTTTCCTGTGACCGGATGAAAAAAGTTCAGCCGGCAGGCGCACAGACAGATGGAACGGATGCCAAGCCGGGCGGAATATTCCCGGCTCTGTGCGCTTCCATAACGGGCGTCACCCAAAAGAGGCAGTCCCGCATGGGCGAGCTGGACGCGGATCTGGTGATGCCTTCCGGTATGCAGCCGGATGGAAAGGCAGCTGTGACGGCATTCCGGACTGCTCCCCTCTTCCGCTACGTGAAAGGACAGCTCTGCCCGCTTTGCACCGGCCGTTCCGGCAGAAACCACACGGGAAAGGTTCTGTCCGGGCTCCTTTTTCAGCCAGTCCACCAGCTCCCGTTCTGTTCCCGCCGCCGGCAGAGAAATGCCTTCCTCCACATAAACCAGCGCGCAGTATTCCTTTTCCATAGGGTGTTCTTTTTCCACGCCGGACGCCTGCCGGGAAAGCTCCGCCGCCGCCTTTGGCGTCTTTGCAAACACGAGGATGCCGGAAACCGGCTGATCCAGCCGGTGCACCAGTCCCAGATAGGGAATCCTGCTTCCGCTTCCCGGCGCATTCTTAGCCCTTTGAGACGCCGCCAGATAATTTTTCAGTTCACTTACCATATCCGCCTCTCCCGGCCTCGCACTCTGAACCGCGAGACCTGCGGGTTTCAGGCAGACCAGAATCTGCGAATCCTCCACCAGTATTTTTGTTTTCATCTCCATTATCCGTCTCCTCTCAACGAACCAGCCGGTTCAGACGCTCGGACGCAGCCAGCATGAGAACGGCAAACAAAAACAGATATCCTGAAAACAGGCCGATTCCTGCCACAGAGGACAGGACGCCGAACAGCGGCGGCATCAGCGTCGTTCCCACATAAGCGCATGCCATCTGGATACCGATGACCGCCTGTGAATTTTCTCTTCCGAAATGATCCGGCGTGGCATGAATGATGGAGGGATAAATGGGCGCGCATCCAAACCCGATGACAATCAGTCCGGCCAGAGAAACCTGATCCATTTTCACCGGAACAGCGACCAGAAGAATACCGGCAAACACTACCAGTGTGCCAATGCGGATCATCCGTTTATCTCCAAACCGGTCCGCCACAAAACCGCTCAAAAACCGCCCTGCCGTAATCCCAATACAGAACATGGAAGCAAATCTGGCCGCAACGGACGCGTCAATTCCCCGAAACTGCACCAGATAGCTGCTTGCCCAGAGCATCGCGGTCTGCTCCAGCGCGCAGTAGGAGAAAAAGGCGATCAGAACCAGCCCTACCCCGCGAATCCGGAGGGCCTGCCGAAGCGTCAGAGGTTTTGCGCTCTCCGCCGCAGCCGTCTCTTCTGCCACAGCTACCGCTTCCTTCACCGTCCTAGCAGCCGCCTGCTGCGAAAGGCGCGCTTTTTTCCAGACCGGCAGGCTCAGAAACAGAACCGCGGTAAGACACAGCTGTAAGAAGGAAACGATGCGGTAGCCCTGCTGCCAGCCAAGCCCTCCCGTCAGGCTGTAGCTCATGATGTAAGGGCTGATGATGGTTCCCACGCCCCAGAAACAGTGCAGCCAGCTCATATCCCGTGAGGAATAGTGAAGCGCCACATAATTATTCAACGCCGCATCCACCGCGCCGGCGCCCAGACCATAGGGAACTGCCCAGAGACACAGCATCCAGAATTCATTGGAAATGGAAAAACCGAAAAGAGCAGCAGCCGTCATCAGAACGCTGACCGCAGTCACAGATCCGGCTCCGAATTTTCTCGTCAGTCGGTCAGAAAAAAGGCTGGAAACTATGGTTCCCGCCGAAATGATCATGGTTACAAGCCCGGCCCAGGAAACCGGAACGCCAAGCATCTCATGCATCACGGGCCATGCCGATCCCAGAAGGGAATCCGGAAGGCCCAGACTGATGAATGCAGCATAGATAATTGCGAGTAAAAACGAATACATGGGTATTTCCTCATTTCCGGAAGATCTGTCTTTTGCGTAAAATGAATCCCGCCTGCGGCAGGCCGCAAGCGGCACCTTCCTTTCCGAAAACAGCTTATCATATGCCATGCAAAATGCAAGAGAAAATTCTTTTTCAAAGGCCATCTTACATAGAAATGGATGTTTTGAACAGAGCAAACACAAACAATCTGAACATATTTACTCACCTCTATATTCTCTCTCATCTTTGACTGCATTCATTTTGGGTACTGAACTGGCGCCCCCTCTATTTTATCCTTCATTCCACCCTCCAATCCTGGTCAGGATGATCTCCGGATATCCGTACAGACTGGCCGGATAGTTGCGCAGGTTGCCCGTGTTGGAATCCACCAGATAATCCACCACCTCTCCCTGCCCGTTCGTCACCGCAGACGCGATCACCACCGTATGGCCCCAGT
>DXBC01000184.1 GCA_019116745.1 Candidatus Lachnoclostridium stercorigallinarum
AGGATTCGAACCTTCACAATGACGGAGTCAGAGTCCGTTGCCTTACCATTTGGCGATAGCCCAATATTCAAACGCAGGTGTTATTATAGCGCTTTTTTTCGGCTTCGTCAAGAATATTTTTCAAATTTTCCCAGCCTTTTTCTGCAATTTTTCCGCCCGCTTTCTCTGTCCGTAGCGAACCCACCAAAACGGTCTGGTCTGCGCCTTCAAAATCCCGTAAACCTCCTCCATCTCCGCTTCGTCCAGCACCTGTTCCATACGGCGCAGGCGCCGGTTGATTTTCGACGCCGCCCGGCGGCTCCTGCAGAGAATGGCGTCAGACCCTGCCATTTTCACCCGAAGGCGTTTCACCCCGTCATTGAAAACGATCACGGAAACCATGGGAAGGTGATATCCGTGTTCTCCCAGAAGACGGCGCAGATGGCGCACGTGCCCCTGATTCTGATAGATGGGATTATAAAAAGTGCGGCGTTTTCCCGGCAAAATATGTTCCCAGTACTCCCGGTTCGCCCGTCCTCTTACCTGACCGCAGTAATTTTTATTTTCAATGACGAAAATCCCCTTTTCATGGATCATCACAATGTCCGTCTCTGTGCTTCCCCCGCTGCGGCATGGAATATAGGCATTAAACACAAAATACCGCCTGCCCCGTATACGCTTTTCCAGCTCCAGAGATGTCCGGTATTCTCCGTCCATTCCCCGGTTTTCCTCTACCTTTTTATACTGTTTTCCCGTCTCCGCCCGGTACACCGAGCGCCGGTAGCGTCTCTTTTCCCTGCTTCTCCAGCGCCATGCCCCGCAGAGCAGCCCGGCTGCCAGCAGCAAGACGGCCTTCCACGTCTCCATCCGTTCTGTCCTCTTTCCTGTAAACAAAAAATCCAGAGACAATTTCTCATCTCTGGATCTCTTAAGCTGGGCTAGAAGGATTCGAACCTTCACAATGACGGAGTCAGAGTCCGTTGCCTTACCATTTGGCGATAGCCCATTACAACAACGTTCTATATTATACTAAAAACTCTTTCTTTCGTCAAGATTTTTTTCGGTTTTTCCTTTCTAAACCCGATTCTTCATTTTCTGTATGGACGCCTGTTTTCGGATGAACAGGCTTCTCACCTTCCGTGTCCGATGCACACATTCAGCAGATAAACCTGCTCTGCACCGGCTGCCAGAAGTACCCGGGAACAGGCTTCCGCCGTACTCCCGGTGGTGTAAATGTCATCTGTGAGAATCACCCGCCTTATACCGGAAGCAATTTTTCTCTCATCGGCCTCAAAGGCCTGGGAAAGATTTTTCAGGCGCTCTGCGGCGGACAGGTCTTTCTGCGGCAGCGTCTTTTTGTTTCGCAGAAGAATGTCGGTGCGCACCGGAAGCTCCCACGGCAGATGGCGGGAAATGCTTTCCGCCAGCGCCTCCGCCTGATTGAAGCCCCGCTCCCTCAGCCTCTGACGGTGAACCGGAACGGGAATCAGCACGTCCGCTTCCATCCTTCGGATCCTTCTTTCGTATCGTTTTGCAATGGCTTCCCCGTAAAAATCCATATACTCCCGCCGTCCGCGGTATTTAATTTTTGCCATAGATCTTTTCGCCGTATCGTCATAATTTAAAAGGGCAATCCCGTATTCAAACGACTTTCGTCTCCTGGCACAGTCATCGCAGTATTCTGTGGTTTCTCCGATCACTTCTTTCCCGCATTTTTTGCACACCGGTGATCTGGTAAAAGAAAGCCTGGAAAAACAACCGGGGCAGATATTCCCGGAGCGAAAGGGCAGAACCTGGTCACAGACGGGACACCGTCTGGGAAACACCAGCTCGGACAGAACGTCCGCAGCCTCTTCCATATAAGATCTGATATTGACAGGATTCATAATCCTCCTTTTAGAAAACTGAAAAACCGGCCGGACAGAAATCCCGCCCTCTGCGGTGAAAGAATGTCTCACCCCATGGACTGTCACACCTCTGCCAGCTCCAGGATTCTGTCCTTTAAGCCGGAATATCTTCTCTGTTCCATCTCATTGTCCACCATGGCCTGGAAGGTTTCCGGAATTCCCACCAGGCAGACGCAGTATTTCGCTCTGGTAACCGCCGTATAGATCAGGTTTCTGGTCATAAGCATCCGGGGACCGCTGTGGACGGGGATCACCACCGCCGGGTACTCGCTTCCCTGAGACTTGTGGATGGTAATGGCGTAGGCCAGCTCCAGCTCTTCCAGCTGCTTAAAGCTGTATTCCACCATCCGCCCCTCGTCGAATTCCACCGTCACGGTCTCCGCAAAATTATTGATCTCCCGGATTACTCCCATATCTCCATTAAACACTCCCAGGCCGGTTTCCACCGGAATTCCGTACTTGCTTCTGGTTTCCCACTGGATCTGGTAGTTGTTCCTGATCTGCATCACCTTGTCCCCTTCCCGGTAGGTAATGCCGCCGGCCTCCTTCTCTGCCTTTTTTCCATCGGGGGGATTCAGGAATCCCTGAAGAATCCCATTGAGCCGCTCCACACCCAGCGCACCCTTTCTCATGGGCGTCATGATCTGAATGTCAAAGGGATGGGCGTTTACATATCCCGGCAGTTTCTCCCGCACCAGGGTAATCATGGCGCTGATGATGGCATCCGGATGCTCTCTGCGGATAAAGAGGAAATCCCGGCTCCGCCTGGCCAGATCAATCTTTTCCCCGGCATTGATCCGGTGCGCGTTGACCACAATGTCGCTCTGTGACGCCTGGCGGAAGATCCTGGTGAGCTTTACCACGTGGAAGCAGCCGGACTCAATCATATCCCGCAGCACGTTGCCCGGTCCCACGCTGGGCAGCTGGTTCACATCTCCCACCAGAATCAGTCTGGTTCCCACCGTCACAGCCTTCAGAAGGGAATGAAGCAGATAAATATCCACCATGGACATCTCGTCAATAATGATCACGTCTGCGTCCAGAGGATTCTCCTCATTCCGCTCAAAGTGCATTCCCGCCGTGTTTTTGTCATCGGGAGCGCCGGTGATCTCCAGCAGGCGGTGAATGGTTTTCGCCTCCATTCCCGTGGCCTCCGTCATCCGCTTTGCCGCCCGTCCCGTGGGGGCCGCCAGCAGGATTTCCATACCTGCCTCCTCAAAATATCGGATAATGGTATTGATTGTGGTGGTTTTTCCCGTTCCGGGACCTCCCGTGATAATCAACAGGCCATTTTCTACCGCGCCGGCCACCGCCTCCTGCTGCAGCTCGTCCAGCTGAAGTTTCTCCTCCTGCTGGATTTTCTCCAGTTTTTTCATAATCTCCGCACGGTCAAAATCTCCCCGGATATTCAGGTCAGACAGCATTTTTGCAGAGTTCAGCTCCAGATAATAGTACTGTGACGCATATACGATCCGCTGCTCTCCCCGGCGTTTGACTACCAGCTTCTTTTCCATCTGCAGGTCCATCAGCTGCTGGCCGATCAGTTCCGGATCCACCCGCAGAAGCTCTGACGCCGACGCCAGAAGCTCCTCCTCCGGCAGATAGGTATGGCCGTTTCCCACCGCCTGCAGCAGCGTGTAGAGCACCCCGCTTCTGATCCGGTAGTCGGAATCCGTGAAAATCCCCACCTTTCTGGCGATCTCATCGGCCATCTTAAAGCCCACTCCGGGAATGTCGTCCGCCAGGCGGTAGGGGTTCTCCTCAATGATGCCATACATCCTCTGGCCGTACTCCTGGTAGATTTTTACTGCCAGATTGACGGAAATCCCGTATTTCTGGAGAAACATGGTGGCCTGGCGCATTCCCCGCTTCTCCTCCATCTGCTCCGCAATGGCCATTGCCATTTTTTCACTGATGCCCTTTACCTCAGCCAGGCGTTCCGGCTCCTCTTCCATAATACGGAACGTATCCGCCTTGAACCGGCGCACAATTCTGGCTGCCAGAGCTGCTCCCACTCCCTTTATGGCTCCGGATGCCAGATACCGTTCCATGGCGTCCGCGTCCTCCGGCGTTTTGATCTCATAGCTCTCTACCTGAAGCTGCTCTCCGTAAATGGGATGTTCCGTCATTGTGCCGGAAGCCTCTATCATCTCTCCCTCGGTGATGTAGGGAAATGTGCCCACCAATATGTACTCATCATCCTCCGCAGCCAGACTCAGGACCGTATAGCCGTTGTCCTCGTTGCGATATTTTATTTTTTCCACAAATCCACGGACTGCGGCCATCCTGTGCTCTCCTTTCTCTCTTTCCCGGCAGGAAATATTTTTCTCTGATTTTCTGCGGCTGTCATCTTCCGGTTCCGGAAAAAATTGCCTCTGCCCGTCCGGACAGAGGCAATATCAAAATCAGTATTCTCTGTTTTCACCGCCGTGGGTGAACTCAATGAAACGGCCTGTGCCGATGGCAACTGCCGTCAGCGGATCCTCCGCAATCATGGTATTGATGCCTGTCTTCTCCTGAATCAGCACATCCAGGCCGCTGAGCAGGGAACCGCCTCCCGTGAGCACGATGCCCCGGTCATAGATATCTGCAGCCAGCTCCGGCGGAGTGCGCTCCAGAACTCCGTGAACAGCGTCCACAATCTGCATGGCCGGTTCGCGCAGGGCCTCCAGAGTCTCGTCCGACGTCACCATAATGGTCTTCGGCAGCCCGGTCACCAGATTCCGGCCCCGCACCTCCATGGTCAGGGATTCCGGTCTCTTGTAAGCCGCTCCGATATTGATCTTGATCTCCTCAGCAGTCCTCTCTCCGATGAGAAGATTGTGTTTCTTTCTCATGTAGCGCACCAGAGCCTCATCAAAATCGTCTCCGGCCACTTTGATGGAGGTGCTCACCACTGTGCCCCCCAGGGAAATCACAGCGATATCGGAAGTTCCTCCTCCAATGTCCACGATCATGTTTCCGCAGGCCTTGGAAATATCAATGCCGGCTCCGATGGCTGCTGCCACCGGCTCCTCAATAATCGTCACCTCTCTGGCTCCCGCCTGATAAGTGGCGTCCTCCACGGCCTTTTTCTCCACCTCAGTAGCTCCGCTGGGAATGCACACGCTGATACGGGGCTTGCGCAGAGTCCTCTTTCCCACTGCCTTGTTAATAAAGTATTTCAGCATTTTCTCCGTCACGGTATAATCGGAGATCACGCCCTGACGCAGGGGCCGGACGGCGACAATATTTCCGGGAGTACGGCCGATCATCAGCCGTGCCTCCTCGCCGAATGTAATGATTTTATTGGTATCGCGGTCAATGGCAACCACGGACGGTTCTTTCAACACAACGCCTTTTCCCTTGATATAAACCAGGATGCTGGCTGTGCCCAAATCTATTCCAATATCATTGGACATGAACATATTCATAGTCTCCTCCTGTCTCTTCCTCTTTCCTATTATATACAATCTCCCTGGTTTTTCAAAGAGATTTTCATATTTTTTTTATTTTCCTCCTTTTTAATTTTTCCGTCATAAATTTTATGTTTTTTTTATTGGGGGGACATATTTTTGACACATTTTCTTTTTATATTATAGGTAAGTTATCCGAAAGGATAACGAGCCTTATTTCAAGCAGCAGATGCTTGGGATTAGAAAGCTTTTTCATACTCATACCGGACGGTTGAACCCGTCCGGCCCCCCTATAACATTTTCTTATTTATATACCTACCATTCCCAATAACAACGAAACGGGCCGCCCCTAAAAGGGGCGGCCCGTTTCGTATCTCTTAATCCCACCAGCTGTCAAAATCGTCTTCCTCAGTCTCCTCCTCCAGCTGCTCCAGTCTTGCCTGCTCCTGCCAGGCCGGGCTGAACAGATACTGCCATTCGTCAGTTCCCTCTTCATCGGCTGCTTTTTTCGTGTCCGCATTGCGGAAACGGATGCGGCCTTCCTCGTCATGCCAGTATTCCGTCTCGCCGGCCGTCTCCTTTTTATTGCGGATCACCACTCCGTCGGCATCCGCCTCATAGGTAAACTGCCATCCATCCTGCACATCCGGGGCCAGATAGAAAATTCCGGTCTGAAGAGCCCCGTTCTCATCCAGATAGTACAGATTTGTCTTGCTGGAGTTTTTGGAGTCGGGGAGAGTAAGCCAGTAGGTTCTCATGGCCCCGCCTTCGTTGGGATCCAGATAGTACCAGGTTCCGTCAATCATGGCCCAGCCTACAGCCTGAGCTCCGCCGCCATCAAAATAGTACCATTTCCAGTCGATATACTGCCACCCGGTGAGCATATAGCCGTCGCTGCTGAAACAGTAATTCACGCCGTCGATGGTGCGGATGCCGGAGGAGGCATAGCCTCCTTCGTCATAATTGTACCACCAGGATGTACCGTCTGTCTCCCAGCCGGCCCAGGCGGTTCCCGCCATGGCCGCAGACATGGCCAGTGTCAGCAATGCTGCTCCTAATTTTTTTCTCATATACATCTGCCTCCTTTTATATTTCATTTTCCTGTTTCCATTACTGTGCGCCGATTCCTTCCAGCTGTCTGCCGATCAGATCGTCCTTGCTGTTAGGGGCCTGGGTCGTCGCCGGCTGCGTAGGCGCCTGAGTGGCCGGCTGGGTGGGCGCCTGAGTGGTCGGCGGCTCTGTGGGAGCCGGCTGAGGCTGGGTAGGCGCCTGGGTGGGAGCCGGCTGAGTGGCTGCCGGCCGGTTTGCGGGCGCCTGGGTTCTCGCCGGTGTTTCCTGTCTCACCGGAGCCGGTCCGCGGCTGATGGTAAGGGTCACCAGTGTTCCCTTCTCAGCCATCTCATCTGCAGCCACGCTCTGGCTGATGACCTTTCCGACCTCAACGGTGCCGGAATATTCTTCCCTGGTCTCCACCGTCAGTCCCGCTGCTTCCAGCGTATCCCTTGCAGCCTGTGCTTCCATAAACTCAACGCCGGGTACCTGAACCTTCTCACGGCCCATACTCACAGTTACCCGAATGTTGGACTTCTGAGGCAGCTGCTCTCCGGCCGCCGTCTCCTGAGAAATAATCACATCCGCTGCCACTGTATCGCTGTACTCATAGCTGGGATACAGATACAGATAATTCTGCTTCAGCAGCTCCTGTGCTTCCGTATAATTCATTCCCGCCAGCTGAGGCACCTCCACCAGAATGGAAGCGTCTCCCAGCCCGTTGTCCTTTGCGATCTCCAGCAGTATGGAATCTCCCTTTACCGCCGTGGTATTTCCCTCAATACTCTGACTCACCACAGAACCGGGGGCAAAATTTTCATTGTCCACTTCCCTGGTCTCCACCGTCAGCTCCGCTTCCTCCAGCGCCGCCGTCGCTTCCTCCAGGCTCATTCCCAGCACCATGGGAACCGCTACCTTTTCCTTACCGCGGCTGATCTCCAGCCGTACCTCAGACAGGACATCCACCACCGTTCCCGTCGGCACCGACTGGCTGGTGACGTTTCCTGCGGGGATAACCGCGGAATACTTCATGGTGTCCGCGATAACCGTGATCTGCTTTTCATTTCCCATCTGTTCCGCCGTCTCCAGATCCTGGTTGACCATATTGGGCACCATGGTTTTTCCTTCCGGAAGAACATATTCCTCCAGCTTCGGCATGAAGTTGAAAGTCATAACCACCACGGCCAGAACCGCCACAGCCAGCACTCCCACGGCTGCCGTAATCTTTGCCCACATGGGAATCTTTCCCACATCTGCCTTCCGCTGTCTGGCCACTTTTTCCTTTACCTCCGCGGCCAGCAGTTCTTTCTCAAATTCTTCCATGCTCTGGGTCCGGTCTTCAATGCGTACGTTCAGACCGTTCATAATAGCTGTCTCCATTCCCTTTGGAATGGAAATTCCCAGCTTTGAGGGCTTTTTCAGCTGATCCTTGACGCTTCGCTCCATAGCGTCTTCCGGAGTCACCCCCGTTATCATTTTATAAAACGTGGCCGCAAGGGCGTACACATCCGTCCATGGTCCCTGATCTCCCCTGCTGCGGTACTGCTCTTCCGGTGCGTAGCCCGGCTTGATAATGACAGAAAGGCTCTTGCTGTGCTTTGTGGTGGCGTATCTGGCCGCTCCGAAATCCAGGATCTTCACATTTCCGTCTTTCAGAATATAGATATTGTCCGGCGCGATATCCCGGTGAATGATGCCGATCTCATGCACCTTTTTCATAGCGGAAATCACTTTCAGCACGATGTCCAGGGCCTGATCCAGAGGAATACGTCCCTGACGTGCCAGAAGCTCTTTGACGGATTCCCCGTCCAGATATTCCATTACGATGTAGGCCGTATTGTTGGCCTCAAAGCAGTCGTAAATATGGACAATGTTCGGCTCATCCTGAAACTGGGCCAGCCTTCTGGCCTCGTCGATGATTTTCAGCATTCCTTCCCGGAACTGCTCCGCCCGGTCTCCGGAATAAACCGTCACCATCTGCTGGTTCGGCATCCGGGTGGAAAATTCTCCCGGCATATACTCCTTGATAGCCACCTTGTTCTGCAGAACCTGGTCATAGCCAATATAGGTGATGCCGAATCCGCCGAATCCCAGAACCCGGCCTATAATATATCTTCCTGCCAGAAGGGAACCGGGCGTAATGTGATATGCCTCCTTCGGAGGCGTGCCATGCACATACCCGCAGTAAGGACATATCTCATACTGTTCATCGTATGTCTCCATACATCCCATGCAACGTCTTTCCATCTCTGTCTCCCATCCATTCCTGTATATTTGCCGCAGGCAGCCGCAGCCGCCTTACGGAGACTCTGCCGCCTCCGACATATTTCCCGCCGGTCCAACCGGTTCTATCTCTGTTCCGGCAGAATTCCCGTTCTGTCCTCCTCCGGAAGTGTTTCCGCCGTTTCTGTCATCGCTTTTTCCTCCCGGGCCATCCTCTGTATCTGTCCCCGACCCTTTTGCCGTGGTTTCCGTCCCGCCAGACGGGCCGGATGTCCCTGTGGAGCCGGACGTTCCTGCCGCACCGGACGTTTCCGCAGTGCCTGAACTTTCCGTCGGGCCAGAATTTCCCGCACCACCAGATGTCTCCGCCTCAGATCCCTGCTGTCCTCCTGCCGCAGACGTTTCCGGTGCGGCTGTCTCCGACGGCCGTGCCGCCGCAGAACTGGTCTCTGATGGCTGCGGTCTGATGACTGGCGCAGTCGTCTGCCGCGCTTTCGTCGTCTCCGGAGACTGAGTTCTGGAGGCGGTTTCCCGGGTCTGACGCACTTCTGCCTCCGTCTGTCTCTTTCCAGTCGTCTCCGCCGGTTCTCTCTCCGAAGGTTCTTCCTCCCCCTCGCCGGCAGACTCTTCGGTCTGTTCTTCCGCTTCCGACTCCTGTACATTCAGATCTGTCATATCTTCTCCGGAACTTCCGCTGCCGCCTTCATCACCGGATTCTCCGCCGCTTTCTTCCGGTCCGGAAGGATCTGCCGCTCCTTCGACGCTTCCCTCCGTCACAGACGAACTCTCCCCGCCGCCTGCGGACAGCAGATCTCCCAGAGGGCCTGAAACCAGGAACACTGCCAGCAGCAGAACTGCCGCCATACCGCCCGCTGCCCCCGCAAAATAGGGAATCCGATTTCTTCTCTTCGGTGTTTCCCTTCGGGAGCCTTTCTCTCCATTTGCGGCCAGCTTCATGGTCACGCTGTCGCCAAATACCCGGTCATAAAAATTTTCCAGGGTGGCAATCCGCTTTTTTTCGTCCTTCGTGATGCTGTTTTTCACCGCCAGAACCGTTCTCACCGGCAGATGATGCTCCCCGGAATCCAGATATCTGGCCACTTCCGCCGCTTTTGCATCACACCGGCGAAGAAGCAGCCTTCCAAACATCATAGCCAGGCCCTGGAGATCCGTTTTTTCCCCCGGATTTCCGTAGTCCGTCATTCCGGGATCCCCGCACCAGTGACAGGGCTCCGCAAATCCGCAGAGTACCAGTTTTCCTTCTTCTGTAATCCGGAAATTTTCCAGATCCACCCCGCCGTGGGTCAGCCCCAGACTGTGTACTTTCTTCAGCGCCTCCAAGCCCATATAAAGGAAGGCCATGGCTTCGCTCTCGTCTCCGCCCCCCTCTTCCACGTAGGTTTTCAGAGTTTTCTCCTCCGAATACCGGAATGTGGCATAGGCCGTGCCGTTTTCCGGAAAACAGCTGTAGAGTTCCTCAATATCCCTTTCCTTGTAAAGACGGACCAGCCGTTTCCGGAAAGCCTGGAAGCGTTCCAGATTTTCTCTGTACTCCTCCTCCCTTCCCGCTGCCGGACAGACCCGTCCGTCTTCCGTCCTGTCCGCCAGACGGGCCGGGTAAAACTCTTCAATATACACTTTCCTCTCAAACAGGGCATCCCAGCCGATATACCGGATATCGCAGTCTCTCGCCCCGCAGCAGGTCCCCACAATGTACCGCCCCTGGAGAATGCTCCCCGCCTTCAGCGCAAACGGCAGATCCTTTCCTCCGCCTCCTCCGCCGCACCACGGACAGATCCTCAGGTGGTCCTCATATTCCTCCATACAGTTCAGACATCGTTTCATATGCTCTCCTCTTTTACCGGCCTTCCATCGTCAGCTGGCCCAGACTTTCACCGATGCCCGCGAACTCTGTGTTCATAGTCTCATACTCTTCCAGGATTTCCCGATGCAGGGGAAGTCCCAGACCATTCTGTACATTGATAATCTGCTGATTTTCTTTGGACATGAGGAAATAAATCAGACGAATCCCGGCTCTCCGCTCCGCTTCCGGAGCCTGAGCGCTTACGCTCCACAGATTCGTCAGCCGTCCCCTCAGGGGCATATCCTTCAGCAGAATCACCTGGTAAACGCCGGCCATATCCTGCTGTACCGTCTCATAGGCCGAGGTATCCGACAGGTAGTAGGCCGCCTTGCCGTCCACAGCAGCTTCCTTTTCCAGTTCCGCGTCAAATTCTTCCCCGCTTCCCTGGTTTTCCCCTTCCAGTTCCACCACAAAATCACTGTAGTCCCTGGAGAGATCCAGCTCCGGAAGAAGCTCCCCATAAAGACCAGCCGCGCCGTCATCCACCGCGTATCCAGCCTCCGCTTCCTCCAGGGCCTGCACAAATTCCTCTCTGCCGGAAAATGCAGCCGTCTCTTCCCCGATAATCAGGCTGTCTCCGTAGACCACAGGGGCTTCAAAGCTCATGGGCATCCGAAGCTCCTCCGGCTCATCTTTCCGGTACTCTTCCAGAAAATAATAATTTCCCAGCTCATCCCTGTCATCCAGCCAGTCATAGGCCTCGTTCAGGGATGCCAGCGCCCCGTCATAGCTTTCATCCAGCTCTGTGCTGTCAAATACGTCGGGAATCCCTTCTCCGGCGAGCAGCGCCTCCTCCAGACGCTCCCCGTATTCCTCTCTGGGAATGGCTTCCACCTCTATCTGAATGTTGGGATAATATTCCATATATGCGGATGCCATGGAAAGAAACTCGTCCTTTCCGGCCTCCTCGTTTCCGGCATCCACCGGATACCACACCAGAATCTTTGCATCTTCCAGAAGAGCGTCCGCCTGCCGGCTCCGGAACATCAGAACACACACAGTTCCGGCTGCAATCAGCAGGGTAAATACCCCCGCCACGATTCCAAACCGCAGTACCTTTCTCCTCTTCAGCTCTGCCTTTACATTCCGCACGGGCGCCGTTCCCTGAATGGCCTCCCGAAACTGATCCACACTGCGGAAACGCAGCTCCTGATTTAACGCCATAGCCCTCATAATGGCATTGCTGAGATTTTCCGGTATTTCCGGATCCAGCTCGTGAGGCGGCACTACTTTGTCCTGAACCATGCGGTTTACCGATTCATCCGGCATCACCCCTGTAAGCGCCCTGTAATACATGGCGCCCACCGCGTAAAGGTCCGTCCAGGGGCCCTGCCGGCTGCGGCTGCGGTACTGCTCCGGCGGCGCATAACCCGGCTTCAGAATAATGGACAGCGTCTTTTCCTCCTCGCCTGTGGAGAATCTGGCCGCGCCGAAGTCGATCAGCTTGATCACTCCGTTCATACAGATAAATACGTTGTCCGGGCTGATATCTCTGTGAATGATTCCCGCCTTGTGGATCTCTTTTAACGCATCCAGCACGGACAGGGTCACTTCGGAAGCTACCTTCTGCCCCACTTTTCCGCCGTTTGCGGCGATAAACTGCTTATAGGAAATGCCGTCCAGAAACTCCATAACGATATAAGCGGTTCCGTTTTCCTCAAAAAAATCATATACGTGAACAATGTTGGGGTGAGTGTTGAACCGGGCCATATTTCTGGCCTCAAACAGGAATCGGGCCTTTCCGTTTTCAAACTCCACCTCCCGGTTTCCGGAATAGACGATCACCTGAGAGTCTCCGGGAACCCGGTTTACGATGCCGTTGGCGCTGGGATAGTACTCTTTAATGGCAAGCATCTTCTGAAGGGTGTTGTCCCACGCCCGGTAGGTGATTCCAAAACCTCCCACCCCCAGTGCCGTGCCGATCACATATCGTCCCGCAAGCATCACCCCAGGCCGCAGCTGAAAAGCCTCCTTCGGATCCTCTCCCGGAATATGGCCGCAGTGGGGGCATACCCCGTACTGCTCGTCGAATTCCTGCATACAATTTAAACAGCGTATCATATTGTTCTCCCCTGTCCCTCAAGTTTCCGATACTGCAGAAGCAGAACGGAAGTATTGTCCTGACCGCCTCTGCGTCTGCTGAACGCCATCTGGCACAGACGGTCCGCCGCAATATCCAGATCCATATCGTTGTCCCGCACCAGGGCTTTGATCTGGCTGTCGCTCAGGCTTTTAAACAGGCCGTCGCTGCACAGAAGGACGATATCTCCATCCATCATTTCCAAAGGCGCCCTGTTGATATCCATCAGGCTCAGCCTGCTGATCCCCAGATAGCTGATCAGCGCGTCCGCCTGCCCTTTTTTTTCTTCCGCCTCGTACTGCTCTCTGGTGATCAGTCCGCTTTTCAGGGATTCCTGCAGCGTCAGGCGGTAATTGTGCTCCCGATTGACCTGACTCATCTCCTCATTACGGATAATGTAGATCCTGCTGTCTCCCACAGACAGCCAGTAAAGTCTGTCTTCTTCCGCCACAACCGCCACCATGGTGGTTCCCGCCCGAAGGGGAGCGCCGTTTTTTCCCGTCAGAGCCGCCACCCGGTCATTGATAATGACGGCCTGCTCTTTCAGAAACTCCGGGACAGGCATCCGGACGTCTCTCCCTGCAAATGCCTCTCCCAGCGCCTCTGCTGCGGTGCTGCTGGCAATCTCGCCTCCATCCAGGCCTCCCATGCCGTCACAGACCACTCCCAGCAGGCCGTTTTCACAGGAACAGCAGTACACGTAATCCTGCTGATACTCCCTGGTTCCGATAATGCTCCCGGTCCCTGTAATCCACCGGGGATCGTTCTTTCTCATATCCTTTACAATATTCATCTGCGCCCCCTCCTGCTCTTTTCTCCATCCGCCTGCTCCACATCAGCTTTCAGCACGCACGCCTGGCTGGCCAGGGCAATGCTTACGGGAGGACGGGCGGCGAAAACCGTCCCCTGATCCAGCCGTATTCCGTTGATGTAGGTTCCATAACGGGAAATATCCCGAATATAAAAAAGCCCCTTTTCATCGTCGTAGTACAGGCACAGATGCTCCTTGCTCACATCCGGGTGGCCTGTAACCGCAATGTTGCACCGCGCCACGGAGCGCCCCACCTTCAGCTCCACGTTGGACGGAATCTGCCAGACAACTCCTGTCATTTCCCCCGCAGTCACCTCCAGATAAGGCACCTGCTTTGGCTGTTCCCTGAGCGGCGCAGAGGCCGTCCCATCGGCGGTAATCCCCTCTATAAATTCCTTCATAGTCTGGGTTCTCTGACGGCAGTCCAGAATCAGCGCCCGGTCCACCGCATCGGAGACAACCGGCGGAATCCCCAGGTTCAGTTGTTTTAACGGAATATAGGTCTCCCCGGTAAGCCGTTCCACTGCCGACGGCAGCCGGACTCCTGTCAGTGCAAAATAGTACGTTCCCGCAAGGGCGTAGACATCCGTATAGGGTCCCTGAGCCATTTTGGAAGAATGCTGCTCCGGCGGGGCAAAGCTGGGTTTAAGCACCACGGAAAACTCCTGGTTTCCCTCCCGGACCATCTCCTTGGCGTTTCCAAAGTCGATCAGCTTTACTTTTCCGTCCTTTGTCACATAAATATTTTCCGGACTGATGTCCCGGTGAAAAATTCCCGCCTGCTCGTGAATCTGAGCAAGGGCCATTCCCACCTGGACGATAATGGCGGTAATTTCGTGAAAGGGCAGCACTCCTCTGGCCGCCTGGACGATCTGATTCAGATTGGCTCCGTCCAGCAGCTCCATGGCAAAATAGGCCGTATGATTTTCCTGAAAAGAGTCAAAAATCCGCACCACATTGGGCACGTCACCCAGGCGGTGCAGAACCTGCGCTTCTTCCAGGAAACGCTTCAGCCCCTTTTCATAAAAAGCCGGATCACGGCCGGCGGCAGTTCTCAGAGTGAGGCCGTCCGCCTGGCGCTCGCTGGCGCCGGACGGGGCATATTCCTTTACGGCGCACAGGCCGCCGCCCTCCACGTCGCAGGCTTTATAGGTGATGCCGAATCCGCCCTCCCCCAGAACCTTTCCGATAATATACCGGCCCTTCAGAATCGTCCCGGCCCGGAGCGCCCTGGCACTTCTCTGATCATAACTCTCCCTGTATCCGCACTTGGCGCACTCCCCCTGTGCGTAGTCCGTATCAAAACAATTGGGACAGATCGCTTTTTCATACCTCATACGTGCCTCCCCGGCAGCCGGCCTACCTTACCATGTAATCTGCATCTCTTCCGCTCCGGCACAGATGCGGTCTCCCTGATCCAGCCTTCTTCTGCCTGTTATCTTTACTCCGTTTACCGTGGTGCCGTTGGTGGTGTTAAGGTCCGTGATATACATATCCGAACCGTCCCATTCCAGGGCAAAATGCTGCCTGGACATTCTTCCGTCGTCAAAATAGAGATCGCACATATCCGACCGTCCCACAATCATGCTGCGGTCTATAGACAGCTCCAGCTTCTTCGGATTTCTGCCCTCCACGGAAATCACCATCCAGAACGTCTTTTTTTCCGCCTGTCCCGTGGCCACATGCTGCTTCACATTCACAGATGAGGCCGTAATGGTCTGTCCGTCCACCACGATCACTTCTTTGGATTTCTGTCCTTTTCTGATCACTACAGCCGCTGCGATGGCCACAGCAGCAGCCACCAGAAGACAGCCAAAGAGAACTGCCTGAGAACCTGTGTCCGCTCCGGAGGACGGATCCGCCTTCTCCACCGCAAATATAAATTCTCCGGACACCGGATTCTTCTCCTGGGAATCATCCGTAACTCCCGGACAGCTCAGAGTGTATTTCCCCCGCTTCAGGGGCGCTGCGGCCGTGAGAAGGACCTGATTTCCCCCATTTCCAGACCGAACCGCCGACTGAATGGAAATCTCCTCTCCGGACTGAGTCAGCCTGTAGGCTGAGGGCTGCTCCGCCCCCGACACCGGCTCGCTGAAGGTGACGAGAATCTCTCTCTCGTTTCCCTTCTCCGCGGCGGAAATTTCCGGAGCACTCTGATCCGGAATCCACCTGCAGGAGAGAACCTCCCGGCTCAGGGGAGCGTCTTTCCCGGGAATCCGCAGGGAAAACGTCTCATATTCATTGGAAATCCGGTTGGAAGAAGCCGTAAATTCCATCACGTCCCCTTCCATAAGCTCTTCCCGGATCTCTCCCAGCACCGTCTCCGACTCCTCCGCCTCAAATACCCGGATATCTCCGCCGGATCGTCTGGCAAACTCGCCGAAGCTGTTGATGTGATCCAGGGCAGTGTCGCGAATGCATGCAGCATATACGGGGATTCCCTTTTCCTTCAGCTCATCGAGAGCTTCCTGGGCCATGGTTTCTCCCACCGCCACATCTTCTCCGTCGGAAATCACAATAACTGCCTTTCTCCGGCAGGCTTCCTGGCCGCTGCGGTCCGCCAGAGCAGCCGCCTGGCTCACCGCCTCAAACAGCATGGTCCGGTTATCCGTATTGTCCACCTGGCTGAGGCTCTCTCTCACAGCATTTCCGTCGGCGTCTTCTTTCAATACCTGCACCGTTTCCCCGAAAGTAATAAGTGCCGCCGAGTCCTTCTCCGAAAGCCCGTCCCAGAATCCGGCGATTCCTTCCTTCAGGCGGTTAAAGTAGGCATCAGGAATAGAGTTGGATACATCCAGAAGAATATAATACCCGATTCCCTCACCTGTCTCTCCAAACGGAACTGAAGAAACCGGCCGGAGCTGTTCTTCTCCCAGCCACGCCTCCGGAGACTGGCCGGCCGCCTCCAGCCCATAGCCGTATACGGTAACCTCCGGCATATTTATGTATATCTGTTCCAGTCTGGGCTCCTCCTGGCCGGTTTCCTCCGCCCGGACCGGCGCGGCCGCGGACAGTGTGATGCCGAGAACCAGCGCCAGCCATCTCATTCTTTTTCCCATACTCTTCCCTCTCTGCAGAAAGCGACAAATTCCAGTTCGCTTCCGCCCACGCCGATCTGATCGCCGGTTTTAATAGTCTCCGGACTGCGGATCACCGCCCCGTTCAGCAGAACCGTATTTCCTCCCTCCGGCACCAGATAAAACCGGTTGTCTCTGGCCTCATAGACCACCGCACAGTGGTTTTCCCGGCTGACGCCTCCGTCTCCCGCCAGGCATACTGTCATTCCCAGGTTCCGCCCGATCTGGTTGAAGCCGTGATAGAGCCGGAAATCCCGTCCCCGCTCCGGTCCCTCCACGCAGACCAGCCATCCTGTGACAAAATCGTTGCCGCGGCTGTCGGAAAAATATCCCACAGTCTTCTGATCATCTCCCGGATTTTTCAGGGCCTCCTCCAGCGCAATCGTCCGGCAGATGTCTTCCGGCATCCGTCCCGTCTGGGAAAGAGCTACTGTTTTCTCGTCGTTTTCTTTCCGGCGGGACCCGCCTTTCATCTGGCTGATGTCCAGATTGGCAAAAATACCGCAGTGGGGGCACCTGGAAAATTTTTCATCGTCATAATAATGCCCGTTGCTGCATCGAACCACCGCCATACTCTGTCCTCCTGACTACTCTGTCCAAACGGCAATCGCCGAATAATTGTCCATATTTTCTCCGCGGCCCTGCTTCAGCACAATTTCCTCCATACGCTGCAGCCATTCCCGGGGAGTTCTGGATTTTTTCAGGGCAGAAATCATCTTTTTCTCCTCGATCCACTCCCAGAACCCGTCCGTACACAGCAGAAACGCCTGTCCCGGCGTCGCGGGAACCGGACCGCCAAGCTGATACCTGGGTTCCTCCCAGTCCGTACCCATGACCCGCAGAAGGCGGTTCCGATCCGGATGATGGCGAATCTGCTTTTCCTTTATCTGTCCCGCCGCCACCAGCATCTGGGGAACGCTGTGATCGAGAGTTCTCTCCGCCAGTTTCCCGTGCTCAAAGCGGTACAGCCGGGAGTCCCCGATGTGGGCCCAGCGGATTTCCTCTTTTCCAACCAGCAGATATACAAATGTGGTCTTCATATCTCTGGCAGACAGATCCGCCTTCTGGGCTTCCAGGATGGCCTCCTGGCCGTTCTGAAACGCCGTATGGATTACTGCCTCCGACGCCTCGCCGGCCTGTGCAAAGGCCGCCACCGCCTGCTCCACGGCAATTCCCGATGCCACTTCGCCCTTTCCATGTCCTCCCAGGCCGTCAGCCAGGGCAAAACAGTATTCCTCGCCGGCCTGAAACATTCCCACATTATCCTCGTTATTGTCCCGGCATCCTACTCTGCTCAGCAAATCATAAGAAATCAATCTTTCTGCCCCTCTCTGTTTATCCTAAACGGAAAGAATTTTTTCTGCTCTTTCCCAGATAGATCACAGAACCTCTGGCCACATGCACCGGCTTGCCGGACGGAAGCTGTTTTCCGCCGTTCAGGTAGGTGCCGTTGGTGGAAGAATCTGTCACCACATAATCTCCGGCCGCTCTGTCATAGCGCACGGTGCAGTGCTTTCTGCTGATATCTGTGTCGAACTGATCAAAAACAATATTGGAATCCGCCGCGGAACGGCCGAATACCACCTCGGCGCCGTCGCTCACGTCAAAGGACGCTCCCGCATACTTTCCGTCCACTCCGGAAATCTCCGCGCGGGTTCCCGCCACCGTTCTTCCTTCCATCTGGGTATAATCTTTTTTCTGAGTATTATCCCGGTTGCCGCCCTCCGAAATCACCGGCATACTGGCGCCTTTTACCGGGCCGCCTCCCGCTCTGTACTGAATGGTGTCAGAAAAAGCCATGATAATCAGAAGGATCGTGCCGGCTGTTCCAAAGGTCCAGACGATCTCCAGCCATGCGGTGTTGGGGTTGAATCCAAACAGCGGATAGTAGCTGCGGTAATAAAGGAAAGTGAACACAAGAGAGGCAATCTCCCAAAGCAGAACCACCAGCACTGTCAGCGGTACGCTCTTAAATAAGGCGCCGAAAATAATCAGCAGCGCCGCTGTCACCACTATGTTTACCAGACACCCCTGAAAGAAGAAAATGTACCACCAGGGCCTGCCTGCAATCTGCATTTGATAAAGCTGTCTCGCAATGGGCAGATAAGCCATCCAGTCCTCTGTCAGACCGGCTTTGCGGCCCACGCACATAATCATATATCCTGTAATCTCATAGGTCAGCAGCGTCACAACCACGGCCATAATGGGCAGCATAATGCCCAGGCCGCTGATCAGGCCGACAATTCCTTCCACGATTCCCATAACTCCATATAAATCATTCATATCTCATATCCTCCCTGTTTTTTCATGCCTCCCGGCAGTCTCTTATCTGTCCTTCTCTTCCTCTTTCCACTGGAACATATCGTCACAGCAGGGAACCAGCATCAGAGAAATATCACCTACCTGAAGCACATCGTTTTTCTTCATCACAGTGGGCGTAAGCACTACGTTGCCG
>DXBC01000016.1 GCA_019116745.1 Candidatus Lachnoclostridium stercorigallinarum
GCCAGAATCACCAGATAGCGGCGGATTCCCGTGCGGGTGCCAAAGAGAAAGAAAGGCAGGCTGATAAACAGGGCGCCCACCGCCAGATAGCCGTTGTCGCTCTGGGATGTGATCAGGGAAACGCTGGCCACGGCCAGGTGGAGGAAGTACCACAGCTGCCGCCGCCAGTCCTTTTCCACTGCAAACAGGGCCGCCGCCGCTGCCAGATACATCCCGAGGAATGCGGTGAAAGTGTTGATATTTCCAAAGGTGGAGGTGAAAATATCCGCCGTTTCCAGGGGCACTCCCACCTTGTAGCCCATAATATCCATGCGGAAATAGTCGGTGATTCCAAAGATGCCCGCCAGGGCAGCCGCCAGGAGAAAGGCGTCCAGATACCACTGCTTGAACTGGAAGAAACGGCTCACCAGAAAATACATGATGGTGTAGAGAGCCAGCAGAAAAAATCCGGAATACCGTCCCTCGTTTCCCCAGAACGACTCATATACATACTCTGAGGTGAGAGTGGAAATCAGGGCGATGGTAATAAATACCAGAAGCCCTTTCTCTCCCGCTGTAAACAGTTCCTTCCAGCCTGTCTGCCGGATGCGGACGGCGAAGGCCCTTGTTTCCTCTCCATGATGCTCCATCCGGTCCATGAAAAACCAGGCCAGGCCTGCAAGCAGGCAGAGACCCGCCATAATCAGCACCAGCAGCCAGAAAAATTTATATTTGACCCTCAGGATATTGCTGTAGCTCTGATCTGTAATAAAAAGAGGATAGACAAACAGCAGCACCAGCATGGCCACTCCCGTCACGCCGGCAGCAAAACGGCTCATCTCTGCCCCCAGGGCTGTCTCTTTCTTTTTTCCTTTCTGTGCCATTATCAATACTCCTTTTTCCGTCTGTCTTTTATCTTCTGAGTCCTCGAACCAGCCAGATAACCAGGCCGATCACCAGGAACGGCCACAGCAGGGACGCCAGGCCCACCGCCAGGTTGAACACAATAAACAGAATCAGAAAAATCACAACCCAGAACAGCAGCTTCCAGTACCATTTGTCCAGGTTGTAGACGCGAAAGCTTCTGTGCTCCCGGTGTTCTGATCCGAAGGGCGTCTCCTTGCAGGGATTTTCCCCGCCGGAACCGTTCCCGTAGGGGGAATCGCCCGCCCCGCTTCTGTAGGCGCTCTCCTGATAGGCTTCTCCGTAAGGGTCCTGAGCCCCGGCGTCTCCGCCGGCGGCAGCCACATCGATGATGGTGCGGGCAATCACCCGGGCGCCTCCCAGCTCCTCGATGACCTCCTGCTCGCTGCGTCCTCTGTTCACCTCGTCGGTAATATAGGCATCGTAATACCGCACATTTTCCTCAATTATATCCGGAGGTACTTCCCCGGACAGAGCTTCTCTCAGCGTTCTAAGGAACTCTTCTCTGTTCATATATTCTCCTTTTGTCAAAGCAGGCGGACCCGCGCCGCCCTGTGTGAATGCTTTTTATTTTCGATGAAAGCAGTATCATCATATCACAGTTTTTATGTGCAATCCATAAAGATTTTCTGAAATTTCAGCCTCCAATGCCCTGCCAAAGCCGTTTTCTGCCTGAATACTACAGGTTTTTCTCTTTCAGAACGCCGGAGCGGTAGGCGGTCACCAGCTCTTTCAGATCCCCGATCCGCTCCGACATCTCCTGGCCCAGATCCGTATCCGCCACCCGCATTCTGTTTTTCAGCGTCTCCGTAATGTAGACCTTCGGCGTGCTTTCCCTGTTGGGGTCAAAGGCCATGTGCTCCGCCAGAGCCAGGTGATTGGAATTGTAAATCAGGGTATAGCCGGCGATTCCTGTGGTCTTCTGATATGCCTTTGAAAGGCCTCCGTCGATGATATAGAGCTTTCCGCCGGCTTTCACCGGTTTCTCCCCGTCCTTGATCTTCACCGGCACATGTCCGTTGATAATATGGGAACCTTCCTTTGGAAGGCCAAACTCCTCCAGAATCCGGTTGCAGCAGTCTTCTTTCAGACTCAGCCGGTAATAGGGGTTGAGAGTCTCCTTTCCCACAGCCTTATCCTCAATAAAATAATGCTCAAAGGCCGCCATTTTATCCTTGCCAAACACAGGAGAATTGGCTCCGCACCACAGATACCACATGAGATCAGCGGCATTTTCCTTTTCCGGAGTCCCGGCCGGCAGAAAATATGCCTTTTTGATCTGGTCTTCCAGGTAATCCATCAGCCTCCTGCCGGAATAGGTCTGGCCCCCGATGGTCATTTCCGCAAAGCTGCCGTCCTCCTTCATGGGAATGCAGCCGTGGTAGAGCAGATTGGAATTGTACTTTTTATACAGGCTTCCGTGGGAATACAAAAAAACCATATGGCTGTGAAGCACCTCGCTGTGAAGGAAGGAAAAGGTGAGCACATGGAGAAGCTCTTCCTCCTCCTTTGTCAGCTTCAGAGGATCTTTGGGATCCACAGTGGGAAAATAGGTGTCCAGGAGCGGGTATTCTTTGCCGTTCACCTTCACCGTTCCCCGCTCATAGTCGATTCTCTCCAGCAGCAGACGGTCCTCCATCCCATACTCCGGATGGCGGCGGATGATCTGTCCCTCTACCTTAAACTGGATCACAGCGATAGCCTTGTGCATTTTGGCCGCCAGTCCCGGATCCACGGCGTCGTAGATGTTTTCATCCAGAATCTTCGGCATAAACCGGCTGCAGCTGTCATTCTGGTAGATTCTGGCGGCAAACATGGACAGGGGGCGCAGGTTGATGCCGTAGCCGTCCTCCAGCACGTCAAAGCTATTGTAGCTGATGGCAATGCGGACCACGTTGCAAATGCAGGCGGGATTCCCCGTGGCCGCCCCCATCCAGGAGATGTCGTGGTTTCCCCACTGAATGTCCACATCGTGAAAATTCATCAGCTCGTTCATGATAATATCCGCCCTGGGGCCGCGGTCAAAAATGTCCCCGATAATGTGGAGGCTGTCGATGGTCAGGTTCTGAATCAGCTCGCACAGCGCCACAATAAATTTGTCGGCGACGCCGATCTCGATCATGGAGTGGAGAATTTCGCTGTAATACACATCCTTGTTGCTGTCCCGGTAGTCCACGTGAAGCAGCTCGTCGATGATGTAGGCAAACTCTTTGGGCATTTTCTTTCTCACCTTGGAGCGGGTGTATTTTGTGGAAACCACCCGGCAGATCTGTACCAGACGGTAAATGGTGATCCGCTTCCAGTCGTCGGTCAGCTCTCCAGAGGCCCGGACCCGTTCCAGGCCCCGCTCCGGATAGTAGATCAGATTGGCCAGCTCCACCTGCTCTTCCTCGGAAATAATATGGCCGAAGGTGTCTCGGATTTTCTCCCGGATCACTCCGGAGGCGCTGCGCAGAAGGTGGATAAACGCCTCGTATTCCCCGTGAAGATCGCTGAAAAAATACTCCGTTCCTTTGGGAAGGCCCTGGATGGCCGTCAGGTTGATGATTTCGCTGGACGCCGTCTTTACACTGGGATATTCCCTGGCCAGCAGCTTCAGATAAGCAAGGTCCCTCATAATAATACATCTCCTCCCTTTCTTCGCGCAGCCGCCTCTCCCGCAGCGCCGGATCCGCCGGTGCGCGCCTGTCTCCTGTCCGCGGACGGCGGACAGCCGCAAAACGCCCCGGACAGTTGCATTTCCACGTATCTTGTACTATCATTAATCATAGCATGCCGGGGAAAAATGGCAAGTTTTCCATTTAATACAACCCCGGCCCGGAGGTTGATTTTATGGAAAAACTGTACGTGTTCGGCACTGGAAACGCCGCCGTCACCCGCTGCTACAATACCTGCTTTGCCGTTCGGGACGACGATTCCTTTTTTATGGTGGACGCGGGAGGCGGAAACGGAATTCTGCGGATTTTAAATGAAATGGACGTTCCCCTGGACGCCATCCATCACATTTTTGTCACCCATGAACACACCGACCACATTCTGGGCATTGTCTGGATGGTCCGCATGATCGGTTCCCGGATTCTCAGCGGAAAATATGAGGGAAATCTTCGCATTTACTGCCATGACCAGCTCACGGACACCATCCTCACCCTGTGCCGCCTCACCCTTCAGAAAAACCTGTGCCGTCTCTTCGGCGACCGGATTCTCCTGGTGCCGGTGACCGACGGGCAGACGGAGCGGATTCTGGACTACGACGTCACTTTCTTTGACATCCACTCCACGAAAGCGCGGCAGTTCGGCTTTACCATGATGCTGAAAAACGGGAAAAAGTTTACCTGCGCCGGGGACGAGCCCTACAATCCCCTGTGCCGTCCCTATGCCGAGGGCAGCGACTGGCTCCTCCACGAGGCATTCTGCCTGTACAGCGAACGGGAAAAATACAAACCCTATGAAAAGCATCACAGCACGGCAAAGGACGCCTGCGAGCTGGCGGAGGAGCTGGAAATTTCCAACCTGGTTCTCTGGCACACGGAGGACGATCACATGGAAACCCGCCGGGAGAGCTACACCGCCGAGGGCCGGCAGTATTATCACGGAAATCTTTTTGTTCCCGACGACGGGGACATCCTGGATCTGTAATTTTTTTATTTGATTCTATCCGGAGAGCTGTCCGCATATCCTGTTATAACCCGCTGCGGGCGCGGGAGGCAAAAAACGCCTTCTGCGCCGGCACGGCAGACGGATATGAGGAGGCTCTCCATGTTTTTTCACAGAAATCATCTTTCCGAAGTTCTGGAAGCCGCGGCCCTGTCCCTCTCAGCCCTGGCTCTCGTCATTTTTATTCTCATTCCCGGACTCTCCGGCCTGGCGGCCGGATCGTTTTCCGGCATCTCCGTTCTCTCCGCCGGCCCCTTCGTTCCCGGCTCCATCCCTGCGGCAGGGGACGGCGACTACATACACTGGGTGGACTTTGACGTGCCCCAGCCCGCCCTGGAGCGGGCGTTTCGCTGGGATGTGGACACCTGCCAGTCGGAGATTCACATTGACTGGGTGGACCTTCTGGCCTGTCTGGGGGCCAGATACGGCGGAGACTTTTCCCGCTACCGTCAGGCGGAAATGGACGAACTGGCCGCCCGCCTGCAAAACGGCGAGACCATGGAGGAGATCGCCGGAGATCTGAAGTATTATCCTTATTACCGGGAAGCCTACGGAGCCGTGCTGGACGGCCTCCTGGGGCAGTACGAAACGGAAATTGACGGGGCGGAAGCCCCGGATTTTGCTCTTCCCACCGACGAGAGCGGAAATCCCATCCGCAGCGAAGAGAAGGTGTGGGTAAACAAATACGGCTTAAAGGCATTTTCCCCCATCGCGTCCGGCTTTCCCTACAGCGAATACGACGACTTCGGCGTCTCCCGCAGCTACGGCTACCGCAGACAGCACCTGGGACACGACATGATGGGGCAGGTGGGCACGCCCATTATCGCCGTGGAATCCGGCCGGGTGGAAGCCCTCGGCTGGAATCAGTACGGCGGCTGGCGGATCGGCATCCGCAGCTTCGACGGCAGACGCTACTATTACTACGCCCACCTGCGGAAAAATTATCCCTACCAGTCCAACCTGCAGGCAGGCAGCGTGGTGAGCGCCGGGGATGTAATCGGCTACATGGGCCGCACCGGCTACAGCACTGCGGAAAACACCAACAACATCGACGAACCCCATCTTCACTTCGGCATTCAGCTGATTTTCGACGAGTCCCAGAAAGAGGGAAACAACGAAATCTGGATCAACTGCTATGAACTGGTGAAATTCCTCTCCCTCCACCGGTCGGAGGTGTATAAGGTAGAGGGTACCAAGGAGTGGACCAGAACCTATGAGATCCGGGATCCGGCGGTGACGGAATACCTGGAAAGGGCCGAGGGCGGGACGGACGGAGCGTAAGGCGGCCGCGTCCCCCCCCCCGGACAACTTTGCCCCCTGCCGCATATGATATAGGGAAGGGAACAAGCCCTTCTCTATATTGTATTTTGGAGGTTCACCATGGGTATTGTAAATTCAAATAAACAGATTTCCGTTTCTCAGATTGACTGCGGCGGGACGTTTACCGTCACCCTCGCCCTCGCGGCGGCCCCCGACATCGCTTCCAATCCCACCGACATTGTGCTGGTGCTGGACCGTTCCGGCAGCATGTCGGGCACGCCCCTGGAAAACATGAAAATCGGCGCCGATACCTTTATCGATATTATCGATGAGGCTACGGACAGCTCTCAGGACGGCAGCATCGGTTCCGGAAGCCGCATCGGCATTGTGAGCTTCGCTGACACGGCAGCGGCCGACACTCAGCTGATCACATCCGTGGCCGACTTAAAAGACGCCGTGGACGGACTGACGGCCGGCGGCTCCACCAACCATGCCGACGCCTTTTCTCAGGCGATCCAGATGTTTGATCCCGCTTCTTCCAATGCCAGAGTCATCGTAATGTTTACCGACGGCAAAACCACGGCAGGAGCTCCGCCAGCCCCGGTGGCAGCAGCCGCCAGAGCGTCCGGCATCATCATCTACTGCATCGGCCTTGTGGGATCAGACGGCATCGATGTGGCCGTTTTAAACGACTGGGCCACGGATCCGGACGCCTCCCACGTGGCGGTCACCCCGGACTCTGCCGATCTGGAAGACCTGTTCGCCGACCTGGCCGCCAACATTTCCAAACCCGGTGCCACAGATATTGTGATCGACGAGGTGCTGAACCCGGCCTTTGAGCTGGTCTCCATCACGCCGCCCTCTGCGGGAAGCGCCATGGCTACGGGGGACAGTTCCCTGCGCTGGACCATTTCCGCCCTGGGCGTGTCCGGAAACGAAGGAGCTTCCCTGCAGTTTCTTGTACGCCACACAGCGCTGACCGGAGGCGTCAAGCTGGTCAATGACTCCGTATCCTACTCGGACAACGAGGGGAATTCGGTGAATTTCCCCACTCCGTCGGTGACTGTGATATGCAGTCCTTCCGTGACGCCGGAACCCTGTCCCGTTCCAGCAGATCTGCAGGTGGACGGATGCAGCGACTCTCTGGTGGTGGATCTGGGTGACACCCTTCTGGAATCCCTGGGACGCATTGTCCAGCTGGATGTGACAATCAAAAACGTCTGTCCTGACCGCCGGGTGGCCCTGGCCGTCATCCTGACGGAAGTTGACGATTTCGGCAACGAATACCAGAGAGGCATGAAAGCCTTCACCATCCCGGCCCACCACTATCCGGGCTGCCGGGACATTCTGGTCAAATGCATAAAATTTGTACTTCCGGAAGATCTGAACGTATCCGGCGGAACCCCCGGATCCATCTGCGGAACAAGAAACCTGAAAGCCAGATTTATCGCTCATAATATCGATACCGACTACCGCTGCTGCGACATTTTTATCACCGTATGACGGCAGTTTCCTGATAAGCTTCAAGGGGCAGGTCCGGATGGACCTGCCCCTGTCTCATATCTGAAGTTTTCCCTTCCGTCACAGAAGGAACAGCTTTATGATTCCGCCTGCCACAGACGCCGTCACCAGAAGGCGGGCTGCCATGCGGGCCTTTTCCTCCTCGGAGCGAATATATACCAGAATACCCGCCACGCTTAAAAATCCGATTCCCCAGGTAATCAGCCTTTCCAAAGTATAGTTCACGGGAAGACTGGTGGCACTGTACGCCCCTATCAGCATTCCCCAGGCTGCCATTACATAAAAGAGTATTCTCTGTTTCCTGCTGTTTTTTGCCAGATACATCAGAGATAAACCGATCACGCTGATCGCGCTCATCACTACAAACATTACCATTAAAAGTCCCAAAGCCATATCTTTTTTCCTCTCTTTCTTTGTTATGCCCCTACTTTACCATTGCATTCTAAAGAAAATTCAGAGGCAATTCTGAAGAATTTCTAAAGACAGGCCGGAATTTTCATGACAATCTCCACCTCAAACTCCCGGTCGCCGCAGCGTACCTCTGCTGTTCCTCCGTACTCGGCGGCAATGCGCCTTATGCTCTCCAGACCGATTCCCCTGCTCTCCGGGCTGGGGCCCGTTCGGCGGATCTGATTTTTCTGGCAAACAGTCAGTGTGCCGCCGGCTTCATCCCCTTTTTCCCCTGTGATCCGCAGTTCCACTGCCTCCTCCGGCAGCGCATATTTCTCCGCGTTGGAAGCCAGGTTGTCAAAAATACGGCGGAAACCGTAAATATCCGCCAGTCCAGAAAAATCTTCCAGTCCAGACAGATCTACGCGGCAGACAAACCGTTCCTCCAGTATTTCCTCCCACTCCGCAGCCAGCTGCTCCATGAGAAACTTCATGTGCTCCACCTTTTCCAGGTTCTGTTTTTCCCTCCCCAGAAGCCGGTCTGTCAGCTCCCGGATCTGCTCCGATTTTGCCTGCACCAGGCGGATATAAGACCGCACTTCCTCTTCCGACAGCTCCGTACGGCTCTCCAGAAGCTGCGTGTAGGAAATCATGGATGTAAGAGGCGTCCGTATGTCGTGGGATAGGGAACGGATCCATGCGTCTCTCTCCTCTCTGAGCCGCTGCTCCCTGCCGGTCAGCTCCCGTTCTGATACGGCCAGATAGTTGATACGCTCCGCCAGCTCTGTCAGCTCATCGTTTCCTTCCAGGGGAATCGCAGCGTCCATGCGGCTGGCCTGCAGCGCGTCCACTCCCCGGATAATCTTCAGCAGATAGGCTATTCTCTGTCCCAGCATAAATAAAAACAGCACCAGAAACACTGCGGCGGCAGCCATCAGACAGAGACTCCGCAGCCATACCCACAGCACTCTCTGCTGTCCTTCACTGAGAAAGACTCCCAGATCCGTCAGATATGTCTCCGCCAGGGACTGGGAAGTAAAATAGAGAAAGCAGAATGTAAATGCGGCAACCGCCAGTGCCACCAGGAGAAATTCCAGGATTTCTCCCGCCAGCGTTCTGCGTTTTTCCTCCCGTTTTTCAGTCTGCATAATACCCCTTTCCCCAGGCGGTTTTAATATACCGGGGATTTCTGGAGCTGTCCCCCAGCTTTTTCCGGATATTTTTTATGTGAACCATAATGGCGGCATCCCCCACCGCCTCCTCCTTCCACACGCTCTGGTAAATATTCTCCAGGGAGTAAATTTTCTTCCTGTGACTGATCAAAAGCTCCAGAATCCGGAATTCCGTGCCGGTGAGTCCGATGACCTCGCCGTCCCGGCTCACCGACTGGCTGTCGCAGTCCAGAATCAGATCCTGATATTCCAGTTTCCTTCCCCCGCTTTCTGTCTCCTGATTTTGCCCGGCAGGACGGCTGTAGCTTTTGGCCCGGCGAAGGAGGGCCTTCACCCGCAGGAGAAGTTCCGTATTGGAAAACGGCTTTACAATATAATCATCCGCACCGGCGGAAAATCCGATGGTCTTGTCCGACTCCCCGGAATAGGCAGTGAGAAAAATCATGGGCGCATAAGTCCTCTTCCTCAGTTCCGCGCCGGCGGCAAACCCGGACAGCACCGGCATATTCACATCCAGGATATACAGATCCACCGTGTCGTCTGCCAGCTCCAGTACCTCCTGTCCATTCTCTGCGGACACCACCTGATATCCTTCCCCCTCAAGAAGGATGCAAAGAACCGCCAGGATTTCCCTGTCATCGTCGGCTATGAGTATTTTTCCGCGAAAATCATCCATAAAATACCTCCTCTGTGGCCCGGGCGCAGAACATGGACCAGGACCTCTGTACCCCTATGATACCATATCTCCCTTCCCGGAAAAAGAGCAGAAAATAAGACCGCCGGTTTTCTTTCCGAAACACCGGCGGCCTTATCAGGTCCGTCATGGAATTTATGTTTTGCTCCCGCTGGTCAAAACAGGTTCTCTCATCTTATCACCAGTCCTTTACGGAGCCGTCAAACATTCTCTTGGCGTTGATGCCGCCTCTGTCGTTTAAGGGGTAAAGCTCCGACGCATTCTCGGAAAGCTCCACGCCGATGCCGGGGGCGTCGGGAATCAGCAGACAGCCGTCCTCCACCTGGAAGGGCTTCTGCACCATGGCGTCCTCCGCTCCGTTTAAGCAGAAGCCGGGAAGCTCCTGAATGCCGAAGTTGGGCACGGAAGCGCAGATCTGCAGGCAGGCGGCTGTGGACACCGGCCCTAAGGGATTGTGGGGGATCACCAGCACGTCGTTGGCCTCAGCGATGGCGCAGATCTTCTTGGAGGCGGTGATTCCGCCTACAGCGCACACATCGGGACGGACGTAGGAAGCGGCGTTTCTGCGGAACAGCATCTCAAATTCTTTAATATTGATAAACCGCTCTCCGGTGGCAATGGGAACGGCAATCTTTGACGCCACTTCCGCCATGGAGTCGATATTGTCCGGGGTGATGGGATCTTCAAACACCATGGGACGGTATTTTTCCACTTCCCGGCCAAAGGCGATGGCCTCCGGCACAGTCATGCCCCTGTGGGCCTCCAGAATCAGATCGAAGTCCTTTCCTACGGCTTCCCGGATCATGGCTACCTTCTCCAGCTCGTCCTCCACCCGGCCGCAGTAAAATTCATCCCGGCCGCCGTTTTCCGACCTGACAGGCCCATTGACAAAAATCTTCGCCGCCGTAAAGCCCTGCTCCTTCAGCTCCCGGTAGCTCTGCTTTAAAGCCTCGGGATCCGTCTCCTTGTGCATGGGAGAAGCGTACACCCGCACCTTATCCCTGGTCTTGCCGCCTAACAGCTCGTATACCGGCACGCCCAGCTTTTTGCCCTTGATATCCCAGAGGGCGATATCGATGGCGGAGATGGCGCTCATGATCACCGATCCCCTGAAATACAGAGAGCGGTACAGGTTCTGACCGATGTCGTCGATCCGGGACGGATCCTTTCCGATCAGGTAGGCGGAAAATTTCTTAATGGCCTCCGCCGTGGCCATGAGATGGCCCCAGTTGCCGGCCTCTCCCAGGCCTACGATGCCCTCGTCCGTATAAATATGTACAAACAGATAATGCTTTGCGTAAATCAGCTTCACATCGGTTATCTTCAAGATAATTTCCTCCTTTTTCAATCATTCCGGTTTTTCGCGGCCCGTCCGCCGGGACGGACCGCTCTCCGCTATTCTATCACAGATTTCTTTTATTTCCCTCATCAGAAGGGCGGCAGAACAGTCATGGTATACAAAATATAGATCACCGGTATAATCACGGAAATCACTGCTCCGCCTTTCATAATGGTCTTTAAGTCGTATCCGCCGTCAGCCATGGCAAGGGGCACCGCCGGCGTCGCCATGGGCGTCATGAAAGCGGTCAGAGATCCGGCCTGTACCAGAGCCATCAGGCCGATGGGATTGGTTCCCAGGGCAAGGGCGCCCACATAGAGGAGGATCATATCCCAGGGAATGTCCCGCAGGGCGCTCTTCTGATCCACCACTCCGCACACCACCATGAGGAGAGATCCCACCAGGGCGATAAACCAGGTGTCAACTCCCAGCTGCCCGGAGAAAATCAGGCAGATGATGGTCAGGAAGAAAATGGCGATCCCCAGCTTGTCCTGCATGGGAGAAAGGACTTTCCCTTTCTGCTGCTTCGCCTCCTCCTTCGCGGCGATGGGAAGGGGCGGCTGCTCCGGAAGGAATTTCGGGCCGATAAACAGGGCCCACAGGGGAACCACGATCAGCATGGGCCATCCGGCGATGAAGAAATAGGTGGGCTCATAAACCATGTCAAATCCGTAGGTCTCCAGGAAGCCGGTAAACTGTCCGGCCTGCTGGATCGCTGTGGAAAGGGGCAGGATGCCGCAGCAGGATACGCACACCACCATCATGGGGAATATGTATTTGGAACGGCTCTTTCCCGTGGTGTCCAGGTATGCGCACAGCAGGGTGGATACGATGGCGTACACCACCATGGGGCTGGCGATAAAGTTGGTCAGGATCAAAGCGATGATCAGATAGCCCAGATAGGCCATCTCAAAAGAGCCTCTGGTAATTTTCATAATAAAGCTGCAGAGAGCATCCACCAGGGACGTCCGTCTGAACCCGGCAGCCACCACAAACATGGCCGCCATCAGGATCGTATTTACATTGGCAAAACCGGCCAGGGCTCCCGAGGCGTCGATACAGCCTGTAATGTAGAGGGCACTCATGGAAATCATTGCCGTCACCCACATGGGGATTTTGTTGAGCAGGTAACTTGCCAGCGTCAGTACGAAGATCACAATACAGATCACTAACTGGGTATTCATACTCGTTTTTCCTCCTTGTTCGCATTGCTTTTTTGCTTTCGGTCCGGCCTGCGGATCCTTTCAGGCCCCTGATACCGTCAATATAGCGATTTTCTCTTTTTTTGTCGTTGCTTTTGTTTGAGGAAAAAATTCGTATTTCCCTGCGGCGGCAGCCCCTTTTTTTCGCCTGTCATTCTGTCCGATCTGAAAAAAATCCAAATATTTTACCTGTTTTTCTCCTTTACCCCTTCCTTTTACCCGTCCCTCTTTTTCATAAAATTCCTGGGCTGATTTTGTATATATTTCTTCCTGCGC
>DXBC01000185.1 GCA_019116745.1 Candidatus Lachnoclostridium stercorigallinarum
GAGAGTCAAAGGTATTTGCTCTCAACGGAGTCAGTTTTTCTCTGAATAAGGGGGAGTTCTGTGCCGTTGTGGGGCCGTCCGGGTCGGGAAAATCCACCCTGCTCAACATGATGGCAGGTCTGGAAAAGCCATCCAGAGGAGAGATTGTCATCGCGGGCACCCATATTGAAAAGATGACGGAGAGACAGCTGGTCACCTTCCGGCGGCAGAATGTGGGATTTATTTTTCAGTCCTACAATCTGTTAAAGACCATGAACGCAGTGGAAAATGTGGCTCTGCCTCTCACATTCCGGGGCGTGCCCAAAAAGGTGCGGACGGAGAAGGCGAAGAAATATCTGAAGCTGGTGGGCCTGGAAAAGCAGATGAATCACATGGCCAATGAGATGTCCGGAGGCCAGCAGCAGCGAGTGGGTATCGCCAGGGCCCTTGTGGTGGATCCCAGGATCATTTTTGCAGATGAGCCTACGGGAAACCTGGATTCCAGGACCACCATGGATGTGCTGAAGCTGATGAGACGGATTGTTAGGGAGCGGCAGCAGACGCTGATTATGGTTACCCATGACAATCACCTGGCCAGTTTTGCGGACAAGCAGATTCACATTGTGGATGGAAAAATCCTGAAAATAGAAGAGCAGTATCACGAGGATGAGGAGGAACTGAAGTGAAAAAGTGGAAGCGCCTGCTGTTTGGGCTTCTGGCGGCGGCGACGGTATTTGGCTCCGTGCCGCTTTCCGGGGAAAATGAGGCCTGGGCGGCTTATAAAAATATGAATGACAATGAGTTTATCTCGGTTGAGAAAATCACTGCCACCAAAACGGGGCAGGTGGCCAATATTACCTTTAAATTCACCAACACCGGCGATTACGATCTGGAAAACGTGAAAGTGGGATTTTCCAGCTATGACGTGGATTTCCTGGATGACAGCGAGACTCTGGAGTCCAATTTCCAGTTTCCCTTTGAGATCACCATGGGAATGTTCGATGAGGAGAACATGAAAGAGCTGGGGACGGTGAAGGCGGGAAAATCCAAAAATGTCACCCTGTCCGCCCGGGTGCGCCGGGATATTAAAGAAGGCTACTACTGCTTTCCCGTGAGGGCCTTCGGAGACAATTTTGACATGGCTGACGAGTACGTGAACATCTGGGTCAGCGTGGCCACCAGCACGGACGAGGAGGACGACGAGGAGACCGGCGATCTGGATATGGTTCTGGGGGAAGGGCAGAGCACGCCTGACGGCACCTATCCCAATGTGATGAATTTTGACGTAAATATGCGCAATGCCAGCACATTTACCGCCTACGACGTGGTGGCCAGCCTGGAGATGAGCGAGGACGATACCAAATATCCCTTTGAGATCAACGATGTCAATTACGACCGGCGTTTTGAGAAGGTGGAGCCGGGGGAGACGGTGGCTCTGAATTACAGCATGGCCATCCGGGAGGACACTTACAGCGGATATTATCCCATCAAGACCATTATCAAGTACCGGGACAATTCCACCCATACGGGAGAGTATCTGCAGATTGAGAGAACCTTTTACGTGCGGATCCACAATAAGGAAGAGGAGGATGATCTGGGAGAGTTCAACGAGAACGACCGGACTCAGGCCAGAATTATTGTGGACAGCTTTGAGACCATACCGGCGGAGATTGTGGCTGGAGATGAATTTGAGCTGGTTCTGCGGATGAAAAATGCTTCTTCCAACATTCCTGCCAGCAACATTCTCTTCTCCCTGGAGTCGGAGAAAGCGGATGAAAGCGCCGTATTCACCACAGAGACCGGCTCTTCCTCCTACACCGTAAATTCCCTGGGAGCGGGAGAGGTGACGGAGCTGAGGATCAGGATGAAATCCAGGCCCGGAGTGGACCAGAGATCTTACTCTCTGACCATTAATGAAACCTACGACAGCCCGGAGTTTAAAAATGCCACCAACAAGGTGGTGGTCGACATTCCCGTAAAACAGATTCCCAGGCTCAGCATCGGAACCATTGAGGTGATGCCGGAGAATATTACGGTGGGAGGGGAGACCAATGTCATGTTCCCGGTGAACAACACGGGAAAGGTAACCCTCTACAATGTGACGGCCAGCTTCGCGGGAGATTCCATCGTGCCGTCGGAGTCTTATGTGGGAAACATTGAACCGGGACAGACGGGAAATGTGGACGCCATGGTCCGGGGAGCCGCAGCCACCATGGATGACGGAAAGATTCAGATTACCGTTTCCTACGAGGATGAAAACGGGGAGGTTTCTTCCGTGGAGAAAGAGATGACGCTTTTTGTCAGCGAGGAGATGCCTGTGGATTACGGCGAGATAGACGCGGGAAATACGACGGACGTGGAGGCGGAACAGGGATTTTTTGCCCGTCATAAGACCGGGGTGATCCTGGCGGCCGTTCTGGCGGCAGGCGGCGCCGGCCTGATCGTGTACCGGAAATACAAGAGGAAAAAGATGCAGCAGGCGGAAGAAGAGGCGATAGACGATGAGATTTCCTGACCTTCTGGTCATGAGCGTCAATAATCTGAGGCGGAGAAAGCTGAGAACTGCCCTGACCGTGCTGGGGGTAATCGTGGGAACCGCATCCATTGTGGTGATGGTTTCCCTGGGAATCGGCATGAGTGAGATGCAGATGGAGCTGATGGAGTCCTACGGAAGCATGACCACCATCAATGTGTACTGCGACACCTACTCCCAGCCTCAGGGGGGCGCAGATCCCATTTATTTGACCGACGAGACGATTGAACAGATCCGGCGGATGGAGCACGTGGAAGGTGTGTCTCCCATACTGAACACCAGCGTGATCCTGCGCCAGGGACAGTATACAGCCACCTACGTCAACCTGATGGGAGTGACGGAGGATTATATGAAGCAGATTGATGTGGGAGAAGGCACCTATCCGAAGATGGACGGCAGCCAGGTGGAGCTGCTGTTCGGAAATATGGTGATTCAGGATTTCTCCAACGGAAAGCAGGGCAGCAGCTACTATGAGACTGGAGAGCTCCCCGATGTGGATCTGATGGGCCAGCCCATCTATGTGATCTATGATATGGATGCCTATTACCAGACCATGAGCGGCACCTCCTCAGGAAGCGGCTCAGAGGGCGGAACTACGGTGAAGCCGCCGAAAAAATATCTGACGCCGGTAGCCGGCATCGTGGCAGGCGGAACAGATGATTACAATCAGCACTCCTGGGGAGTGTACACGGATCTGGAGGCGTTGAAAACCCAGCTGAAGCAGGTGTTTAAGAAAAATCCCATTCCCGGACAGCCCACCAACAAAAAGGGAAAGCCTTACAGTTACTTTATCTACAACAATGCGGAAGTTTACGTGGACGATATGGAACACGTAAAGGAGGTTCAGACGGCCATCAGCGATATGGGATTCCAGGCCAGCAGCAATTCGGAGTGGCTGGAACAGAATCAGAAACAGTCCCAGATGACCCAGATGGTGCTGGGAGGAATCGGCGCCGTGTCCCTGTTTGTGGCAGCCATCGGCATTGCAAACACCATGATGATGTCCATCTACGAGAGAACGAAAGAGATCGGGGTGATGAAGGTGCTGGGCTGCGATATGGGAAATATCCGGAATATGTTTCTTATTGAATCCGGCTTTATCGGCCTGATGGGAGGGGTGATCGGCCTGGCTGTCAGCTTTGGCCTGTCCTACCTGATGAATCACCTGCCTGCGGTGAATCAGATGATGATGGGAGGAATGGAGGGAGACATCTCCCGGATTCCCCTGTGGCTGGCTGCCGCCGCCTTGGTATTTGCCGTGGTGGTGGGCATGGTGGCCGGTTTCTTCCCGGCGGTGCGGGCCATGAAGCTGTCTCCTCTGGCTGCCATCCGCAACGAGTAGGAAAAATGAGACCGCCCGGAAAGGACAGGGGCGGAAGCCGTTGTTTTTGAAATAATACTTGCTTTTTTTAAATTCATAGGATAATATGAAATCAGGACGTGCAACTGACGGACAGTGGGAGAACCACAGGGAGCACGTGGAAGCAGATATGTCGACCGTCTGGGCAGCTTACGGGAAAACCGCAGGCTTGTTCAGGCGGTTTTTCTGTTGCCGGGAAAAATCGTCAGGCAAAAAGCTGTGTCATTGGCGCTGCAAGAGACAAGGAGGAAGAACCATGAAGATTGTATCAATGGAGCAGGAGCTTAGGTCCAACGCCTACCCCGGGAGAGGAATTGTAATAGGAAAGACTCCCGATGGGACGAAGGCGGCGGCCGCCTATTTCATTATGGGAAGAAGTGAAAACAGCCGGAACCGGGTGTTTGTGGAGGAGGGGGACGGAATCCGCACTCAGGCCTTCGATCCAGCGAAGCTGACGGATCCCAGCCTGATCATCTACGCCCCGGTGCGGGTGCTGGGAAATAAGACCATTGTCACCAACGGAGATCAGACCGACACCATCTACCGGGGAATGGACCGGCAGCTCACCTTTGAACAGTCCCTGAGAAGCCGGGAGTTTGAGCCGGACGGCCCCAACTACACCCCCAGAATTTCCGGAATCCTGCACATAGAGAACGGATCCTACAATTTCGCCATGTCCATATTAAAGAGCAGCAACGGAGATCCGGCCAGCTGCTGCCGCTTTACCTACGCCTATGAGAAGCCTCTGTGCGGGGAGGGACGGTTTATTCATACCTATATGCACGACGGCGATCCTCTTCCCAGCTTTGAGGGAGAACCGAAGCGGGTGGAGATTCCGGACGACATCGACGCCTTTACGGAACTTCTGTGGAACAGTTTAAACGAGGACAACAAGGTATCTCTGTTTGTGCGGTACATCGACATTGCCACGGGAACCTGGGAAACGAGAATTGTCAATAAAAATCAGTAAGGAGAGACTGCGATGAAAGAATTGGAACTGAAATATGGCTGCAACCCCAATCAGAAGCCCTCCAGAATCTGCATGGAGGGAGACCGGGAACTTCCCATCCAGGTGCTCTGCGGAAAACCTGGATACATCAATTTCCTGGACGCTTTCAACGGCTGGCAGCTGGTAAAGGAATTAAAGGAGGCCACAGGCCTTCCTGCCGCCGCTTCCTTTAAGCACGTTTCCCCGGCGGGAGCTGCCGTGGGCCTGCCTCTGGACGACACCCTGAGAAAGATTTACTGGGTGGACGATATGGGAGAGCTTTCTCCTCTGGCCTGCGCCTACGCCAGAGCCAGAGGCGCGGACCGGATGTCCTCTTTCGGCGACTTTATTGCTCTCTCCGACGTGTGCGATGAGGACACGGCAAAGATCATCAAGCGGGAAGTGTCCGACGGCGTCATCGCTCCCGGATATGAACCGGAAGCTCTGGAGATTTTAAAATCCAAGAAGAACGGAAATTACAACGTGATCCAGATTGATCCGGAATACGTGCCCGATCCGGTGGAGAGAAAGCAGGTGTTCGGCATTACCTTTGAGCAGGGCCGCAACGATCTGAAGATTGACCGGGAGCTGCTCTCCAATGTGGTGACAGAGAATAAGGAGATTCCCGATTCCGCAAAAGTGGATCTGATGATCTCCCTGATCACCCTGAAATATACCCAGTCCAACTCTGTCTGTTACGTGAAGGGCGGACAAGCCATCGGCATCGGGGCCGGCCAGCAGTCCAGAGTTCACTGCACCAGACTGGCGGGCCAGAAGGCGGACAACTGGTTCCTGCGCCAGGCTCCCCAGGTGCTGAATCTGCAGTTTGTGGACGGCATTAAGAGAGCGGACAGGGACAACGCCATCGACGTGTACATCGGCGAGGATTATATGGACGTCCTGGCGGACGGACGCTGGGAGAGCGTATTCAAGGTGAAGCCGCCGGTGTTTACGAAGGAAGAGAAGAGAGCCTGGCTGGATCAGATGCAGGATGTGGCTCTGGGATCCGACGCCTTCTTCCCCTTCGGCGATAACATTGACCGGGCTTACAAGAGCGGTGTGAAGTATGTGGCGGAGCCGGGCGGTTCTGTGCGGGATGACAATGTGATCGCCACCTGCAATCAGTACGGCATGGCCATGGCCTTTACGGGAATCCGGCTGTTCCATCACTGATGGCGGCAGGCATAAAAGAATGGCAGATCGGAAAAAATAATAAAGAACGGCAGGTACCGGCCGGACAGAGGATTTAAAGGCCGCCGGGGAACGCAGAGGATGCGTTTCCCGGCGGCCTTTCTGCATCATGAGCCAGGCAGCGGCAAACCGCTTTGTATGGAAAAAAATACATGGAATGGATGGAAACCGGTTGACACAGTTCATCTGATATTTTATAATGCTACCATATTAGCATACTAAAGTGGATGAACAGAATAAACATGACGGAGGTTGAAAGATGAGGAAAAAGGGCGTTGGAATTTCTTTGGGACTGACAGCAATGTTTGCGGCAGCCGCCCTTACCGGCTGTTCCGTGCTGGGAACCGTGGAGGCTCCCGTGGGCGGAGAGGCGGATATCCTGGCGCTTGCTTCCGGCGAGACAGGGGAATCAGAGGATTCCGGAGTCAGCAGGCTGGAAGAAATCCGGGAGAGAGGGTATCTGACTGTGGCCACAGAGCCGTATTTTGCCCCCAACGAGTTCATCGATCCCTCAAAATCGGGAGATGAGCGGTATGTGGGAGCAGATATTGAGCTGGCCCATTATATCGCAGACCATCTGGGCGTGGAATGCCGGATTGTTCCTCTGGATTTTACCGCCGTTTTGAGCAGTGTGACAGAAGGAAAGTACGATATGGCCATCTCGGCTCTGGCCTACACGCCGGCCAGGGCGCAGGCCATGGAGCTGTCTGACGGATATTACTATGATGAAGAGACGGTGTGGTACGGACTTCTGGTGAGAGAAGAGGACCTGGATGAGATCCAGGGCGCCGACGATCTGGACGGCAGGACTGTGGTAGTGCAGAGCGGTTCTCTCCAGGAAGTATTTGCTCAGGAGCAGATTCCCGCTTACGATGAGCTGAAGCTGGTGTCGGCCACCACCGATGGTTTTCTCATGGTCCAGGAGGAGAAAGCGGACGCCTGTGTGACGGCCGCGGCCACCGCAGAGCTCTATCTGGAGGCAAATCCCAGCTGCGGAATGACCATGGTGCCGGATTTCCGGTTTACGGTGGACGAATCCACCCAGGGAACGAGAATCGGCATGAAAAAAGGAGAGACGGAACTTCTGGAAGCGGTCAACGATATTATTGGCCAGATGACGGAAGAAGGACTTTATAAACAGTGGTACCAGGAATACTCCGAATATGCGGCAAGCCTGGGCATCAACTGACGGGAGGCAGGAATATGATTGAGACCGTTATAAAAATTCTTGAAAAATATGGATATGTGTACGCCCAGGGCCTGGCGGGGACTCTCTGCCTGGCTGGGATTACCATTGTGGCGGGAACGGCTGTGGGAACAGCCCTCGCCCTGATGAGAATGTCGAAGTTAAGGCCCTTTGAATGGTTTGTCAAAGGCTATGTGTGGGTGCTGCGGGGCACGCCCATTCTGCTGCAGCTCTATTTCTTCTGGATTCTCCTGCCCCGGGTTCTTCCCTTTGAGATTCCCGATGTGGCCTGCATCATCATCGCCCTGATCGTCAATTCCGGCGCTTACGTGGCGGAGATCATCCGGGCCGGTGTTCAGGCGGTGGATTCCGGACAGATGGAAGCGGCCAGATCTTTGGGACTCACCGGCGGTCAGGCTATGTTCAAGGTGGTTCTTCCCCAGGCGGTGCGCAACATTCTGCCTGCTCTGGGAAATGAGTTTGTAAATATGATCAAGCAGGTATCCCTGGCTTCCGTATTCTTTATCAATGAGCTGACCACCTCCTACAAGACGGTGCTGGCAGCCACTTACATCCCCATTGAGTCTATTATCATCGCCGGGCTGATTTACCTTCTGGTGACTACCGTGCTGTCTCAGGCGGTAAATGTGATGGAGTGGAGAATGCGTCTGGCAGAGGGCTGATGAAAGGAGAGTACTCATGAGTGACAGAGAGTGGATTGAGGAATTTATAGAAAAAAATCAGGAAAAATACATTCAGGCAAACGATGAGATCTGGGGGTTTGCGGAACTGGCCTTTAAGGAAGTAAAATCTGCCGGACTGCTGGAGGAGATACTGCGCCGGGAGGGCTTTGAGGTGAAAACCGGCGTAGCGGGAATTCCCACCTGCTTTACGGGAACCTGGAGTCAGGGAAGCGGAAAGCCGGTGATGGGACTGCTGGGAGAATACGACGCTCTGGCAGGCCTGAGCCAGGAGGCCGGAATCGCCAGGAAAAGTGAGATTCAGGCGGGAGGCTCCGGCCACGGCTGCGGCCACTGTGCCCTGGGCACCGGCTCCCTGGCGGCTGCGGTGGCGGTGAAAGAGTATCTGAAGGAGACGGGCAGAGACGGAACCGTCATCTATTTTGGCTGCCCTGCGGAGGAAGGGGCGGGATCCAAGCAGTTTATGGCCAGGGCCGGAGTGTTTGACGGAGTGGATTTTGTATATACCTGGCATCCGTCCACCGTCAATGAAGTAGAAGCAGTTCACTCCAATGCCATTATGGGGGCCAATTTCCGGTTCAGGGGAATCTCCTCCCACGCCGGCGCCACGCCTTATCTGGGCAGAAGCGCCCTGGACGCCTGCGAACTCATGGGAGTGGGCTGCAATTATCTGAGAGAGCATGTGGTACCGGAGGCGAGGATCCACTATGCCTACATTGATACCGGCGGAACGGCCCCCAATGTGGTGCAGGATCACGCCTGTGTCCGCTATGAAGTGCGTGCTCCTTATGTGAGCCAGGTAAAAGAACTGTTTGAGCGGGTAAAGGAGGTAGCCAGGGGAGCGTCCATTATGACGGGAACCACCATGGAGTGCGAGCTGGCCATGGCTTTTACGGAATACCTTCCCAACAATGCCCTGGCGGCGGTGGCGGATGAGTGTCTGGCGGAAATCGGCGCTCCCAAATGGAGCGAGGAGGATTATCGTCTGGCGAAGAGCTTTCTGGATACCTACAATGAAGAGACGAAGGCCAGGATCCGGTCAGTCATAGAGAGTCTCTACGGGGAAGACCGGGTGGAAGAGATCTGGAACCGTCCTCTGGACAGCGAGGTCCATCCTTACGATCCGAAAAATATTGTGCTCCAGGCGGGATCCACAGACGTGGGAGATGTGGGATATGCGGTCCCCACCCTGAATCTTCATGTGGCTACGGCCTGCGTGGGAAATGTGGGACACACCTGGCAGATGACGGCCCAGTCCTGCAGCCCCCTGGCCCATAAAGGGCTTCTGACGGCGGCCAAGGTGATGGCCCTGGCCTGTGTGCGGACCATGGAACGGCCGGATGTGATTGAGAAGGCGAAGGCAGAGGTATGCAAGAGAAACGGAGGCAGGTATGAGTGTCCTCTTCCGGATTCGGTGGAGCCGCCTCTGGATACGTATTAATAATGATTCCTGCTTTATGGAAAAAGAGTGCGCTGGGGCGCACTCTTTTTCGGCTTTCGTAAAGGTTTTTATGAGAGATCCATGGAAAATTCCAGCTCTGTGACGCCTTTTTTCCAGGAGTTGTTGGGAGTTTCCTTCACTTTTTCAAAGCCCATTTTCCGGTACAGGCCGACGGCCTGGGTGAGATCGCTGGTGGTATCCAGGTAGATGGTTTGGTATCCTCTGTTTCTGGCAAAATCCACGGCCAGGGACAGCAGCTTTTTGCCCAGTCCCAGTCCGCGGTATTCCGGTTCAATCAGAAACCACCGAAGCTGGGCCCGATCTCCGTGACCGGCGATGCCGATGCAGCCGATGATGGTTCCTCCGTCCTCCGCGCACCAGAGACGATCTCTGGACGGGTCATAATTCTGAAGAAAATCAAAAAAGGATTTGGCCACGTAGGCTTCAAAAAGGGTAGAGTAGCCATATTCCTTCTGGTATATCCGCCCGTGCATAAAAGTGATGTAGCCGGCGTCTCCCGCTCGAAGCTCTGTCCGAATGGAGATGTCCCCGGCGCTTTTCCGGCATTCCGGATGCTTTTCCTGAGCCATAGTTTTTCCTCCCTGAAATAAAATCTGTATTCAGCATAAACAGAAAATAGCCCCTCTGTCAATACGGGTATGAGAAAAAACTGGAAAGTACGAAACCTTACAGATTTTCCAGCTCGTTTCGGATGTCTCCCTTTGGCACCTCCATGGGATAGCGGCCGTCAAAGCAGGCGCGGCACAGGGGGAGTCCCCCGGTCATCTCTCCCAGATCTTCCAGAGTTAAATATCCCAGGGAATCGGCGCCGATGAGGCTGCAGACGGTTTCCACAGAGTGGGAGGAGGCGATGAGCTGGCGGCCTGTGGGGACATCCGTCCCGAAGTAGCAGGGGTGGAGAAAAGGGGGAGAGGAGATCCTCACATGAACTTCTTTTGCCCCGGCCTGGCGCAGCATCCGGATGAGGGCAGACATGGTGGTGCCCCGGACTATGGAGTCATCCACCAGCACGATCCGTTTGTCCCGCACCACCGGTTCCAGCACGCTTAACTTCATCTGTACGGCGCTCTGTCGCTCTTCGGGAGTGGGCTTTATGAAGGTGCGGCCCACATAGCTGTTTTTGCAGAAGGCCAGGGCAAAGGGGATGCCGGACTCCATGGAAAAGCCGGCAGCCGCCGTCAGGCCGGAATCGGGGACACCGGCTACCAGATCGGCGTCAGCCGGACAGGACCGGGCCAGGGCGGCTCCGCTTTTTAAGCGCGCGTCGTAGACGGACACGCCGTCGATGACGCTGTCCAGACGGGCAAAATAAATATATTCAAATACGCAGTGAGCCGGGCGGATGGGGCTTTCGGTGACGGGCCAGGAGCAAATGCCGGCTTCCGTGATGGTGACTGCCTCTCCCGGGCGGATATCCCGGACAAATTCTGCTCCGAGGGCGGAGAGAGCACAGCTTTCGGAGGCCAGAAGCCAGGCGCTTCCCCTGCGCCCGAGACAGAGAGGTTTTAACCCGTAAGGATCCCGGACGCCGATGAGCTTTCTGGGACTGGCGACGACCAGGGCATAGCCGCCTTCCAGCCTGGAAGCGGTGCGGCAGACGGCTTCCTCCACCGACGAGGAGCGGATCCGCTCTCTGGCAATGCCGTAGGCGATCACTTCGGAGTCGATGGTGGTGTGAAAGAGAGCGCCGGTGTATTCCTGCTCCCGCCGCAGGCTGGCGGCGTTGATGAGATTGCCGTTGTGGGCCAGGGCCAGAGTTCCTTTCATGTAGGTGAGGACCAGGGGCTGGGTATTTTCCGCTGTGGTGGAGCCGGAGGTGGAGTAGCGGACGTGGCCCACTCCCAGGTTGCCGGAAAGGGAGGCCAGGCAGTTCTCGTCAAAAACCTCGCTCACCAGTCCCAGCCCCTTGTGAACGCTCATATTTTTCGGCGGGCCGTCTGTGGCGGAGACGGCGATGCCGCAGGACTCCTGTCCCCGGTGCTGCAGAGCGCACAGACCCCGGTAAATATCTCTGGCCACAGATTTGCCCGCCGTGTCAAGGATGCCGAAGATGCCGCATTCTTCTCGGACGCCGGATGCTTCTGCTGCCGGGATGGAAGTGCCGGCGGAGAGGAAAGCGCCGGTTTCTGAAAGGTTGGAAAGCTGCTGATTCATGATGGTTCCTCCTGATCAATGAAATTGTGAATGGGTGGTTTCCCGAAACGGAATTCAGGCGCCGGAAGATCCGGCGCCCGAATAAGGAAAAGGTTGAAATATATTTATACAGAAAATAACAGTTTGTCATAAGTAGGATAGGGCAGAAGACTGTCGGGAATGAGAGCTTCCGCCTGATCCGCAGATTTGCGGATTTCATTTAAAGTGGTCAGGATCCGGCTGCAGCAGAAATCTGCCAGTTCCTGGGGGTCAGTCAGGGAGGAGGCGGCCGCCAGTTCTTCTGTCAGTGCGGCTGTACCTTCCGTAATTGCCTCATAAAGACCGGTGAGCTCCTCCAGCAGCTTTTTCTCGCAGCGGACGGAGAGACCGAGTGCCTCTTTTTCCCTTACTGCCGCAGCCGTAGCGCCGGTGTGGCTCAGAAGAGCGGGGAGCAGATCCTTGCTCATCATTTCCACCATGGTGCGGCCCTCCAGCTGCAGGGCTTTGCTGTAGTTTTCCAGGAAAATGTCGTGTCTGGCGCGGATTTCTTCCATGCTGAAGATATGGTGCTCCGTAAACAGCTTCACATTTTTTTCATCCAGGAAGTGGGAGACTGCCTCCGGCGTGGATTTCAGATTCCAGAGCCCCCGTTTTTCGGCTTCTGCCACCCACTGGTCGGTGTAGCCGTTGCCGTTGAAGAGAATGCGCTTGTGTTCTCTGATTACGCGGCGCACCAGATCTCTGGCGGCGGAACTCCTGGTCTCCTCGGAGACGGCGGAGAGCTCTTCGGAAAACTGGCGCAGTTCTTCTGCCACGGCAGTATTTAAGACCAGATTGGGGCCTGCCACAGAGAGGGAAGAGCCGGGCATCCGGAATTCAAATTTGTTGCCTGTGAAAGCGAAGGGAGATGTCCGGTTCCGGTCCGTGTTGTCCTTTTTAAAGTGGGGCAGAACCCTGGCTCCCGTCTCCATCTGGATTTCCTCCGGTTCAGTGAAGGTTTTGCCGGCTTCCATGGAAGTCAGAAGGGCGGTCAGTTCGTCCCCCAGGAAAATGGAGACGATGGCCGGCGGAGCTTCGTTAGCCCCCAGACGGTGATCGTTTCCGGCGTCGGCCACGGAAATCCGCATCATATCGGCGTACTCGTCCACGGCCTTGATCACAGCGGCCAGAAACAGCAGAAAGGTAGTATTTTCTGCCGGAGCGTGGCCGGGGTTCAGCAGATTTAATCCGGTGTCGGTGATCAGGGACCAGTTGTTGTGCTTGCCGCTTCCATTGATTCCCTCAAAGGGTTTTTCGTGAATCAGACAGGCCAGACCATGCTTGTCGGCCACTTTCTTCATGACCTCCATGGTGAGCTGATTGTGGTCTACAGCAATGTTTACTGTATCGTAAACGGTGGCCAGCTCATGCTGGGCGGGAGCCACCTCATTGTGCTTGGTTTTGGCCGGCACGCCCAGCTTCCAGAGTTCTTCATCCAGCTCGTGCATATAGGCAGCCACTCTGGGGCGGAGAACGCCGAAATAGTGGTCTTCCATCTCCTGTCCCTTGGGAGCCGGGGCTCCGAATAAGGTGCGGCCGCAGAACACCAGGTCCTTTCTCTGGCGGTACAGTTCCCGGTCAATGAGGAAATACTCCTGTTCCGGACCTACAGTGGCGGACACCCGGCGTACTTCCTGGTGGCCTATCAGATGGAGCAGATGAACGGCCTCCCGGTTTAAGGTCTCCATGGAGCGGAGAAGGGGCGTTTTTTTGTCCAGAGCCTCGCCGGTGTAGGAGCAGAATGCCGTGGGGATGTAGAGGGTCCCGTCTTTGATAAATGCCGGGGAAGTGGGATCCCAGGCGGTGTAGCCTCTGGCTTCAAAGGTGGCTCTGAGGCCGCCGGAAGGGAAGCTGGAGGCATCCGGTTCTCCCTTTATCAGTTCTCTGCCGGAGAATTCCATAATCGCCTCCCCGGTGGCTACAGGAGAAATAAAGCTGTCGTGCTTCTCGGCGGTGATGCCGGTCATGGGCTGGAACCAGTGGGTGAAATGAGTGGCTCCGTTTTCCACAGCCCACTCCTTCATGGCCACTGCGACGGCATTTGCCACGTCCAGCTCCAGATGACTGCCATTCTGGATAGTTTTCTGCAGGGCTCTGTATACATCCTTTGGAAGCTTGGCCCGCATAACTCTGTCGCCAAAAACGAGACTGCCGTATAATTCGGGGATATTTTTTGTCATAATACAGTTCTCCTTTCATTCCGCATTTACCCGGCGCCTGTCTGTTTTCCGCATTTCTGCACAGATAAAGGGGAATACTGCAGGAAAACAGATCAATTTCAGACGCCGAAACAAAAAAAGAAGGGCGTTCGGCCTTTTGCAAAAAACCGAAGCACCCTTGCTTTATGGACAGTAGTATAACGGATTCTCCGAGATTGTCAAGAGAAATTTTTAATTTTTTTGGTCTTTACAAATCGGGAAAGTTGGAATAAGATTATGCTTT
>DXBC01000186.1 GCA_019116745.1 Candidatus Lachnoclostridium stercorigallinarum
ACTACTATCCGGAGGATGTGAAGCGGGAGTATCAGGTGACGCCCAGGGAATTTATTGATGTGAAAGCCCTGATGGGAGACAGCTCCGACAACATTCCCGGCGTGCCGTCCATCGGCGAGAAAACGGCCACAGCCATTATTGCGGCTTACGGGAGTATTGAAAACGCCTACGCCCATCTGGAGGAGATCCGGCCGCCCAGGGCAAAAAAAGCTCTGGAAGAGCATTACGACATGGCGCAGATGAGCAGGGAGCTGGCAGAAATCTGCATCGACGCGCCGGTGGAATTTTCCTATGAGGACGCGAAGGTGGGAAATCTGTACACGCCAGAGGCTTATCAGTACATGAAGCGGCTGGAGTTTAAGTCCATTCTCACCAGATTCGGAGACGACGCCAGAGGGGAGGCTTCTGTGGAATCCCGGTTCCGCCTGGCGGAGACCATGAAAGAGGCGGAGGCCATAGCAAAGCAGGCGAAAAAAGCGGAGCGGAGAGGCCTGCAGCTGATTTTGGGGGAAGCGGAGCAGAAAGAAGAGCAGCTTTCCTTCTTTGCCGGAGCGGACGGCAGCCTGGAGGTGGGAAAAAAGGCGGCCGGACCGGGAAAAGAGGCGGCGGCCCTGGCGCTCTGCTTCGGCCCGGAGGAGATTTTCTGCCTGAGGGCGGGAACGGAGATCAGCCCTCAGTGGCTGGCGGAGACGGCGGGAGAGATCTGCCGTTCCGGAGAAACCTGGGTGATGGATTTAAAGGAGCAGCTGCCCTGGCTGAAGCTGGAGGACGACGCGCCTGTTTATGACACCGGTGTGGCGGCCTACCTGTTAAATCCCCTGAAGGACACCTACGCCTACGATGATCTGGCCAGGGATTACCTGGGATTGACCGTTCCGTCCCGGGCGGACCTGCTGGGAAAGGCCTCCCTGGCGGAAGCGGTCCGCGGGAGAGAGGAAAATGGAACCGTATGCGCCTGCTATATGGGATACACCGCCTGGAAGGCTGCTCCGGTGCTGAGGGAGAAGCTGGAGGAGACGGGGATGGAGGCCCTGTTTGCAGACATTGAGATGCCTCTGATTTACAGCCTTTATCACATGGAAACAGAGGGCATTCACGTGGAGCAGAGGGAGCTTAAGGAGTACGGGGATCGGCTGAAGGTGCGCATTGAAAAGCTGGAAAAAGAGATCTATGAGCAGGTGGGGGAGGAGTTTAACATCAATTCTCCCAAGCAGCTGGGAGAGATCCTGTTTGAAAAAATGAAGCTGAAGGGCGGAAAGAAGACGAAGACCGGCTACTCCACAGCCGCGGATGTGCTGGAAAAGCTGGCGCCGGACTGTCCGGTGGTGCAGATGGTTCTGGACTACCGCCAGCTGACAAAGTTAAACTCCACCTACGCGGAGGGGCTGGCTGCCTATATCGGGGCGGACGGTCGGATTCACGGAAAGTTCAATCAGACCATCACCGCCACCGGACGGATCAGCAGCACGGAGCCCAACCTGCAGAATATCCCCGTCCGCATGGAGCTGGGAAGGGAGATCCGGAAGGTGTTTGCGGCGAAGGAGGGCTGCGTCTTTGTGGACGCGGATTATTCCCAGATTGAGCTGAGGATCCTGGCCCACATGTCCGGGGACGAGAGGCTGATTGAGGCCTACCGGGAAGCCCAGGACATCCACGCCATCACCGCATCCCAGGTATTCCACATACCGCTGGATCAGGTGACGCCTCTGCAGAGAAGAAACGCGAAAGCCGTCAATTTCGGCATTGTGTACGGAATCAGCGCCTTCGGACTCAGCGAGGGACTGAGCATCTCCCGGAAAGAGGCAATGGAATACATTGAGAAATATTTTGAAACCTATCCGGGGGTGAAAAAGTTCCTGGACGGACTGGTGGAGCAGGCGAAGGAGCAGGGATATGTGTCCACGCTCTTTGGAAGGAGACGGCCCATTCCGGAGTTAAACTCCCCCAGAACCAGGGCGTTCGGGGAGCGTGTGGCCATGAATTCCCCCATTCAGGGAACCGCCGCCGACATTATGAAGATTGCCATGGTGGCGGTGGACCGGGAGCTTCGGAGACGGAACATGGAGTCCAGGATTGTGCTTCAGGTTCACGATGAGCTTCTGGTGGAGGCGAAAGAAGCGGAGGCGGACGAGGTAGTGCGGATTCTGGAAGACAAGATGAAGCACGCCGCTGATTTAAAGGTTTCCCTGGAGGTGGAGGCGAAGACGGGACATTCCTGGTTTGACGCCAAATAAAGGGACTGACGGGAGAAAATTGGACAGAAGATCCGGCAGAAAGCTGGGCGGAGGTGCCAAAAAGCAGGGCCGGACAGAGGAGGAACAGCGATGACGCAGAAGAAGCACCCCTATGTGATCGGGGTGACGGGAGGCGTGGGCTCCGGAAAGAGCTGCATCCTTCAGATATTGAAGGATAAGTGGAAGGCCGGGATTTTTCTGGCGGACGATATCGCCCATGAGCTGATGGAGCCGGGCGGCGCAGGCTTCGGGCCTGTGGTGGAGGCTCTGGGAGAAGGAATTCTGGCTCCGGACGGAACCATCGACCGGAAAGCCATGGCGGCCAGGATTTTTTCCGACACCGGGGCCAGGGAGACGGTAAACGGCATCATTCATCCCATGGTGTGGGAGGAGGTGCGCCGGCGGATTGAGAAAGCGGGGGAGGACGGCCTTTCCCTGGCAGTAGTGGAGGCGGCCCTTCCCGATGAAAAAAACCATGACATTTACGATGAAATGTGGTATGTTTATACTTCAGGAGAAAACCGGATCCGGCGCCTGATGGAGGGGCGGGGCTACACCAGAGAAAAATGCGAGAGCATTATGGCGAGCCAGCTCCCCGACGAAGCGTTCCGCAGGCTCTGCACTTTTGAGATTGACAACAACGGAAGTCTGGAGGACGCCGGGCGTCAGATCCGGGAGAGATTAGAGAGCAGAGGTTTGACGACATGAGATTTGTGAGCATAGCCAGCGGGAGCAGCGGCAACTGCATCTATGTGGGAACAGAGGAGGCAAATGTCCTGGTGGACGCCGGGATCAGCAATAAGCGGATTGAGCAGGGGTTAAACGAGATCGGGATCAAGGGCAGCGAGCTGACTGGAATCGTGATCACTCATGAGCACTCCGACCATGTGCGGGGGCTGGGGGTCCTGGCCAGAAAGCACGGGGTTCCCATCTACGGGACCAAAGAGACTCTGGAGGAGATCCGGGGCATGAGTTCCCTGGGAAAGATGCCTGAGGAACTGTTTCACCCCATTCTGCCGGAGGTGGAGTTTTCCATCGGAGATATGACGCTGCTGCCTTTTTCCATCGATCACGACGCGGCAAATCCGGTGGCTTACCGCATTTCCCAGGGGAGAAAGCAGGTGGCGGTGGCCACGGATATGGGCCATTACGACCAGCACATCATAGACCATCTTCAGGGACTGGACGCCCTGCTTCTGGAGTCCAACCACGATATCCGGATGCTGGAGACGGGGCCCTATCCCTACTATCTGAAGCGGAGAATCATGGGAGACCACGGACATCTGTCCAACGAGACGGCGGGGCGGCTGTTAAACTGCATTCTCCACGACCATCTGAAGGCCGTACTTCTGGGACATCTGAGCAAGGAAAATAACTACCCGGAGCTGGCGCTGGAGAGCGTCCGGTGCGAGATCACTCAGGGAGACACTCCATACAGGGGGACGGATTTCTGTATCGAGGTGGCCGGGCGGGATTCCATGTCGGAGATTATCACGCTGTAATACAAATCTTTACATAAATAAAGGAGAAGAAATATGAGCAAGGCAATCATCACCGTAGTGGGCAAGGATACTGTGGGGATCATCGCAAAGGTGTGTACCTATCTGGCGGACAATCATGTGAACATTCTGGACATTTCCCAGACCATTGTGCAGGGATATTTCAACATGATGATGATCGTGGACATCACGGAAGTGGAGGAGCGCTTCGGTACCATGGTAGAGGAAATCGAGAAGCTGGGAGACGAAATCGGGGTGAAGATCAAGTGCCAGAAGGAAGAGATCTTTACAAGCATGCACAGAATCTAAAGGCGCGGAAGGGCGGTAACGGCTATGTTGAATATGTTTGAGGTAATCGAGACCAACAATATGATCGAGCAGGAGAAGCTGGATGTGAGGACCATCACTCTGGGCATCAGCCTGCTGGACTGCTGCAGCAGCGATCTGAACGAGGTCAATGAAAAGATATACAATAAGATCACGTCTCTGGCAAAAAAACTGGTTTCCACCGGCGAAGAGATAGAGAGAGAGTTCGGCATTCCCATTGTGAACAAGAGAATCTCCGTCACTCCCATCTCCCTGGTGGGCGGGGGAGCCTGCAAAACGCCGGAGGATTTTGTCACCATCGCAAAGACCCTGGATAGGGCGGCAAAAGAGGTGGGCGTCAACTTCCTGGGAGGATATTCCGCCCTGGTGAGCAAGGGAATGACAAAGGCGGACGAGAATCTGATCCGTTCCATCCCTGAGGCTCTGGCCTGTACGGAGCGGGTGTGCAGCTCCGTCAACGTAGGTTCCACAAAGACCGGCATTAACATGGACGCCGTCAGACTCATGGGAGAGATTGTAAAGGAGACGGCGGAGGCCACAAAGGAACAGGATTCCTTAGGCTGCGCCAAGCTGGTGGTGTTCTGCAACGCCCCCGACGACAATCCCTTTATGGCGGGAGCATTCCACGGGGTGACGGAGGCGGACGCCGTCATCAACGTGGGCGTCAGCGGCCCCGGGGTGGTGAAGGTGGCCCTGGAGAAGGCCAGAGGACAGAACTTTGAAGTGCTGTGCGAGACCATCAAAAAGACGGCGTTTAAGATCACGAGAGTGGGCCAGCTGGTGGCTCAGGAGGCCTCAAAGCGGATGGGCGTGCCCTTCGGCATCATTGACCTGTCCCTGGCTCCCACCCCGGCGGTGGGCGACAGCGTGGCGGAAATTCTGGAAGAGATCGGCCTGGAACGGGTGGGAGCGCCCGGCACTACGGCGGCCCTGGCCATGCTGAATGACCAGGTGAAAAAGGGCGGTGTCATGGCCTCCTCCTACGTAGGCGGTTTAAGCGGCGCGTTTATTCCGGTGAGCGAGGATCAGGGTATGATCGACGCGGTGAGCCTGGGGGCTCTGACCATTGAAAAGCTGGAAGCCATGACCTGCGTCTGCTCTGTGGGCCTGGACATGATTGCCATTCCGGGAGACACCCCGGCTACCACCATTGCGGGAGTGATCGCCGACGAGGCGGCCATTGGCATGGTAAATCAGAAGACCACGGCAGTGCGCATTATCCCGGTGATCGGAAAGGGCGTGGGAGACACGGTGGAATTCGGCGGCCTTTTGGGCTATGCCCCGGTGATGCCGGTGAACACCTGGTCCTGCGAAAAGTTTGTGACCAGGGGCGGACGGATTCCGGCGCCCATCCACAGCTTTAAAAATTAACCGGCGGAAAGTGCGCTCACACAGAAATCACCCCCGGACCAGCCTTTTGTCCGCCCTGCAGAGCGGCCGCGAAAGGCCGGTCCGGTTTTTTGAGCAGCGGACCGCCCTGGCTGAACATAGATTTGGGATGGAGGAAGACATGAAACTGTATTTGATTCGCCACGGCCGTCAGTGCAGCCGGCTGTGCAATGTAAATGTGTCTCTGGATGAGGCGGGAAAGCGGCAGGCGCAGCTGGCCGGAATGAGGTTAAAGGACAGCGGAATAGAAGAAATATATGCCAGCGACCTTCTCCGGGCCAGGGAGACGGCCGGGATTATCAATGACAGCCTGCAGGTACCTTTAAAGATCTGCTCCGGAATCAGGGAAATCTCTTTCGGGGAGATGGAAGGTCTGACAGACGAGGAGATTGACAGAAAATTTGGAACGTTCAAATCTGAGTTTTCCAGGATGGAACGGGATCTGTCCTATCCCGGCGGAGAGTGCGCCGGCGATGTTGTGAAGCGGGCTCTGCCGGTGTTTCAGGAAATCTTTGACAGCGGCCTGTCCCGCGCCGCCATGGTGACCCACGGCGGGGTGATCCGGTGCATGACGGCGTATTTTCTGAGGATGGATCTGGCCAGGTGGCGGTCCCTGGGCAAGAGCCTGGAAAACTGCAGCATTACGGAGCTGGAGTACAGGAAAGAGACGGGAATGGTCACTGTGGAACGGTTTAACGACTACGCCCATCTGGAGGCGTTTCCGGAGCTTCTCCGGAGAAACTGGTGAGGAGAGAACATGGAAGATCGGGACAGACTGGCGCTTCAGGGCGCCCTGGAAGAATTTTTAAATGAGGGGCTGGAGCGGGTGATTTTAAGCGGTCCGGTACAGAAGGACGGGCTGCTGAAGGCAAAGATTCATCCCCTGATGCTGCGGGGAGAGCTGGCTTTTCAGGCAGAAGAGCAGAAGGGAGCGCAGGCCTTCCACCGGAATATGAACCGGGAGGAGGCCGTCTCTTATGTGTTGGAAATCATGGATGGAACCATGAGGCAGATGGAGCTGTCCGCCGCTGCCGGGACGGTGCACGTCCTTGTGAGCAAAAAAGGAAAAATGACAGTAAAGGTGAAGAGGAAGATGACGGCCGCTCCGGCGGGGACTCCGGTTCTGCCTTCCCACAACCGGAAAAAACGGTATGTGCTGGAGGAAGGACGCCCTGTTCCCTTCCTGGTGGATCTGGGAGTGATGACGAAAGAGGGACAGGTGGTCCGTTCCCGCTATGACAAATTCCGCCAGATCAACCGGTTTCTGGAGTTTATCGAGGATATTCTTCCCAGACTGGACCGGAACCGGGAAAATGTGATCCTGGATTTCGGATGCGGAAAATCCTACCTGACCTTCGCCATGTATTATTATCTGAAGGAGCTGAAAGGGTATTCCGTGAGGATCATCGGCCTGGATCTGAAAAAGGATGTCATAGCCCGGTGCAATCTGCTGGCGGAGAAATACGGTTTTGATCATCTGAGGTTTTATCCCGGGGATATCGCTTCCTACGAGGGAGTGGACCGGGTGGACATGGTGGTGACTCTCCACGCCTGCGATACGGCCACAGACTATGCGCTTTACAAGGCGGTGAAATGGGGGGCGAAGGTCATTCTGTCCGTGCCCTGCTGCCAGCACGAGCTCAACGGACAGATGGAAAATGAGCTGCTGGCCCCTCTGTTCTCCTACGGCATTATCAGGGAGCGGACGGCGGCCCTGTTTACGGATGCCATCCGGGCGGAGCTTCTGGAGGCACAGGGCTACCGCACCCAGCTTCTGGAATTTATTGACATGGAACACACGCCGAAGAACATTCTGATCCGGGCGGTGAGACAGGGAGAAAAGAAGAAAAATAAACGGCAGCTGGAGGAGATTCTGAAGTTTCTTCATGCAGAGCCCACTCTGTACCGGCTGTTTGAGGAGGGAGAAACGGATGGAGAAGACAGACAGGACAGAGACGGAAATTGCCGAGATTGCGGAATCTAAAAAGACATACCTGGAGCTGCTTCTGCTGGGGGACGAACAGGAGGATATGATCGACCGGTATCTGGAGCGGGGAACCATGTACGTTCTGAGGAGACGGCCGCGGGAAGGTCTGACGGCCCGGCCGGAGGGGGCCTCGGCGGCTCATGCGAACGGGAGCCCGGCGGCTCAGGCGCTGGCAGTCTGCGTGGTCACAGATGAGGGAGACGGAGTTCTGGAGATAAAAAATCTGGCGGTGAGACCGGAGTGCCAGCGGCAGGGATACGCCAGGAAACTGGTGGAATTTGTGGCAGACACCTACAGAGGACGTTTTCGGACGCTCCAGGCGGGAACGGGAGACAGCCCTCTCACTCTTCCTTTTTATGAGGCCTGCGGCTTTGTCCGTTCCCGTGTGATAAAGGATTTTTTCACGGAAAATTACGACCATCCCATCTGGGAAGGCGGGGTTCTGCTGAGAGATATGGTATATCTGAGGAGAGATCTTTGAGAGGAAGGAAAAGAGATGAAAAAGGTCATTGTAATCGGCTGTCCTGGGGCGGGAAAAAGCACGTTTTCCAGAAAGCTGCGGGAGGAGACGGGACTGCCTCTCTGCTATCTGGATATGATCTGGCACAGGCCGGACGGGACCAATGTGACCAGGGAGGAATTTGACGGGAAGCTGAGGGAGATTTTAAAGGGAGACCGCTGGATTGTGGACGGAAATTATCTCCGGACGCTGGAGGTCCGTCTGGCGGCCTGCGACACCGTTTTTCTGCTGGACTATCCCCTGGAGGTCTGCCTGGAAGGAGCTGCCTCCCGTATCGGGAAGAAGAGGGAGGATCTGCCCTGGGTGGAAGAGGAGTTTGATCCGGAATTTCGCCGGTGGATCCTGGATTTTCGGAGAGACCAGCTGCCGGAGATTTATGAGATGCTGAGACGGTACGGGGAAGAAAAGGAAATCACGGTATTCCGCTCCAGGGAAGAGGGGGACGAATATCTGAGACGGCTGAGAGAGCAGAAAGGGGAAAGAGAATGATCCGGAAAATGAAGCCTGAAGATCTGGAGCAGGTGGCGCAGATCTGGCTGAAATCCAACCTGGAAGCCCATGATTTTATCCCGGGGCAGTACTGGGAGGAAAATTTTCAGGCAGTAAAGGAAATGCTCCCTCTGGCGGAAGTGTATGTCTGGGAAGAGTCCGGCGGGGTCCGGGGCTTTGCCGGACTGAACGGAGATTTTATAGAGGGAATTTTTGTGAGCGGCGCCTGCCGCGGAGCCGGCATCGGAAAGGAGCTGATGGACTGGCTGAAACAGGACAGGGAGCGGCTGTGCCTGAAAGTATATGAAAAAACCGCCGGGCCGCGGCCTTTTATCTGCGGGAGGGATTTCAGATCGCGGAGGAGGGCATGGACGAAGCAACCGGGGGGAGAGAGTATGAAATGAGATGGGAGCGGAGAGAATCCGGCGGACGCAGCGAAAATGCTTGACTTTTTCCGGCCGTGTGACTACAATAGAACTCAGATTTCGCGCTTTCTCACAGAGCGCGGCCATATGGAAAAGGCTGTGAAGGCACAAAAGTAAGGGCTTACATTCCAGCAGAGAGAGGAGATCACCGGCTGCAAGTCTCCTCAGGTTCCGTAAGTACCCCGAATTTCCCGCCGGAGCTGCGCGGCTGAAAGGAAGTTTCCCCATTAGGCTGCGACGTACCTGTGCGTTAATCAGGAGTGAGTGCCTGTCCGGATATCCGGGTGGGAATTAGGGTGGTACCGCGATGACCTCGTCCCTTTTGGGACGGGGTCTTTTTTTCGTCATAAGCCTGGCAGGGAGCTGCCGTGTTCCCGCAGGCGGCCCTTTGCCGGGCAGCGAAAGGAAGGCCGCAGACGGATGCCTGCCTCAATTCAGAAAGGAGAATAGCAATGAAAGATAAAATCAGTGGAATTTTATCAGAAGTAACGGAAAAAATTTCTGCAGCTTCCAGTGAGAGCGAGCTGCAGAGCGTAAAGAGCGCCTATATCGGCAAGCAGGGCTCTCTGACGCAGCTGATGAAGGAGATGCCGAAGCTGGATCCGGCCCTCCGTCCCGAGATGGGCAAGCTGCTGAACCAGGCGAAAAACCAGGTGACGGAGCTGATCGATTCCAAGAGAATGGAGCTGAAGCTGAAGGCTTCCGAGGTATCTCCGGACTTTGACTGCACCGTTCCGGGAATCCTGCCGCCGAAGGGAGGACTGCATCCCATCACCCAGATGTGCTACGACTTAAACGACGCTTTCCGCTCCATGGGATTTGAGATCTTTCAGGAGGACGACATCACCAGCGAGCTGTATGCCTTTGACAAGTTAAACTTCCCGCCCAACCATCCGGCCAGAGAGAGCATGGATACCTACTGGCTGGAAGGCCACGACAGCGGCAGCACCAACGAAAAGCTCTGCCTCCGTCCCCATCTGACCGGCGGCAGCGTCCGCTATATGCAGACCCACAAACCGCCTTACCGTTTCGTATATCCGGGACGTGTATACCGCAATGAGACCACAGACGCTCACCACGAGAGAGCCTTTTTCCAGTATGAGGCTCTGATTGTGGACAAGGACATCACTTTCACATCCGGAAAAGTGATGATCAAGAGCATTTTAAACAAGGTGTTCGGCACCGACGTTCCGGTGAGAATGCGCTCCGGTTTCTTCCCCTTTGTGGAGCCGGGATTTGAGATTGACATGCAGTGCCAGGTCTGCGGAGGAAAGGGATGCAGCGTCTGCAAGCATGTGGGCTGGATTGAGGTTATGCCGGGAGGCTCTCCCCATCCCAACGTTCTTCGGGCTGCCGGGCTGGATCCCGATGAGTACACCGGTTTTTACGTAAACATTGGCCTGGACCGGCTGGTGATGATGCGTTACGGCGTGGATGACGTGAGACTGTTCCACAGCGCGGATTTAAGATTCCTGAGACAGTTCCGGTAAGGAAGAGTAGTGAGCAGAAAGGCGGAATAGAGATGAAATTATCATTATCGTGGATTAAGGATTATGTGAAAATTCCTGAGGATATGGATCTGAAAAAACTGGCATACGACCTGACCATGTCTACGGTGGAAGTGGAGGACGTGGAGGAACTTGCCCGCCGCTTTGACCGGATGGTGGTCGGTGTCATTGAGAAAATCGAGCCCCACCCCAACGCGGACAAGCTGAGAGTGTGCCGCGTGGACATTGGCGACGGGGAGCCGAAAACCATCGTCTGCGGAGGAATCAATCTGACAGAGGGAATGCGGGTAGCCGTTTCCTGCCCCGGCGCCATCGTGCGCTGGCACGGCCAGGGAGAGCCGGTGGAGATCAAAAATTCCAAGCTGAGGGGAGTGGAGTCCTACGGCATGATCTGCGCCTCTGACGAGATCGGCCTGGGAGATCTGTTCCCGGCGGAGAGAGAGGCGGAGATTCTGGATCTGTCTGCTTTTGACGTTCCTGCCGGCACGCCTCTGGCCGCGGCTCTTGACATGGACGACGTGATCCTGGAGATTGACAACAAGTCCATGACAAACCGTCCCGACCTGTGGGGACACTATGGAATTGCCAGGGAGATCGCCGCTCTGTACGGCCTGCCCCTGGCGCCCATCCAGCCCTATGAGCCGGATGTACAGGGAGACTTTCAGGTGGAAATCCTGTCTCCGGACCGCTGTTCCCGGTATATCGGCGTGGAAATGTCCGGCGTAGAAGTAAAGCCCTCCCCCTACCGGATGCAGAACAGGCTCTGGAAGGCGGGAATGCGCCCCATCAACGCCCTGGTGGACATTACCAATTATGTAATGCTTGCAACCGGCAACCCCACCCATGCCTTTGACGCCGACAATATCACAGACCATATTGTGGTGAGACATGCGGCGGAAGGGGAGAAGCTGGTTCTCCTGAATGAAAAAGAGATTAACCTCTGTGAAGACGATCTGGTCATCACGGACTCCGAGGGACCGGTGGCCCTGGCCGGCGTTATGGGCGGAGCAAAGGATTCCATCCTTCCCCATACGAAACGGGTAATTCTCGAGGTGGCCAACTTTGAGTCCACAGGCATCCGCAGAACGGCCCTTCGCTACGATACCCGCACGGAGGCTTCTTCCCGTTACGAGAAGGCGGTTGACCCGGAAAGGTGCGATCAGGCGGTGGCTCTCTCCATGCAGTATTTTAAGGAGCTGTATCCGGAGCTGAAAGTGACGGGATACTGCGACCGGTACGTGAAAAAGCTGGAGCGGGCGAAGATTGATGTGAGCCTGACTTGGCTGGCAAAGAGGCTGGGCAAGGATCTGACCAACGATGAAATCCGGGAAAAGCTGGAGCTTCTGGGATTTGACGTGGAGATCGACGGAGACAACATGCATGTGACCGCCCCCACATGGCGTTCCACGGGAGATATTTCCATCAAGGACGATGTGATGGAGGAAGTGGCCAGAATGTACGGATACGACAATTTCGAGGCCACAGCCTTTACCACCTCTTTTGAGGGAGCCATCAACCAGAAGGATCAGGATCTGATCCGCAATATCAAGGAGTACCTGGCCATCCGCTGCGGAATGCAGGAGGTTTATACCTATCCCTGGATGAACGATGTGTTTGTAAACGCGGTGCTTCAGAGCACAGAGGGAGTGCTGAAGCTTTCCATGCCTCCGGCGCCGGATCTGAGCTATATCCGTTCTTCCCTTCTGCCCAACCTCTGCGAGGCGGTGGTGAAGAATGAGCGCTACTTCAACGACTTCTCCATTTTTGAGGAGGCGCAGGTATTTTTTGACAGAAACTACAGCTCCCCCTACGACGAGACGGAGTCTCTGCCGGAGCAGCGCAGGCACATTGCAGCGGCCTTTGCCAGCAGTGTGAAGGACGTTGCGGAGCTGTTCCGGGAGGCGAAGGGCGTTCTGGAGTATATGCCCCGCTACACCCACATGGAGGCGTTCACATTCCGGAAAGAGGAAAAACCGGTCTGGGCGGACAACATTGTCTGGCTGAACGTTTACCTGGGAGAGGAGAAGATCGGCGACCTGGGCCTGGTGGCCAAAAAGGTTTCCATGGACTGCGGCATCAAGAATCTCTCTGTCATGCTGTTTGAGCTGGATGCCACAAAGTTCCGGCCGCTGAAATCCAGAACCAACAAGTTCGTTCACCTGGCAGAGTATCCGGAGACAGACTACGATATTTCCATGCTCTTTGACTCCGGCGCTGCGTGGGCGGATATCTACGAGGCCATTATGGGACAGAAGAAGGCCAGCGCCCTTGTAAAGGAGGCGGCTTTCGTGGACGAGTACAGAGGAAAGCAGATCCCGGCGGGAAAGAAGTCCGTGACGATCCGGCTGACCATCGGTTCCGGTGAAAAGACCCTGACGTCTCAGGAGATTGAAAATACGGCAAACCAGGTGATGAAAAAGCTCGGAAAGAAGATGGGAGCGGAGCTGAGAACCCAGTAATCATTTCCTGGGCGGCACGCATAAAACAGGTTCAATCATCAATGAAAACAGAATAACTGCCATACAGATTGCAATGAAAAGCAGGGAAGAGGTCAAAGACTTCTTCTCT
>DXBC01000017.1 GCA_019116745.1 Candidatus Lachnoclostridium stercorigallinarum
GAGTTTGTCATGTGCTATCCCCCTGGAATCCCCATTCTGGCTCCGGGAGAGCGGATTACGAGAGATATTCTGAATTATATACAGTATGCAAAGGAAAAGGGCTGTTCCATGACCGGTCCCGAGGATCCGGCCATCGAGCGGCTGAACGTATTGAAATAAGGACAGGAGGCGCTTATGGAATTTTGGTTTTCAGAGATTCACACCCCCAACGTAAAGCTGTCCATCCGGGTGGACCGGCAGCTTTACAGCGGAAAGAGCGAATTTCAGCGGATTGATGTGTTTGAATCGCCGGAGTTCGGGCGGTTTCTCACTCTGGACGGATACATGATGCTGACGGAGAAAGATGAGTTTATCTACCATGAAATGATTACCCATGTGCCCATGGCGGTGCACCCGAAGGTAAAGGATGTGCTGGTAATCGGCGCCGGCGACGGCGGAGTGATCCGGGAGCTGACCAGATATCCGGAGATCGAGCACATCGACATGGTGGAGATCGACGAGCTGGTGGTGGAGGTGTGCAAAAAATACCTGCCCCAGACGGCCTGCCGTCTGGACGATCCCAGGGTGGCCATCCACTACGAGGATGGATTGAAATTTATCCGCTCCTGCCAGGACTGCTACGATCTGATCATTGTGGATTCCACCGATCCCTTCGGACCGGGAGAAGGTCTGTTTACCAGAGAATTTTACGGCAGCTGCTTCAAGGCCCTGAGGGAAGACGGGATCATGGTGAATCAGCATGAGAGCCCCTTCTATCCGGAGGACGCCCTGGCCTGCCAGAAAGCCCACAAGCTGGTGGTGGAGTCCTTCCCCATCAGCCGGGTATACCAGGCCCACATCCCCACCTATCCGTCGGGCCACTGGCTGTTCGGCTTTGCGTCGAAGAAATACCATCCCTTAAAGGATCTGGACGAGACCAGATGGAATATGCGGGGATTGAAGTGCCGTTACTACACGACGACGCTGCATAAGGGGGCATTTTATCTGCCCGCCTACGTGGAGGAGATGCTGGAAGATGTTGAGTAAAAATGTAGAAGTATTTATGGGCTGTGACTGGGAGCCGGAGGAGGCGGACACCATTCTGTTTGGAGCGCCCTTTGACTCCACCACCTCCTACCGGCCGGGCACAAGATTCGGCAGCGGAGCCATCCGCCATGAAGCCTACGGCCTGGAGGACTACAGCCCCTATCAGGATAAGGATTTAAGCCAGGTAAAGACGGCTGACATCGGGGATCTGGAGCTGTGCATCGGGGATACGAAGACGGTGCTGGATCAGATCCAGGCCTGCGCCGGGGAGATTCTGGAGGCGGGGAAACGGCCCTTTATGCTGGGCGGAGAGCATCTGGTGACCCTGGGCGCTTTCCGGGCGGCGATAAAAAAATATCCGGACATCCACATCATTCACTTTGACGCCCACGCGGACCTGCGGGAGGACTATCTGGGAATGCCCCTGTCCCACGCCTGCGTGCTGCGCCGGTGCTGGGAGCTGGCGGGAGACGGAAAGATTTTCCAGTTCGGCATCCGCTCCGGAGACCGGAAGGAGTTTGAGTGGGGAAAGGATCATGTGACCACCAGAAAATTCTCCTTTGAGGGTCTGGAGGAGACTCTGGAGCGTTTAAAGGGAAAGCCGGTGTACTTTACCGTGGACCTGGACGTGCTGGATCCGTCCGTATTTCCCGGGACGGGAACGCCGGAGCCGGGCGGAGTGAGTTTTGATGAGCTGAGAAGGGCCGTGACCCTGGTGTGCAGCCGGGCGGATGTGGTGGCCTGCGATGTGAACGAGTTAAGCCCCCACTACGACCAGAGCGGCGTGTCCACCATGGCAGCCGGAAAGATCGTGCGGGAGATGCTGCTGGCCCTGGGATGACGTCCCGGGCGGCTTCAAAATAGAAACTTAAGGTATAAAAATAACGATCAGGAGGAATATAAAATGGGAAAAGCGCTGATTATCGGATGCGGAGGCGTGGCCTCTGTGGCTATTCACAAATGCTGTCAGAACAGCGAGGTATTTGAGGAGATCTGCATTGCCAGCAGGACAAAATCCAAGTGCGATGCTTTAAAGGAGAAGCTGGAGGGAACTACAAAGACGAAGATCACCACCGCCCAGGTGGACGCCAACGACGTGGACCAGCTGGTGGCCCTGATCAACCAGGTAAAGCCGGACGTGGTGCTGAACCTGGCTCTGCCCTATCAGGATCTGACCATCATGGACGCCTGCCTGGCCACCAAAACCCACTATGTGGATACGGCCAACTACGAGCCGGAGGATACGGCGAAATTCGAGTACAGCTGGCAGTGGGCCTACAGAGAGCGCTTTGAGCAGGCCGGCATCACTGCCGTGCTGGGAAGCGGCTTTGATCCGGGAGTGACGGGAGTATTCTCCGCCTACGCCTTAAAGCATGAGTTTGACGAGATCAACTACATCGATATTCTGGACTGCAACGGCGGCGATCACGGCTATCCCTTTGCCACCAACTTCAACCCGGAGATCAACATCCGGGAAGTGTCCGCCAACGGCTCTTACTGGGAGAACGGCCACTGGGTGGAGACCAAACCCATGGAGATCAAGAGGGTATATAACTTTAAGGAAGTGGGCGAGAAGGATATGTATCTGCTCCACCACGAGGAGATTGAGTCTCTGGCCTTAAATATCCCCGGCATCAAGAGAATCCGTTTCTTCATGACCTTCGGAGAGAGCTATCTGAACCACTTAAAGTGTCTGGAGGACGTGGGCATGACCTCCATCGAGCCTATCATGTATGAGGGGAAGGAGATTATCCCCCTGCAGTTTTTAAAGGCTGTGCTTCCCGATCCGGCAAGCCTGGGCCCCCGCACCAAGGGAAAGACCAACATCGGCTGCATTTTCCGGGGCAAGAAGGACGGAAAAGAGAAGAATTATTACCTTTACAATATCTGTGATCACCAGGAGTGCTACAAAGAGGTGGGATCTCAGGCAGTGGCCTACACCACCGGCGTTCCGGCCATGATCGGCGCCATGATGGTGATCACCGGCAAGTGGAATACCCCCGGCGTGCACAACGTGGAGGAGTTTGATCCCGATCCTTTCATGGATGCTCTGAACAAATGGGGTCTGCCCTGGCAGGAGGACCGTGACCCGGTTCTGGTGGACTGATGAGGGAAGAAAATGTGATTTCCACCCCCTATTTTCTGGTGGATGAAGGACTGCTCAGAAAGAATCTGAAGATCTTAAAGGAAGTGCAGGAACAGGCGGGATGCAAAATCCTGCTGGCTCAGAAGGCATTTTCCATGTTTTATGCCTATCCCCTGATCCGGGAATACCTGGCAGGCAGCACGGCCAGCGGCCTCTATGAGGCCAGATTGGGCCGCGAGGAGTTCGGCGGGGAGACCCATGTGTTTTCCCCGGCCTACCGGGCGGATGAGTTTGATGAGCTGTTAGGCGTTGCCGATCACTTTGTGTTCAACTCCCCGGACCAGGTGAGGAGATTCGGCAGGCGGGCAAAAGAGGCGGGAAAGCAGGTGGGACTGCGGATCAATCCGGAGTGCTCCACCCAGGAAGGCCACGCCATCTATGATCCCTGCGCTCCCGGATCCCGTCTGGGCACCACCCTGGACAACTTTGACGAGGGAGTTCTGCCTCTTCTGGACGGTCTTCATTTCCACACTCTCTGCGAGCAGGGAGCGGAGGATCTGGAGACCACGGTGAAGGCGGTGGAAGCGAAGTTTGGCATGTATCTCATGGGGATGAAGTGGCTGAACCTGGGAGGCGGCCATCACATCACCAAGGACGGCTATAACCTGGATCTGCTGATCCGGCTGATCCGGCGCTTAAAAGAGACTTACCATGTGGAAATTTATCTGGAGCCGGGGGAGGCGGTGGTATTAAACGCCGGCTTCCTGGTATCCTCTGTGCTGGATACCATGACAAACGGCCTGGACATCGCTATTCTGGACACCTCGGCGGCCTGTCATATGCCGGACGTGCTGGAGATGCCTTACCGGCCTCCGGTAAAGGATTCGGGAGAACCGGGTGAAAAGGCTTTTACTTACCGTCTGGCCGGACCCACCTGTCTGGCGGGGGATGTGATCGGGGACTATTCTTTTGACCGCCCACTCCGTCCGGGAGATCAGGTGGTGTTTGAGGATATGGCCCTGTATACCATGGTAAAGACCAATACCTTCAATGGGATGGCTCTGCCCTCCATCGTCTGGCGGGATGAAGGCGGTCGGGAGAGCCTGGTAAAATCTTTCGGATACGAAGATTTTAAGGGGCGGCTGTCATAGGAAGGCGGCCGGATACCGGTTTGTTCGCCGGAATAATTGTGAAAGATGAAGGGAAAGCTATGTATACGTTTCAGGACCTGATCGATATTACTGCAAAGCTCCGCGCAGAAGGGGGCTGTTCCTGGGACAGAGCTCAGACCCACGAGAGCCTGAAGCCCTATCTGAGGGAAGAGTCGGAAGAAGTGTGCGCGGCCATTGACAATGGAGATATGGAAAACCTCTGCGAGGAGCTGGGGGATGTTCTGTTTCAGGTGATGCTTCACAGCCAGATCGCGGCGGAGGAAGGGAACTTCACCATAGAGGATGTCATTCACGGAATCTGCGACAAAATGGTGTTCCGTCATCCCCATGTGTTCGGCGGGGAAAATAACCCCGAAAAAGGCAGCCGTTCCCTCACCTGGGAAGAGCTAAAAAACCTTGACAAACTAAGGAAAAACAGATATAAAGATAGTTGACGTATCATTATCGAAATCCGGACGTTTTGTCGGGTTCCGGATGAGTAATTAGGAGGAAAACAGAATGAATAAGACAGAATTAATCGCAGAGATCGCAGAGAGAGCAGAAATTTCCAAAAAAGATGCGGAGAAAGCGTTAAAAGCATTTACAGATGTTGTTGCAGATGAGCTGGTAAAGGGCGAGAAGGTTCAGCTGGTAGGTTTCGGTACTTTTGAGGTTTCCGAGAGAGCTGCCAGAGAGGGAAGAAACCCGAAGAGCGGCGAGCCTATGAGAATCGAGGCTTCCAAGAGCCCGAAATTCAAAGCCGGCAAGGCGTTAAAGGATATGGTAAACGCATAAATCTATGAGATTGGATAAATTTTTAAAGGTGTCCCGCCTGATCAAGCGGAGAACCGTGGCCAACGAAGCCTGCGACGCAGGCCGCGTGCTGGTCAATGACAGGGCGGCGAAAGCCTCCTACGACGTAAAAAACGGCGATGTGATTGAGATACAGTTTGGGACCAGGTCTGTGAAGGTGGAAGTACTGGATGTGCAGGAAACCGTGAAGAAAGACGAGGCCAGGGAGCTTTATCGTTATCTGTAAAGTCTGATCATAAAAAATAAGACTTCCTCATACACTGAAATCAAAGACGCGGTGTGTGAGGAGGTTTTTTTATGGATGAGATCAGGACGAGAGCCCACAGGGTAGTGCTGGAAAACCGGTCGAAAGGAAGCGTCACGGGGATTCAGGATATCGTTTCTTTCGATGAAAATCAGATTGTGCTGGATACGGACATGGGCCTGCTCACCATCAAGGGGAAAAATCTCCATGTAAGCCGGCTTACCCTGGAAAAAGGAGAGGCGGATATTGACGGCAGCATTGACAGCCTGACCTATTCCTCCAACGAGGCTTACCGCAAATCCGGGGAATCTTTTTTTGCCCGGCTGTTTAAATAGAGGAGCTGCTGCTTATGGATCAGCAGATCATGGAGGAGCTGCGGCTGGCCGGCGCCGGATTTGCCGTCGGACTGCGGCTTATGGCGGTTTATGACGGGCTGCGGATTTTGCGGATATTTGTGCCCCACCACGGGGCAGCGGTGGGGGCGGAAGATTTCTTTTACTGGATGTATTCGGGGTTTACGGTGTTTGGTCTGCTTTACCGCGGGAACGACGGCATCCTGCGGTTTTATATCATCGCGGCAGCGGCGGCGGGGATGATTCTCTGGGACCGCGCTGTGAGCAGAAAGGTCATTGGGGTATTGCAAAAATGCCGGAAATCCCTTAAAATGAAATTTAAGAAACATAAAAAGCTGGTGAGCAAATGAGCAGAAGATCAAGGTCCAAAAGGCGCAGAAGAGAAAAGTGGGGCAACCGAATGGCCATGCTGGGACTCACTCTGGTAGTGGGCAGCCTGGCTGTTGTAGTGGGCATCCGCGGCGGTTCTTTGCGGGAAAAGGACGCCCAGTACCAGATTCAGGAACAGCGCCTGGAAACCCAGCTGGAGGAAGAGAAAAAGCGGGGCGAGGAACTGGAGGAAGAGCGGGTATATGTCCAGACAAAACAGTATATTGAGAAAGTGGCCAAGGAAAAACTGGGCCTGGTAAATCCCGATGAGATTCTGCTGAAACCGTCCGGCTAGCGGGTAATATTTCCCTCCCATCTGCATATAATAGGAGTTATGCAGGTGAGGAGGGATTTTTGTGCTGAGACATAAGCCGGACCGCCGCAGTACGGCGGAACTGAACGGGTATACGGCCCGGAGATTAAACGATATGGCTCTGTCTCTCAGTTCTCTGGCCCGTTCCTGCGCGGACGGCGCCGGGCAGGGGCAGGGATTGTCCAGGGAAGATGGTCTGACCGCAATGAAAACGGCGGCGGATCTGGTGTGCGGGAGCTGTGAAAAATGCGGCATTTACCGGGACAGTACGGAGGAAAACAGCTATTTTCTTTATTATCTGCTCCGGGCTTTTGAACAGAAGGGGAGGCTGGAGAAGGAAGATATGCCCCAGCACTTTTTGGAAGCGTGCGGACAGAGCGGGGAATACATATATCAGCTGAACAGGAGCCTGGGGAGGGCAACTATGAACCTGGCGTGGAAAAACAGGTTTCTGGAGAGCCGGGATACGGTAATCACTCAGTTTCGGGAGCTGGCGGTGATTCTGGAAGAGTTTGCCCATCAGATGGAGGCGGCGTCAGACGTGACCGGAGTCGGAGAAAAGGCTTTAAAACGGGCGTTTCGGCAGAAAAAGCTGACTGTGTCCCGCCTCCTCATACTGGAATATGAAAACGGACAGAGGGAAGTATTTGCCAATATCCGGGCGGCCGGCGGCCGCTGCATGACGGCAAAGGATGCCGGCAAGCTGGTGGGACAGGCCCTGGGAGGCGTCTGGATGCCGTCCAGGGAAGGGCGGAATGTCATCACCAGGACGGAAGCGCCCTACCGCTTTGTGGAGGAGGGAAAGTACCGCCTGGTCTACGGGGTATCCGGCCTTCCCAGAGACGGGGAAACTGTGTCCGGAGACAGCTATACCTTCAACGGATCCCTGCCGGGTCAGGTGGTGATCAGCCTGTCTGACGGCATGGGAAGCGGGGAGACGGCATCCAGGGAGAGCGGGAGAGTCATCGAGCTGACGGAGGAGCTTCTGGGGACGGGATTTTCCGCCAGGGCGGCCCTGAAAATGGTAAATACCGTACTCCTGCTGGCGGGAGGAGAACAGCATCCGGCTACCCTGGACCTGGCGTGTATGGACATGTGCACGGGAGTCCTGGAGATGATGAAAATGGGAGCCGCCCCCACCTTTGTAAAGGGAGAAAACGGGGTGGAGATTATGGGGGCAGAAGAGCTTCCCGCAGGCATTATCCGGAGTGTGGAGCCGGTGCTGCTCTCAAAAAAACTGTGGGAGGAGAACTGGATCGTGATGGTGAGCGACGGAATTCTGGACGCCCTTCCAGGAGAGGAGAAGGAGCTTGTGATGAAGGAATATCTGGAAGGGGCGGAATGGGATCAGCCCCAGGCACTGGCGGAGGCGGTGCTGGCCTTTGCCTCCTCTTTTGAGGAGAGACCCAGAGACGACATGACGGTGCTGGCCGCCAGAATATGGAAGCGGAAGTAAGGCGGCGCTGCGGATCTGGCGGCATGATACGGCTTGCAGCCGCCCCGAAATCCATGTATAGTAAGAGCAGGATGAGAAAACAGAGGAGGCCGGGGCAGATGGAGCTGCAGAAAAAAGTGGAAGAAATCATGAGACGGGAACATATGGTGGAAAAGGGCGGGCATATCGTGGCGGCCGTATCCGGCGGCAGGGATTCAGCCTGCCTTTTGCGCGTGCTGAAGGAGCTTTCCTCTTCCTGGCCTTTTACCCTGGAGGCCCTCCACGTCAACCACGGACTGCGGGGGGCGGAGGCGGACCGGGACGAGGAATTTACCGGGAACCTGTGCCGGGAACTGGGAGTTCCCCTCACGGTGAGGCGGGAGAATGTGAGAAAGGCCGCTGCGGAGAGGGGACTTTCCGAAGAGGAGGCCGGCCGCCAGATCCGCTACGAGGCCCTGAGGGAGACAGCGGAGGCCAGGCGGAAGGAACGGGGAGCCGGTGCTCCCCCCTGTGTGATCGCTACGGCCCATCACCGGGATGACAGCGCGGAGACGATTCTGCTGAATCTGTTCCGGGGAAGCGGGTTAAAGGGGCTGGGAGGTATCCGGCCGGCAGCGGGAGACGTCATCCGTCCCCTGATTGAGACGGATCCCCGGGAGATACGCTCCTGGATGGAGGAGCACGGCTATAGCTGGTGCGAGGATTCCACAAACAGAGATCCCGTTTACGCAAGGAACAGAATCCGCTGCCAGATCCTTCCTCAGGCCAGGGAGATCAACGGGGAGGCCGCTGCCAATATTGTCAGGGCCGGCGGCTTTCTGGCCCAGGCGGATGAATATCTGGAAAAACAGGCCGCTGAGCTGATCGGCGGCCGCTGTTTCAGGGAGGGAAGCGCCTTCGGCATTCCCGCCTGGACGCTGACAGAGGCCCCGGAGATTCTGAAAATTTATGCCGTCAGACAGATGCTGCGCCTGGCAGGCTGTCCTCTGAGGGATGTGGGAGCCGTTCATCTGGAAACGGCTGCGGCCCTGGCCGGGGGCGCTGTGGGAAAGCAGGTGTCTCTTCCCGGCGGTTTTCTGGCTTGGAACGGATATGAGACATTTTTTGTGGGAAAAGAGGAAAAGACAGGAGATCCTGTCCTTCCCAAACTGAAGTTTTCCGTGTTTTCCAGGGAAAAAGGAATGGAAATTCCAAAAAACCAGTATACGAAATGGTTTGACTATGATAAAATGAAAGGTGTGCCGTTTTTGAGATTTCGCCGGACGGGAGATTACTTTCTGCTGCCCGGAGGCGGAAGAAAGAGCCTGAAGGCGTATATGATCGACGAGAAAATCCCGCAGAAGCAGCGGGACCGGATCCCGGTTCTGGCGGAGGGCGGTCATGTGGTCTGGCTGATCGGCTACCGCATCAGCGAGTACTATAAAGTTACGGCGCAGACGAAACAGATATTGGAAGTGGCAGTGGACGGAGGAGAAAGATAATGGCGGATAAAATTCGTGTATTATTAAAAGAAGAGGAAGTAAACGCCCGGATCAGCGAGATCGCGGCCCAGGTGAGCAAAGATTACGAGGGAAAATGCGTACATCTGATCTGCATTTTAAAGGGAGGCGTATTTTTTACCTGTGAACTGGCAAAGCGCCTGACGGTGCCGGTTACCATGGACTTTATGTCCGTGTCCAGCTACGGCAGCGGGACCGTGTCCAGCGGCGTGGTGAAAATTATAAAGGATCTGGATGAACCGCTGGAGAACAAAGAAGTGCTGATTGTGGAGGATATTATTGATTCCGGCAGAACGCTGGCTTACCTGATTGAGGTGCTGAAGCAGAGAAAGCCCGCCAGCATCCGTCTCTGCACGTTGCTTGACAAACCGGAACGCCGGGTGAAGAAACAGGTGGCTGTAGACTATACCTGCTTTACTATCCCCGACGAATTTGTTGTGGGATTCGGTCTGGACTATGACCAGAAATACCGGAATCTGCCCTATATCGGAGTAATCGAACAATAAGGAGGACATTTGTGAAACAGCAGTCATTTAGGGGATTCGGCTTTGTCCTGCTCATGATGGTGCTCATCTACATGGCCATGATACTGCCGAACAGGATGTTTGTAAACAGGCGCACCAACCAGGAATTCTTAAATGACCTGGAGAACGGACGCATCATGGAGGTGGAGATCCAGCCGAACCAGGAGACTCCCACGGGTCAGGTAAATTATATTATGTCTGACGGCGAGCAGTATGTGGCCTATGTGTCCGACGTGAAGGCGGTGGAGAGCCAGCTTCAGGATGAGGATATTGATTACCTCATGCTGGATGTTCCTCATGAGAGTTACCTGATGACCGTAGTGGTGCCTATTGCTCTCACGGGAATTGTGGTGGTGGCGATTTTCGCTTTTATGAATATGAGGGCCGGCGGCGGCGGAACCAATGCCAAGATGATGAATTTCGGCAAGAGCCGGGCCCGCATGAGCCGTGACAATAAGGTGAATTTCAGCAAGGTGGCCGGCCTTGAGGAGGAGAAGGAAGAACTGGAGGAAGTGGTGGATTTCCTGAAAAATCCCCAGAAGTACACCAGTGTGGGAGCCAGAATTCCCAAAGGTCTGATTCTGGTGGGGCCGCCCGGAACGGGAAAGACTCTTCTGGCCAAAGCGGTGGCCGGGGAGGCCGGAGTGCCGTTTTTCTCCATTTCCGGTTCTGACTTTGTGGAAATGTTCGTAGGTGTGGGTGCGTCCCGTGTCCGCGATCTGTTTGATGAGGCAAAGAGAAACGCGCCCTGCATTGTATTTATCGACGAGATTGACGCGGTAGCACGCAGAAGAGGAACAGGTATGGGCGGCGGCCACGACGAGAGAGAGCAGACCTTAAATCAGCTCCTGGTGGAGATGGATGGTTTCGGAGTCAATGAGGGAATCATTGTCATGGCAGCCACCAACCGGGTGGATATACTGGATCCGGCCATTCTCCGTCCCGGCCGGTTTGACCGGAAGGTAGCTGTGGGACGGCCTGATGTAAAGGGACGCCGGGAGATCCTGGGAGTTCATTCCAGCGAGAAGCCTCTGGCGGAGGATGTGGATCTGGACCGCATTGCCCAGACTACGGCCGGATTTACAGGAGCCGATCTGGAGAACCTGATGAATGAGGCGGCCATTGTGGCTGCGAGACAGGGACGGAAATTTATCTGCCAGTCGGATATTGAGAAAGCCTTTGTAAAGGTGGGCATCGGAACGGAGAAGAAGAGCAAGGTGATCTCCGAGAAGGATAAAAAGATCACGGCTTATCACGAGACCGGCCATGCCATCCTGTTCCATGTGCTGCCGGATGTGGGGCCTGTGCACACTATCTCCGTCATCCCCACGGGAGTGGGAACGGCCGGATATACCATGCCGCTGCCGGAGAAGGATGAGCTGTTTAATTCCAGGAGCAAAATGCTTCAGAATATTATGGTTTCCCAGGGCGGCCGCATCGCGGAGGAGCTGATTTTCCGGGATGTGACCACGGGCGCTTCCCAGGATATCAAGCAGGCGACCTCCATCGCCAGAGCTATGGTGACCCAGTACGGTATGTCTGAAAAGCTGGGAATGATCAGCTACGGAGGAGACGAGGACGAGGTGTTCATCGGCCGGGATCTGGCCCATACCCGTTCCTACAGCGAGCGGGTGGCAGGAGAGATCGACGATGAAGTGAAGCGCATCGTGGACGAGTGCTACGAGAAGGCGAAAGCCATTATCATGAAGCATGAGGATGTACTTCATGCCTGCAGCGCCCTTCTGGTGGAAAAGGAAAAGATCGGCCAGGAAGAATTTGAGGCGATATTCAATTCCTGTTCTTCTGCGGCGGAAATGAGCGTGGAAATCTGATGTTTCAGAATGCGAAATACGGCGGGAGAAAGCCGGAAAAAGGGAGTTCTTTTAAGGAAGCTCCCTTTTTTGTAAATAATTCCGGGGCATAAGAAATATTCCCCGGAAATGGGGCGTGATTTTGCATAAAAAACGTTTTTGAAATTTTTCATGTTTGTGCACACTTATTTTGGTTCTTATGATACTATAATTAACGTAAACCCCCCCAATACATTATATAGTTTTTGCTACACCCCATAAGAAACGAAATACCTTCTCCTGAAAGAGCCGGCCACCCCGCCGGCTCTTTCTCTGTCTAAAAAAAGTTTTCTATTGTATAATTTCTGCGGGTAGGATAAAATAGTAAGTGAGAGAGAAGACAGCTTGCAGATTTTAAGAGGGGTACACTTATGAACAGAGAAGCATTATTTGCCGATGAGACGGAGGATTACCGGATTCCGGCGGAACCGGATGAAGGCGAGGAAGTGTGCCTGCGTTTTCGGACACTAAAAAGCGGGGCAGACCGCGTTTTTTTTATTCGGCTGAATAAGGGAATCCAGATCCGGATGAACCGGAGAAGTTCCGATTCCCTGTTTGATTATTATGAGTACAGGATGACTTTGGGACCGGAACCGGAGTATTTTTACTTCCGGGTGGAAGAAGAGGGCGGGGAAACCTGCTGTTATAACCGTCTGGGGGCAGTGGACAGCGCCGGCTGGGACTATGCCTTTCGGATCACTCCCGGATTTCACACGCCGGAGTGGGCAAAGGGCGCGGTGATGTATCAGATCTTTGTGGACCGTTTCAACCGGGGCGAGACCTTCAACGACGTGGAGAGCGGCGAGTACATTTACATCGGCCAGCCCATTTCCACAGTGGCGGACTGGAACCAGTACCCGGAGACCATGGATGTGGGACGATTTTACGGGGGCGACCTTCAGGGAGTGTGGGATAAGCTGGATTACCTGCAGTTTCTGGGGGTGGAGGTAATCTACTTCAATCCCCTGTTTGTGTCGCCGTCCAACCACAAATATGACTGTCAGGATTACGACCACATTGATCCCCACTACGGCGTAATTGTGAAGGACGGCGGAAAACGGGCGGTGGAAAGCGGAATGGACAATTCCCAGGCCACCAGATACATTCTCCGCTCTACGGACAGGAGGAATCTGGAAGCCAGCGACGCCTTTTTTGCCCGGATGATGGAAGAGATTCACAAAAGGGGAATGCGGGTGATTATCGACGGTGTGTTCAACCATTGCGGCTCTTTCAATAAATGGCTGGACCGGGAGCGGATCTATGAAAAATCGGGGCAGTACGAGCCAGGCGCCTACGTGTCGGCGGACAGCCCGTACCGTACCTTTTTCAAATTTAACAGGGACGAGTGGCCCTACAATGCCAGCTATGACGGCTGGTGGGGGCATGACACTCTTCCGAAACTGAACTATGAGGAATCGCCGAAGCTGTATCAGTATATTCTGGACATAGCGAAGAAATGGGTTTCACCGCCTTACTGCGTGGACGGATGGCGTCTGGATGTGGCGGCGGATCTGGGGCGGACCAGCGAGTTCAACCACCGGTTCTGGAGAGATTTCCGCCGGGTGGTGAAGGAGGCCAATCCCGACGTCCTGCTGCTGGCAGAGCATTACGGAGATCCTACCAGTTGGCTTCAGGGGGATCAGTGGGATTCGGTGATGAATTATGACGCGTTTATGGAACCGGTTTCATGGTTCCTGACAGGAATGGAAAAGCACAGTGACTGGCGCAGCGACGAGCTGTACGGGGACGGGAAGAAATTTTTTGAATCCATGGCCTACAATATGGCCAGAATGCAGACTCCGTCTCTGCTGACGGCCATGAACGAGCTGTCCAATCACGACCATTCCCGCTTTCTCACCAGAACCAACCGGGTGGTGGGACGGCTGGGCAGCATGGGCTCCAAAGCCGCTGAGGAAGGCACTGACAAAGGCGTTTTCCGGGAGGCGGTGATGATTCAGATGACATGGCCGGGAGCTCCCACCATTTATTACGGAGACGAGGCCGGCGTGTGCGGCTGGACGGACCCGGACAACCGGCGGACCTATCCCTGGGGAGAGGAAGATATAGAGCTTGTGGATTACCACAGCTATCTGACTGCCTACCACAGGAAGCTGGATTCCCTGAAAAAGGGATCTCTGAAGCCTTTGGGCTGGGGGGATCAGTATATCGCTTACGGGAGGATGAAAGGCCGGGAAAAATGCGTCATTGTGATCAACAACAGTCCGGAGGACCGGGATCTGCAGGTGCCGGTGTGGCAGCTGGGAATTCCGGACGGCGCGGTGTTAAAGCGGCTGATGTATTCCAACCGCTACGGACATAATGTGGGCCGGGTGGATTATGCCTGCCGGGACGGCTGCGTGACTCTGGAAATGGAGGGAACCAGCGCCATTCTTCTGGCCTGCCGGATCGGCGGAGAGGTTTACGTGTGACGGAGCCTGTGGGAAACCGGCGGTTCTGTCTGAAAACCGGTGGTTTCGTGTGCAAAAAAAGGGCTTGATTTTTTGCGGATGCTGTGATACACTAAAATTCGCTTGAGAAAGCGAATATGGATGGGTTCCCGAGTGGCCAAAGGGGGCAGACTGTAAATCTGTTAGCGATGCTTTCGGTGGTTCGAATCCACCTCCATCCATTGGCGGGTATGACCCGCCTTTCCTATATGGAATGCCGGCATGGCGGAACTGGCAGACGCACAGGACTTAAAATCCTGCGGGACTTACCTCCCGTACCGGTTCGATTCCGGTTGCCGGCATTATTTTGAAAAACCCAGCGGTTTCGCTGGGTTTTTGACGTATCAGAAGTTTTCCGGGCTTTTGGGAGGGACGGAAGCCCGTTGGGCGGGGAGGAAAGACATGGAGAAAAACCGTACAGACGGGGACGGATTTGAAATTCTCAGATGTACCAAAAATGATATTCCGGAGATTCTCGCGGTTATGAGAGAGGCGGAGGCGGGACTGACCAGCCGAGACTGGTATGTGACAGACGGCCGTGATTTCTTTGAGGCTCATATGGAGAGGGAAGGATTTGTATTGAAGGCCGTAGAGCGGCAGTCCGGCCGGCTGGCGGGCTTTCTGGCGGTGCGGATTCCGGGAAAGGCGGAGGACAATCTGGGCAGATTTCTGCAGCTGGGAGAAGAGGAGCTTCTGCAGGTGGCCCACATGGAATCGGCTGCTGTGGCTTCGGACTTTCGTGGAAACGGCCTGCAGGGGAGGATGATGGCGGAGGCGGAGCGAATCCTGAGAGAGCAGGGTTTTTCCAGATTTATGGGAACCGTCCATCCGTCCAACTGCTACAGCAGAAATCATTTCCTCAGGCTGGGATACCGGGCTGCGGCCAGGACGGAGATGTACGGCGGCCTTACCAGGGATGTTATGGTAAAGGAAGCGGAAGACGGGGATGCCCAAAAGGCGTCCGATCATATTTTTGAAAAAAATTGTTGACAGAGCCGGATTTTTCCTGTAAAATAACAATCGCTGTGAAAAACAATCAGCCCAACCCGATATGTGCCTAGATAGCTCAGTTGGTAGAGCAGAGGACTG
>DXBC01000187.1 GCA_019116745.1 Candidatus Lachnoclostridium stercorigallinarum
CACCCACCTTCGATGAAGTACGGGAGCCCATGGGAATGCTGAAACGGGATCATATCCGTACCATGATGAATATGGAGCGGATTCATGAGGAATGGAAACGGGTGCATGGAAAAGATTTCACAGAAGAAGATGTAGAGCAGGTATATCAGACTTCTGAGAACAGCATTTTGAAGATCGTGCACCAGTTTGCGGAGCCGAAGCCCTATGTGCTGGAGACAGTGAAATATCTGCGGGATAAGGGAATCAAAATCGGTTCCACCACCGGATATACAGATGAAATGATGGAGATCGTGGTGCCTGAGGCCGCAATGAAGGGCTACAGTCCGGACTGCTGGTTTTCTCCCAATTCTGTGGGTAATTTCGGACGGCCTTATCCTTACATGATTTTTGAAAATCTGAAAAAGCTGGAGGTTACGGCCGTTTCTGCTGCTGTCAAGGTAGGAGACACTGTGGCGGATATCAGAGAAGGCCTGGCGGCAGGCATGCTTTCTCTGGGAATTGTAGAAGGCAGTTCTGTCATGGGACTTACGGAAGCGGAATATGCCGCGCTGTCTCCGGAAGAACAGGCGGACCGGCGCCGGAAGGTGGAAGAGAAGTTCCTGGCAGCAGGAGCCTCTGCAGTGCTGCGGAACCTGTCAGAGCTTCCTGTATATCTGGAGGGGCTGGAAAGATAGAACGATTGCAGAAATGCAGAAATGAAACAGTGAAAAGAGGCTGTCGAAGGACCGCCTCTTTTTCTCGCTGAATAAGAACAAAAGCTGCCGAAGTCTTCAGCGGCTTTTCATTGATCTGGGTGCTCTTTTCCTGATATACTATACAAAAGGATAAAAATACAGACCTGCCTGTATGCGCTTTTGCCTGCTGAGGGTAAAATGAAAAAGGGGAAAACAAGAAAAGGACAAAATAAGAGGCAGATCAATGATAGCAGGTGGTAAAATGATCGACAGAATCAAAATCCGCGGCGCGCGGGTACACAATCTGAAAAATATCAATGTAGATATTCCCTTAAATAAAATCGTGGGCGTGGCCGGAGTGTCCGGTTCCGGTAAATCGTCCCTGGCGCTGGGCGTCCTGTATGCGGAAGGCTCCAGGCGTTATCTGGAGGCCCTTTCCACTTATACGAGAAGAAGGATGACTCAGGCGGCGAAAGCGGATGTGGACGAGGTGCTGTATGTGCCTGCGGCCCTGGCTCTTCACCAGAGACCGGGCGTGCCCGGCATCCGCAGCACCTTTGGCACGGGCACGGAGCTTCTGAACAGCCTGCGGCTCATGTATTCCAGGCTGGCAGAGCACCGCTGTCCAAACGGGCACTATCTGAAGCCGGCCCTTGCGGTGGCGGCGGGCCAGGAGCTTGTGTGCCCGGAGTGCGGTGTTCATTTTTACGCCCCTTCCGCGGAGGAGCTGGCATTTAACAGCCAGGGAGCCTGCAGGACCTGCGGCGGCACAGGAATCGTAAGGACAGTTGACCGGGATACGCTGGTTCCGGATGAGTCTCTGACCATCGAGGAGGGAGCGGTGGCTCCCTGGAATTCCCTCATGTGGTCCCTGATGGTGGACGTATGCCGGGAAATGGGGGTCCGGACAGACGTGCCCTTCCGGGAGCTGACGGAACAGGAACGGGATATCGTATTTGACGGTCCTGCGGAAAAGAAGCATATTTTCTATAAGGCGAAGAACTCCAATCAGGCGGGAGAACTGGATTTCACCTATTTCAACGCGGTCTACACCGTGGAGAACGCCCTTTCCAAAGTAAAGGATGAAAAGGGCATGAAACGGGTGGAAAAATTTCTGAAGGAGGAGGTCTGTCCGGACTGCGGCGGAAGCCGTCTGTCAGAGGCCGCCAGGCAGCCCAGACTCCGGGGGATTACGCTGGACGAGGCCTGCCGGATGACTTTGACTCAGCTGGTGGAGTGGGTGGACGGCGTGCCGGCTTCGCTGCCGGAGGAAATGCGTCCCATGGCGGAGAGTATCTGTGAATCCTTCCAGACCGTGGCAAAGCGGCTGATGGAGCTGGGGCTTGGATACCTGGCCCTGGACCGGGCGGCCTCCACGCTTTCTACCGGAGAGCGTCAGAGAATGCAGCTGGCCCGGGCGGTGCGGAACCGCACCACGGGCGTTCTGTATGTGCTGGACGAGCCGTCCATCGGTCTGCATCCCTCCAATATCCTGGGTCTTGTCCGGGTCATGCAGGATCTGACGGCGGATGGAAATTCTGTTCTCCTGGTGGATCACGACACGCAGATTCTGTCTCAGGCAGACTGGCTGATCGAAATGGGGCCGAAGGCCGGAGCGGACGGCGGGCAGGTCATTGCGGAAGGGACGGTTTCTGATCTTGCCGGGAATCCGGTATCTCTGATTGGCCCGTTTCTTGCCGGAACTGCGGAGATAGAAGCGGGAAGCCACCCTGCACGGAATGAGATTTTTGCGGAAGGGCGAATCCGTCTTTCTACAGGAGAAATTCATACCGTGCATCCGCTGGAGGTGGACATTCCCAAAGGCCGCCTCACAGTCATCACAGGCGTGTCAGGCTCCGGCAAGACGACGTTGATTCTGGAAAGCCTGGTACCCGGTCTGGAAGCAGTCATTGCCGGAAAGAAACTGCCGGAACATGTGAAAGCAGTGGAGGCGGAAGGCATCGAGAGGGTGAAGCTCATCGACGCCACGCCCATCGGCATCAACGTCCGTTCCACCGTGGCGACGTATGCGAACGTTCACGATGAGCTGAGGAAAATTTTTGCCCGGATGCCGGAGGCAAAGGAGCTGGGTTATAAGGCGGGCGATTTTTCCTATAATACAGGCAGGCTGCGCTGTCCGGTGTGTGATGGCACGGGAGTCATCAGTCTGGATGTGCAGTTCCTTCCGGACGTAGACATTCCCTGTCCGGAATGCCGGGGTTCCCGCTATGGGAAAGACGCAGGCAGAGTCAGATACCGGAATAAGGCGGGAGAGGCGTATTCTCTGCCGGAGCTTATGGCTATGGATATCAATACGGCACTCCCGGTCTGCGCGGATATGAAACTGGTCCATCAGAGGCTCCAGGTGCTGCAGAGCCTGGGCCTGGGCTACCTGACGCTGGGGGAGGAGACGCCCAGCCTGTCCGGCGGCGAAGCCCAGCGGCTGAAGCTGGCAAGCGAGATGGGGCGGCTTCAGTCAGATTCCGTATTTGTCTTCGATGAGCCTACGATTGGCCTTCATCCTCTGGATGTACAGACACTGCTCGGGGTGTTTCAGACCCTGATCGAGAACGGCGCCACGGTCATAGTCATCGAACACGACCTGGATGTAATCCGGAACGCGGACTATATCATCGATATGGGCCCGGGCGGCGGCGATGAGGGCGGAAGAATCGTGGCGGCCGGGACGCCGGAAGAGATTCGGAATACGCCGGAGAGCGCGACAGGAAAGTTTCTGTAGAAGCAAGGCAGACAGCAGAAAGGACGATGTAAAAGGACAGAAGGCGGACACAGGATGTTTGTTATGCAGGATGCCGGGGGATAATTATGGAGATAAGGAGAATAGAAAATAAACTCGAAATTCAGAAGGCGCTGGAATTAATCTGGGAGACATTTCTGCAGTTTGAAGCTCCGGATTATTCGGAGGAAGGAATAAAATCTTTTAAGGATTTTATTGATGATGAAGCTATGGTGAATACATTGGAATTTTTCGGGGCTTATGAGAATGGAATCCGATATACGCCGATGAAGTATGAAAGATAAGAGGTAAGAGACAAGAGACAAGAGGGATTGAACGGGAGATTAAATATTTAAAAATAAAGCAGAATCAGGGGAAAGAAGATGGCATACGAAAAAGTATACAACATGAGTTTTGGGAAAGTATACC
>DXBC01000188.1 GCA_019116745.1 Candidatus Lachnoclostridium stercorigallinarum
ATGGGGAATTTGTTGTTCTCCTGGGGGAGAGCGGCTGTGGGAAAACCACGACCCTGAAGATGATCAACAAGCTGATTTCCCCCAGCTCCGGCACGGTGGAGATCAACGGACAGGATATCAGCGGTGCGGATCCCATCGCCCTGAGAAGGAGAATGGGCTATGTGATTCAGCAGATCGGGCTGTTTCCTCATATGACTGTGAGGGAAAATATTGAGATCATCGCAAAAATGAACAATAAGGACAGAGGGCGGCTGGAGCAGAACGCCCGGAAGCTGATGGAGATGGTCAATCTGGATCCGGACCAGTTTCTGGAGGCCTATCCGTCGGAAATGTCCGGCGGACAGCAGCAGAGGGCCGGTGTGGTCCGGGCGTTTATGACTGATCCGGAGATCGTTCTTATGGATGAGCCTTTTTCCGCCCTGGATCCTATCACCAGAACTCAGATCCAGAATGCGCTTATAGATATGCAGACGGCGTTAAAACGGACAATTGTGTTTGTGACTCACGACATGGATGAGGCGATTCGCCTGGCGGACCGGATCTGCATCATGGACAGAGGCGTCATCGTTCAGTTTGACACTCCGGAGAACATTCTGAAATATCCTGCCAATGATTTTGTGCGCAATTTCATCGGCCCGAATCGAATCTGGACGTCCCCGGAATATATCCGCACCAGGGATATTATGATTTCAGATCCGGTGTGCTGTCATCCCAAGCTGCCGGCATTCAAATGTATTGAGCTTATGGGAAGGAAGCGGGTGGACACTCTCATGGTGACCGACCAGTATAAGAGGATATACGGCGTGCTGTTTGCCGAGTCCCTCATCGGGATTCAGGATTTGAAAAAGCCTGCGGAGGAACTGATGGAGAAAAACTTTACTTCGGTGCTGCCGGACAGCTCCATTGTGGATCTGCTGACCCTGTTTGATGAAAAGCATCTGTCCACCCTTCCGGTGGTGGACAGTCAGGGAATTATCCAGGGGCTGATCACCAGAAGTACTCTGGTAAATACTCTCAGCAGACAGTTTATTCCTGCGAAGAAGGAGGTGGAAGCATGATCCGGGAACTGATCAATTATTTCGCGGCATCGGGCGATGAGGTTTTTGCCCTTCTCATAGAACATATTCAGCTGACGGCCCTGGCTTTGGCGGCGGCCATTGCCATTGGGATTCCCCTGGGAATTCTGATTTCCTATCTGAAGCCGGCCAGCAAGCCGGTGCTGGCTTTTGCCAACCTGGTGCAGGCCGTCCCCAGCATGGCCCTTCTGGGACTGGCGATCCCCATTCTGGGAATCGGGATGAAGCCGGCAGTGTTTCTGGTGGTGATCTATTCCCTCCTTCCCATTATCAAAAATACGTATGCAGGTCTGATGAATATCAGTCCCCAGATGCTGGAGGCAGCGGAGGGCATTGGCCTGACAAAACGCCAGATTCTGTTTCAGGTGCGGCTTCCCATGGCCCTTCCCGTGATTATGACCGGCGTGAGGATCTCTGCCGTTTCCGCCGTGGGACTGATGACTCTGGCAGCTTACGTGGGAGGAGGAGGTCTAGGCGATCTGGTATTTTCCGGGATCCGCCTGGTCAACAACATAAAGATCCTGGCCGGCGCCATTCCCGCCTGCATTCTGGCTCTTCTGGTGGACCGGATCTTTGCGGCGGTGGAAGTGCTGGTCACTCCTATCAGCCTCCTTCCGGGAAACAGCAAGCAGGAGAAAAAGAAGAGGAAAAAACGGGAGAAGCTGGTGGTGGGCGTGGCCGCAGCCCTGGTGGCGGCTCTGATCGGCGTGTCGGTGTTTCAGCCGGTGAAGAAAGCGGATCTGCGCATTGCCAGCATGGACTTTTCGGAAAATGAAATTCTGGCCTACATGCTCTCGGAGGCCATTGAGACGAAGCTGGGACTTTCCGTAGACACGGTCCTGGATCTGGGAGGCTCTTCCGTGTGCGTCACCGCCATTAACAGCGAGGAGATCGACGGCTACATTGAATATACGGGAACTATTTACGTGAGCATCCTGGATCAGCCGGCTATTCCTGACGTGGAAAAGGTATATGAGGAGTCCAAAGCGGGCATGAAGGAGCTGTACGGACTGGAGGTCTTAAATTCCCTCAATGTGAACAATACATACACCCTGTCCACTACAAAGGAGATTGCGGAAAAGTACGGCTTAAAGACCATCAGCGACCTGAAGAAATGGAACGGCCAGCTGAGAGCCACCACCACCCTCACCTTCCTGAACCGGGAGGACGGACTGCCGGGAGTAAAAGCCCTGTATGGCCTGGAATTTGCGGAGGAGACGGGGGTGGACGGAGCTCCCCGGTACACGGCTCTCATGAGCGGAGAAGGGGATCTGATCGACGCCTACTCCACCGACGGCCTGTTAAAGAAGTTTGACCTGGTGGTGCTGGAAGACGACATGGGAGCTTTCCCGCCCTACTACGCCGTTCCCGTATTCAGGGGTGAGGTGATGGAGCAGTATCCGGAGATCGCCGACATTTCCCAGGCCCTGGGAGAGGCGCTGACCACCGACCGGATGGCGGAGCTCAATTATCTGGTGGATGAGGAAGATCAGGACCCCATGGATGTGGCCCACAATTTCCTGACGGAGTACGCACCCGATCTGGCAGCACAGTAGGTCCGCGGCCGCCAGGCGCTGATCCCGAACCTTCTCATAAGCCGGCGGCAGGATCTGCGGAAGCCGGCAGAAAGAACCGGAACAGCTGAAAAACAGGACAAGTTACCATTGACTAACCTACTCAAAAGTCCTATTCTGGAAAGAAATGGGGAGGGATGCCTGATCATCGGCGCGGGAAACCGGAGAATCGCCGTCAGCGGAGAGGTGGCGGCCAGGATCAAGGTGTGAGAGAGGAAGTACTTGACAAACCAACCCAAACTCTATATGATAGGAAAGAAAAGAAACAGGCTGAGAAGAAGAGGAGTACGCCCGTATGACCCTGCAGAGAGGAACGCCCGTTGGCTGGAAGGCGTCCGGGAAGGAAAGGCGGAAGGTGGCTTCGGAGCCGGACGGTGAAAGAAGGAGTCTGACAGACAGTGAAAATGGCTGGCAGGCGTACTTGTAGCCGTACCCGACTGGTCCCCGTTACCGGGCCGAAGAGATCGCTGCCGGTTTCCGGCGGTGAAAAAAGGTGGTACCGCGGTTTATTCGCCCTTTGCACAGAATAAGATGTGCAGAGGGCGTTTCTTTTTTGGAAAGGAGATCATATGCTGTATAAGTTCTGCCCGGAGTGCGGGAGGAAACTGAGAATGCGGAGTATGTGGGATGAGGGAGCAGTGCCTTTCTGCGATTCCTGCGATATCGCCTGGTACGAACATCCCTCTCCCTGCATCATTACCCTGGTGATCAATGAATTTGAGGAGGCGGCTCTTCTGCGCCAGGATTATATTATGGAAGACAATTACGTTCTGGTGGCCGGGTACATAAAGCCGGGCGAGACGGCGGAGGAGACGGCGTTCCGGGAGGTGGAGGAAGAAATCGGCGTGAAAATGGATGCCATTTCCAGAGTCCGCACCTTCGCACTGAAGAAAAAAGAGCTCCTCATGCTGGGCTTTGTGGGATTTGCCGGGAAGACAGACCTGAAGCTCTCCTCGGAAGTGGATTCCGCTCTGTGGGTGCCGGTGGATCAGGCCATGGAAAAATTAAAGGGAAGCGAGATCGCATACCGGATTCTGGAAGCCTATCTGGCGGATCCGGAGGGAATCAGAAGGAGTGCCCATGGAAAAGACGAATTCCTGCCGGAAGCAGACAAGTAACTGCGAGACCTGTGAAAATTACGTTTACGACGAAGATTTTGAATATTACGTATGCGAGGCCAGCCTGGATGAGGACGAGATGGCCAAGTTTCTGGGAAGCCAGAGATTTGAATGCCCTTATTACCGGCTGAATGATGAGTACCGCATTGTGAGAAAGCAGATGTAGGAAGGGATAGCCGCTGCGGCGGCATACCAAAATAGAGAGGACAAAAAGGAGATTGCTATGAAAGAACTGGAGAAAACATATTCCCCCGGTGAAATTGAGAGCCGCATTTATCAGAAGTGGCTGGACAAAAAGTATTTCCACGCAGACGCGGAGGAAGGAAAGAGAAAGGGAAAGAAGCCCTTTACCATTGTGATGCCGCCGCCCAACGTAACGGGACAGCTTCACATGGGCCACGCCCTGGACAATACCATGCAGGATATCCTGATCCGCTATAAAAGAATGCAGGGCTATGAGGCTCTTTGGCAGCCGGGAACAGATCATGCGGCCATCGCTACCGAAGTAAAGGTAATCAACAAGCTGAAGGACGAGGGCATTGACAAGCACGACCTGGGACGGGAGGGCTTTTTAAAGGAAGCCTGGAAATGGAAAGAAGAGTATGAGAACCGCATTGTCAGCCAGATGTACAAGATGGGAGTTTCCGCCGACTGGGACCGGATGCGATTTACCATGGACGAGGGCTGTTCCAGAGCAGTACAGGAAGTGTTTATCAAGCTTTATGAAAAGGGCTACATTTACAAAGGATCCAGAATTATCAACTGGTGTCCCGTGTGCCAGACGTCCATCTCTGACGCGGAGGTAATCCATGAGGAGCAGAACGGCTTCTTCTGGCATATCAACTACCCCATTGTGGGAGAGGAAGGCCGCTTTGTGGAGATTGCCACCACCCGTCCGGAAACCATGCTGGGAGATACGGCTGTGGCGGTAAATCCTGAGGACGAGCGGTATAAAGACCTGATTGGAAAAATGTTAAAGCTGCCGCTGACAGACCGGGAAATTCCGGTGATTGCCGACGAGTACGTGGACAGGGAGTTCGGAACGGGCTGCGTGAAGATCACCCCGGCTCACGACCCCAACGACTTTGAGGTGGGACGCCGCCACAATCTGCCGGAGATCTGCATGATGAACGACGATGCCACCATCAGCGTTCCCGGAAAGTATTTCGGCATGGACCGCTACGAGGCCAGAAAGGCCATGGTGGAGGATTTAAAGGAGCAGGGACTTCTGGTGAAGGTAGTTCCCCACGCCCACAACGTGGGAACCCACGACCGGTGCAAGACTACGGTAGAGCCCATGGTGAAGCAGCAGTGGTTCGTTAAGATGGAAGAGATGGCAAAACCGGCCATCGAGGCCCTGAAAACGGGAGATCTGAAATTTGTTCCGGAAAACTTCGGCAAGACCTATCTCCACTGGCTGGAAGGCATCCGTGACTGGTGTATTTCCAGACAGCTGTGGTGGGGACACCGGATCCCGGCTTACTACTGCGATGAGTGCGGGGAGATGACCGTTTCCAGAGAGATGCCGGAGAAGTGCCCCAAATGCGGATGCACCCATCTGACCCAGGATGAAGATACTCTGGATACCTGGTTCTCCTCCGCCCTGTGGCCCTTCTCCACCCTGGGATGGCCGGACAAGACGCCGGAGATGGAGTATTTCTATCCCACCAACGTGCTGGTAACCGGCTATGACATCATTTTCTTCTGGGTGGTGCGTATGGTATTCTCCGCTCTGGAGCAGACGGGTACGGTGCCCTTTGATACGGTGCTGATCCACGGACTGGTGAGAGATTCTCAGGGCCGGAAGATGAGCAAGTCCCTGGGCAACGGCATCGATCCTCTGGAAGTGGTGGAGAAGTACGGAGCCGACGCCCTGAGAATGACTCTGATGACGGGAAATGCTCCCGGCAATGATATGCGCTTCTACTGGGAGAGAGTGGAGGCCAGCCGCAATTTCGCCAACAAGGTGTGGAACGCCAGCCGTTTCATTATGATGAACATTGAGAAGGCTTCCGATGAGAAGGTGGAGCTGTCCGACCTGACCATGGCGGATCGCTGGATCCTGTCAAAGGTAAACCGCCTGGCGAAGGAAGTTACGGAAAATATGGACAGGTACGAGCTGGGAATTGCTCTCCAGAAGGTGTATGACTTTATCTGGGAAGAGTTCTGCGACTGGTACATTGAGATGGTGAAGCCCAGACTGTGGGGCGAGGGAGATTCCACCACGGCGGCGGCTATCTGGACGTTAAAGACGGTGCTGATTCAGTCCCTGAAGCTGCTCCATCCCTTTATGCCTTTCATCACCGAGGAAATTTTCTGCAATCTCCAGGACGAGGAGGAGTCCATCATGATTTCCGCCTGGCCGGAGTACCGGGAGGACTGGGATTTTACAGCGGCTGAAAAGGATGTGGAGACCATCAAGGAGGCGGTGCGGGCCATCCGCGGCGTGAGAACCTCCATGAACGTGCCCCCCAGCAAAAAAGCGAAGGTGTATGTGGTTTCTGAAAATGAGGAGCTTCTGGCGGTGTTTGAGCGCAGCCGCGTGTTCTTTGCCACCCTGGGCTACGCCAGCGAAGTATTCCTTCAGAAGGACAAGAGCGGCATTGGCGACGACGCGGTGTCCGCGGTGATTCCTCAGGCAAACATCTACCTGCCCTTTGCGGAGCTGGTGGATATTGAGAAGGAAATCGAGCGGTTAAAGAGCGAAGAGAAGCGTCTCACCGGCGAGCTGGCCAGAGTCAACGGCATGTTGAACAACGAAAAGTTTATGAGCCGTGCTCCCGAGGCAAAGGTAGCCGAGGAGAGAGCGAAGCTGGAGAAATACACCCACATGATGGAGCAGGTAAAAGAGCGGCTCAGCCAGCTGGAAAAATAAAATAATGCGGCTGCCGGCATACAGGAACAGCTAGTGAGACAAAAAGGCGTTGATTTTTTGATCGGCGCCTTTTTGTCATAAAAAGATCGGTCTTCTTTGAAATGACAGAGAACAGGAAGAGAAGAGCGCATCGGGGGAGGATGAAAATGGAAGGGAAGGACATGAAAAAAGGAAGAAAACGGAGGCAGGCGGCGCTGCTTGCGGCAGTGTTTCTCGGGATGGCTGCAGTCTCCGGCTGCCGCAGCGCGGCGGAAGAAGTGTGGTACGGGGAAGAGTGGCTGGAAAGCTTCAGACCGGAGGACGGCTGGCTGGAGAAGCTCTGGGAAATGCTCTGGCCGGAGCCGGAGAGAGAGGAAGCCGTGTCGGAGGAGGCTGTCCGCGCCGACCTGGAGACAACGCTGAAGACCATGACTTCTCCCGGCGGCGGGGAGACTGCTTACCTCTGGGGCGAGGAAGTTTCCGGAGCCGCCCAGGGCGAGTCGGAAGATACTGCTCTGTCCCAGGTGAGAAGCAGGACGGAATTTGAGATCATAAGTGTGGAGGCGGATCAGGCAGAGCTGCGGATCATTTCTCCTGATGTGATGAAGATGATGGAGACCTGCATTGCTTCCGGTGAAGTTTCGGATGGCAGCCAGATCCCGGAAATGATCAAAGAAGCCATGACAGGGGAATTTCCAGCAAAAGAATACATCGTACAGGTGGAATTGAGGGAGCTGGACGGCCATAGTTATCTGGTCCCCAACAGCGAACTGGAAAACGCCCTGAGCGGAGGGGTGTATGAGGCCTATTCCCGGATGATCTCGGAGTACGTGAAGGAGGCGGAGGAAAAATGAAACGAGTGATCAGCCTGTTTTTGACCATAGCCCTGCTGCTGTCCGGTCCGGTTCCCGTTTACGGGGAAGGGGAAGATTTTGTTCCCGTGGTGCTGAGCATGTCCTCCAATCTCTCGAAGCGGGAGCAGATCGCGGGATACTACAGGGACCAGGTATTTTATGCGGATCTGGACGAGCTGTGTGAGCTGACAGGGCTTATCCTTGTGGAAGAGGAAGGAGGACGGGCCAGCCTGAGAGACGGGGATACGGAAGAGGATTCCCTGCGCTTTTTTACCGTTCAGGCGGATACGGACGAGCTGACGGAAGAGTTTTACCGTGACCGGCATACGGTGGAAATGCCGGCGGAGATTATAGGGGAGGAGCTTTACGTTTCCATGTTCCATTTCCTCACCTACATGGGAACGGGGTATGAGCTGGATCCGGAAGGAGACCCTCAGCTGACGGTGATCAAGTGGTACGATCTGCCGGATGCTCTCCGGGATTATGCCCACAGCGGCCGGGGAAATTACTTTCGGTGGAGCGAAATCGACTTTTCCTTTGGGAGTGCGGAGCTGAACCTGACCTATCAGGGGGTTCTGGCCATGCTTGCGGAGGAATCTGATCCGTTTAAAATGATGTTTGATGCGGACTCTATTTATCAGGAAGACCTGGAAGACGATCTGTTCGCTGTAGTGGCCAACGAGGGAGCGGAGTACATTCAGGATTCCGACGGAAAACTGGCGGAGTTTTCCCACACAGTTTTTTCCTCAACCCTGGACTGGTACGAGCTTATCACCAATACCTACAAGATGGGGAAGGATTCCACTCTGAATAAGCTTTTAAAGCGGCTCTCTAAGGGAAATCTTCTGGTTTCGTCCGGGGCGAAGATGGCCGTCGGACTCGCGGATACTCTGGATTTCGCCATGCAGTGTGCCAACATGACGGACACCCAGAAAAATCTTCTGAAGGAGACAATTCTGAAGTACGGAAGAGAGACGGATATGGTCCGGGAAAACGATTTCTGGGAAATTATGATTGAGGCGGCAGAGCAGGTGAGCGGGAAGGTGAGGGAGGAAATTCCAAACGATGAGGAGATTCTGGATACCTTTGCCTCCGCAGCTTACAGCCTTTACAAGGATTCGGCCGGAACAGGAACTTTGTTTAAAGGAAATCTGGCTCTTCTGACATGGGACACCGTGATGGGAATTTTCCGGTTTTCTTCCGCGGCGGACCAGGCGAGAGAAATTCACAACGCCTACAACTGTTCCATGATCCAGACCATGGGAGGGGAGCTGGTCTCTGATGCTCTGGCGGAATTGTATTATCATGATTATTACTATGACGATGAGGAGCTGCAGGAAGAGGTTATGACAGAGCTGAAATACGACATGATCCTGCAGCTGAAAGCCACTTTGAGCACCAGGGAGGCACTGGTAAAAAGCGGCGGCATAGAGGGAATTGAAGAATCTTACGGGGAGATGTGCGAGGAGACGGCTGCCCTGCTGAAACGGGTGGAAAATGCGGCTCTCAACGGACCGGGCGGCAGCTCCGGTTTTGATGACGATCTGACCTGGATGGCGGATTATACTCCTTCCGGAGAGGTTCTGTATCCGCTGGCTCTGAAGAAGCTGGAGGAGAGGGGCAGCTTTGCGATGGTTCGGGAGGGGACCATGAGCGGAGATTTCTCCGATTTTCAGGATATTGTTTTCACGGAAAATATGGAAGTGGCAGAATACGGCTCCGACGGAATGCGCGGAGGAGGACGTTATCAGCACACCGGAGGAACGGCTCCCTGGGAGACGGATTACACCTATACCTATGAAAATCAGGTGCTGACAAAGGAATATCGGATGCCTTTTTCCGGGCAGCAGACGGAGCAGCGGCAGCTGATTGATGTTACTCTTCCGTTCTGGAGTTATGTGAAGACCATGGAGACGAAGCGGCAGGAGGACCGCAGAGTCGTATTTACGGTGACTTATGATGAGGAGAGGATGGCGGAAGACGGCCTCGGCCTGCTGAATTATCTTCTCCCTGACAATTTCCGGATTTACTGGAATCCCGCCTCAGAGGGGGAAGACGGAATCATAAGGGCAGAGCTGTCTGCGGTCATCGATGAAAATCTTGAGCTTGACTCCATTACAGTGGATTATGAGCTGATTGGCGGAATACAGGATGTGGCGAGACTGCAGGGAACCACGGTTTTTGTGTTTGACGACAAGGGCGCGGAAAAAGTGCAGGAGGGGGAGAACCGGCAGCTGGCAGGCACCTGGCTGCAGCAGGATGAGGCAAATCCCATTCTCCTTGTGCTGGGAGAGGACGGAAGTCTTTTCTATACGCCGTCAGTTACCAGGGAAAATGAGTATACCAGCACCTACTCCCTGGAAAACGGCACCCTGTGGCTGAATATGGTGAATCTGGATGTGAGCGGAGTCACCAGAGTGCCGTTCCTGATGGAAAGCGATCCTTCTGATGAAAATCTTATGATCATTGCAGTGGACCGGGAGAGGGCTCCGTCCCTGGACCTTCTGTACGGAATGGATGGAGTTTTGGAGGGGACATACCGGAGGCTGCGGTTCAGCAAGGCACAGCTGGAGGAGATCGGGGAAATGCTTCGGATTCCGGAGGGACGGGAGATCACCTGGGAGCAGGGGGAACCCTACTACTGGGATGCAGGAGCGTGCTGGCTCATCTCCGTCATGGCCTATGAAAACGGCGAATTTGTAGCTGGAGCAGATTTCAATGGGGAAACCATGGAAATGTGCAGAAATATCTTTACTTATTCGGGAGGCTGAGAGGAGAGCTTCCGGCGGGAGAGAGAATGCGGTACAGGACATAAAAAAGATTTATAGTTTTTACTTATATTTTATATAATCAGCGCTGGATTGCATGGGGACAATTATAACGATATAATTAGGGAGTAAACACAAAGCAAAAGATAATCTGCACAATCCAGGCGGCCTAATTTCATGAATGGACAGGGCGAATTGTCTTCTTTGTATTAAGTTTTGTAATGGAGGACTGTTTATGTCTACACAACTGATTATTACCTTGTGCATTCTGGCGTTCCTGGTAGTCATGCTGCTTACCAACAAACTGCCCTACGGCGTATCTGCAATGATCTGCTGCGTGCTGTTTGTACTGTTCGGCATTCTGGACCTGGAGACGGCGTTCTCCGGTCTTTCCAGCAGCACGACTCTGATGATCGCTCCCATGATCGTAGTGGCCAGCGCCCTGGGAAAAACCAGCCTGATCGGCCGGATCCGGAAAATGATGGACCGTCTTCAGGGCAAGAGCGGATTCCTGCTGGTTCTTGGCATCTGCGGCATCACCATTATTCTTTCTCAGTTAATGGGACAGATCGCCTGTATTTCCGTTATGCTTCTGTTTCTGCAGACTCTCGATGAGAAGAGCGAGTATTCTCCGGCACGTATGCTGTTTCTGGTGGCCACCATCAACTGTATCGCCACTTCCAAGATCCCGGTGGGTATGGGAGCCACCATGCCCGGCACCATCAACTCTTACTATCAGGGTCTGGTGGGCCCGGAGAATCTGCTGGGAATTACGGATTTCTTCAAGGCCGGCATTCTGCCTCTGATTGTGGGAACCGTCTACTGCGTATTCATGTACCGTCTGATTCCCAA
>DXBC01000018.1 GCA_019116745.1 Candidatus Lachnoclostridium stercorigallinarum
GTGATCTGGATATCACGGTAAACCTGTCCAAGCCGGAAAAGGATCCGAAAGCCATTGCCGCCGCGAAGCTGATGAAGCAGAGCGGCTATCCCAAATGCCAGCTGTGTATGGAAAACGAAGGCTATGCAGGCAGGGCAAACCATCCGGCCAGAAACAATCACAGGATTATTCCTGTGACAATCGACGGAAATCAGTGGGGGTTTCAGTATTCACCTTATGTATACTACAATGAGCACTGCATTGTGTTCAACGGCAGACACGTGCCCATGAAGATCGAGAGAGCTACCTTTGTGAAGCTGTTTGACTTCGTGAAGCAGTTCCCCCATTACTTCCTGGGATCCAATGCGGATCTTCCCATTGTAGGGGGATCGATTTTAAGCCATGATCATTTCCAGGGAGGCAATTATACCTTTGCCATGGCCAAGGCTCCCATAGAGAAGCGGGTGGAATTTGCCGGCTATCCCCAGGTGGAAGCGGGAATTGTAAAATGGCCCATGTCCGTTATCCGGACCAGATGCAGGGATACGGAGCCGTTAATTGATCTGGCGGATAAAATCCTCACGGCCTGGAGTGGATATACGGATGAGGCGGCGTTTATTTTCGCGGAGACGAACGGAGAGCCTCACAATACCATCACCCCCATTGCCAGAAAGAACGGCGATATGTATGAGCTGGATCTGGTGCTGCGCAACAACATCACCACGGAAGAGTTTCCGCTGGGAGTTTACCATCCCCATCAGGAGCTCCACCACATTAAGAAAGAGAATATCGGCCTGATTGAGGTGATGGGCCTGGCAGTGCTGCCTTCCCGTCTGAAAGAGGAGCTGAACCTGCTGGAGGAATACCTTGTGGAGGGAAAGAATGTCCGGGACAACGAGATGCTGGAAAAACATGCGGACTGGGTAGCTGAATTCACAAAGAGATATGAATCCATCACAAAAGATAATGTTTCTGATATATTAAAACAGGAAGTGGGAGTGGTGTTCCGGAAAGTACTGGAGGACGCCGGCGTGTATAAATGTACAGAAGAGGGAAGAATGGCGTTTATGAGATTCATTGACAGCATTTCATAACAAAAAATGCATGGAAAAAGGTTTCGGTGCCTGGGGCGGAGGAAAATTCCGCTCCGGGCATTTTTCTGTCGCTGTCGGGGGGTCTTCGCTCCAGGTATCATTCTGCTGCAGATGTGTTCTGCCCTGTGCCGCCGCCCGCTCCGGGCAGGATTCCGCCGCCTGGGAAAGGGCGGAAAACGGTTGAGCCGGAGTCCGGGAAGCACAACAGAAATACTGTGGATATGTCAGGAAGAATGGTGATTGAATTTGTCGCTGTAAGGTTGTATATTGAGGTGTGGTCAGAGGAGGCCTGTCTGGAGATACGCCGGCACGGTCAGTTCCGACTGATCTGAAAAATCATGAAAAATAATATAAGGAAAACAGAGGTTATGGAAGTTCAGACAATTCAAAAAAACTGGCAGGTTACGCTGAAGGAATACGCAGTCATTACGGTCAGCATTATGATCATGGTAATAGGCATTCATTTCTTTAAGTTTCCCAACAATTTTTCCTTTGGAGGAGTGACCGGCTTTGCGTCGGTGGTAAACGCGCTGACAAACTGGTCCGCGACTCAGTTTACCAACGTGGTAAATATTGGGCTGCTGGTACTGGGCTTCCTCTTTTTGGGAAGGGATTTCGGTTTCAAAACCGTATATGCCACTCTGGTGATGAGCGCGGGGCTGGAGCTGATGGAGCGGCTGTTCCCCCTGTCAGGTCCGCTGACCACAGAGCCTCTTCTGGAGCTGGTGTTTGCCATTTTCCTGCCGGCTGTAGGCTCTGCGGTGCTGTTTAACATCGGCGCCTCCAGCGGCGGAACGGACATCATCGCCATGATATTTAAAAAACATACCAGCCTGCACATCGGAACCATGCTTCTGTTTGTGGATATGGCTGCGGTAATTATGTCCTTTTTTGTATTCGGACCGGCTACGGGCCTGTTTTCCAGCCTGGGCCTTCTGGCGAAATCTCTGGTGATCGATCAGGTGATCGAGAATATGAATCAGTGCAAATGCTTCACCATCGTCTGTGACGATGCCGATCTCATCTGCGATTTCATTATTCATGATCTGAATCGCAGTGCAACGGTGTACGAGGCAAAGGGGGCGTTCAGCCACCACGAGAAGAAGGTTGTGATGACCACCATGAAATCTGCTCAGGCGGTAAAGCTGAGAAATTATATTAAGAGGGTAGAGCCCACGGCGTTTATTCAGATCACAAATTCCAGCGAGATCATCGGAAAGGGGTTTCTTGGGTGGAGCTGAGTTCGGCCGGGGCGGAAGCTGAGGCATAAGACAGGAGAAATACAGTGACAGGAGACAGAATGAGCGCGTCTTCCGGTGAAAGAGCCGGGGACGCGCTCTCACAGTTTTGGTAACGAAATGACCGGGGCGAGATGTCGCTGTTTTGCGGCCAGGCTGCGGTTTGGCTTACCGGAAGGCCTGGCTGCAGAAGGCGATGAGCACCGGCACCGCCGCGGAACAGATGACTCCGTTGACCACAGAGATTACCACAGTCTCCTCGTTGGTGTAGCGGATCATCATGGGCAGCGTGGTGTCCTCGCTGGTGGCTCCGGCCGGGGCGATGCAGCTGAAATATCCCAGGTGTCTGGAAATCCAGGGGATGCTGAAGAAGGAAAAGATTTCCCTCATGAGATTGCTGAGAAAGGCAATGCTTCCGGGCCTGGGGCCCATGAGATTGGTGATGGTGATTCCGGTGAGACTGTACCATCCCAGGCCGCTGGCGATGGATGTGCTCTGGTAAAGGGGAATTCCCAGAAGGAGGCCGCAGAGTGCCCCGCCCAGAACGGAACCGGCGATGATGCCGGCGGGGATCACCAGGATCCTGATATGATACTGGCGGAGCCGGTCCAGAAGCCCACGGTGGAGGCCGATGCTGATGCCCACCAGAAACATGAGCAGGTACAGGATATAATCAGAGCCGGAGGTGAGGACGGCGGTGAAGCCGTTCTGCCAGAAGGTTCCGGTGAGAATGCCCAGGATCAGGGCGGCGACGGCGATGATGACCATGTCAGCGCTCTCCTCCTTTCTGTTTTAAAAACCATTTGGACAGAAAGTACACAAAAATGGTGGATACCACAGCCGGGAACAGGAAAAACAGAAAACTGATCCAGCCCATGGACGCCAGTTCCCGGAGAAAATTTTCCCTCTGTCCCATGGAGATGCCCATGGTAAAGATCAGAAGAGCGGTGCAGATCACCTGCAGCCGTTCGTTCATTTTTTTATATTTTGGCGGAAAGAACCGGTTTCCAATAAGAACTCCTGCAAACATGACAATGAGTATGTCCATATGATGCCTCCAAGACGAAAGATAGAAAGCCCTGTTCCGGAAAAGCCGGGAAGGGGGCTATCTGGTTATTATAAAATCGGGGAGGCGGACGCGTCAAGTCCGGAAAAGGGGACAAAATTGAGAATGATGGGCATTTTTCTTGGCTTTTCCTGAAAAAATGTGATAGAATACTGTAGCACAATTGGAAAGTATGAAGAAGAAAGACAGATAAGGAAGGCAGAATATGAAGATCAGAGAAATCCTTGGCCGGGGTGTTCCGACCATTTCATTTGAGGTATTTCCGCCGAAGACTGCGGAAAATTACGACTCGGTAAAGGAGGCGGCGCTGGAAATTGCCGGACTGCAGCCGTCCTTTATGAGTGTTACATACGGAGCCGGCGGGGGAACCAGCAAATATACGGTGGACATCGCCGCGGCGTTAAAGGAACAGGGGGGAGTGACTCCCCTGGCCCATCTCACCTGCGTCTCCTCCACCAGGGAGAAGGTGCATCAGGTCCTGGGAGAGCTGAGGGAAAGGGGCATTGAAAATGTGCTGGCCCTGCGGGGGGACATCCCGGCAGACGGCCATGTGGAACAGGATTATCACTATGCTTCAGAGCTGATCCGGGAGATCCGGTCTGAGGGAGATTTCTGCGTGGGCGCCGCCTGCTATCCGGAAGGCCATGTGGAGTCGGCAAACAAGGCGGACGATATTCAGCATCTGAAGGAAAAGGTGGAGGCCGGCTGCGATTTCGTGACTACCCAGATGTTTTTTGACAACAATATTTTATATCACTTCCTTTATCAGGTGAGAGAGCAGGGGATCACGGTGCCGGTGGTGGCCGGAATCATGCCGGTGACCAGCAAGAGCCAGATCAGACGCATCGGCCTGATGTCGGGAGCCCAGCTTCCGGTGAGATTCCGGGCGATGGTGGAGAGGTTCGGGGATGACCCGGCGGCCATGAAGCAGGCGGGAATCGCCTACGCCACGGAGCAGATCATCGATCTCATCGCCAACGGGGTGAATGCCATTCATGTCTATACTATGAACAAGCCGGAGGTGGCGGCCAAGCTGCGGGAGAATCTGTCGGATATTATCCGGTAGCAGCCGGCCGGGAGAGAAGATGCAGATGGATGAGAGTCGTATTATGCAGGAAACCCTGCGGTATCTGGGATACCGCAGGCAGCAGCCGGACGGACAGGTGTCGGCCCTTCTGGCAGACTGTATGGAGGAGCTGAGGACGGCGATCAGCTGCCGCCATGTAAGGCGGGAACTGCCGCTGGTTCTGGAAGGGGAAAAGGGCATCCGGACGGAGCTGTTTTCCGCGGAGAGCAGAAACCTCAGGAAAAATCTGAAAGACTGCCAGGCGGTCCTGGTGTTCGGCGCCACCGTGGGAATCGGAGCGGATCAGCTGATTCAGAGGTATGAGCGGATTCGGGTGAGCCGGGCGGTGGTGATTCAGGCCATGGCGGCGGCTATGATCGAAGAGTACTGCGACTGCCTGAACCGGGAGTGGAAGGAAGAATACGGAAAGAAGGGGCTGTATCTGCGGCCCCGCTTCAGCCCAGGCTACGGAGACTTTCCCCTGGAATGCCAGCGGGAGATTCTCAGCGGGCTGGAAGCAGGAAAGCGCATTGGACTGACTTTGACGGACAGCCTGATCATGATGCCGTCCAAGTCGGTGACAGCGGTGATCGGGATCAGCTCCGTGCCGGCGGGCTGCGCTCTGGAAGGCTGCGAGGCGTGTTCCAAAACAGACTGTGAATATCGGAGAAATTGAGATGGGAATATTAGAAGAGCTGGGAAAAAGGATTCTGTTTTTTGACGGAGGAACGGGGAGCCTGCTCCAGGAGAGGGGCTTAAAGCCGGGGGAACTGCCGGAGACCTGGAATCTCTTAAAGCCGGAGGTGGTGACGGAGCTGCACACCGCTTATCTGGAAGCGGGAAGCGATGTGGTGACCACAAATACATTTGGAGCCAACCGGTTAAAATATGACGGAAAGAAGCAGCCTGACGTGAAGGATGTGGTAAGGGCGGCTGTGAAAAACGCCCGGCAGGCGGTGGATGCGTTTTATGAAAAGACCGGCCGGCGTGCCTATGTAGCCCTGGATATGGGGCCTACGGGGAAACTGCTGAAGCCCATGGGCGATCTGGAGTTTGAGGAGGCCTGCTCTCTGTTCGGGGAAGTGGCTGAAACCGGAGAACAGGCGGGGGCAGACTGTATTATTATTGAAACCATGAGCGACGGGTATGAGACGAAGGCGGCGGTGCTGGGGGCAAAGGAGCATTCCGGACTGCCGGTTTTTGTGACCATGACCTTTGACGAAAAGGGAAAACTGCTTACCGGCGGAAATCCCGCCTCGGCGGTGGCCCTTCTGGAAGGCCTGGGTGTGGATGTGCTGGGCATCAACTGCGGTTTGGGCCCGGTGCAGATGAAGGGCATTGTAAAGGAGATTCTGGCGGGGGCGTCCACCCCGGTGCTGGTCAATCCCAATGCCGGCCTGCCCAGAAGCGAAAACGGCCGTACGGTCTACGACATCGACGCGGATGCGTTTGCGAAGGAGATGGAGGAGATCGCCGGCATGGGGGCATGGCTGCTGGGCGGCTGCTGCGGCACCACCCCGGAGCACATCAGAAAGACGGTGGAGCGGTGCAGCTCCATAACTCCTCGGCCCATTGAGGAAAAGAACAGAACGGTGATTTCCTCCTGGTCCCATGCCGTGGAGATCGGTGACGACCCCATTATCGTGGGAGAGAGAATCAATCCCACGGGAAAGGCCAAAATGAAGCAGGCGCTGCGGGAAAACAACCTGAATTACATTTTGGAGGAAGGGGTGGCCCAGCAGGAGAAGGGCGCTCATGTGCTGGATGTAAATGTGGGTCTGCCGGATATTGATGAACCGGAGATGATGGAGCGGGCGGTGAGAGAGCTGCAGAGCGTGCTGGACCTGCCCCTTCAGATCGACACCTCCAATATGGAGGCCATGGAGCGGGCCATGCGGATCTACAACGGCAAGCCTCTGATCAATTCCGTCAACGGCAAGGCAGAGTCCATGGAGGCCATCTTCCCTCTGGTGAAAAAGTACGGGGGCGTGGTAGTGGCCCTGGCTCTGGATGAGAGGGGAATCCCTGAGACGGCGGACGGACGGCTGGAGGTGGCCAGGAAGATCTATGATACGGCTGCCTCCTATGGAATCCCGAAAAAGAACATTATCATTGACGCCCTCTGCCTGACGGTGAGCTCCGACAGCAGAGGGGCCATGACCGCCCTGGAGACTCTGCGCCGGGTGCGGGATGAGCTGGGAGGCAGGACAACCCTGGGAGTGTCCAATATTTCCTTCGGTCTGCCCCAGCGGGGAGTGATCAACGCCGTATTCTTTGCCATGGCCTTGGAAAACGGCCTGTCGGCCGCCATTATCAACCCCAATGCGGAGGGGATGATGAACGCCTATTTCAGCTACCGGGCGCTGGCCGGACTGGACGCTCAGTGCGGAGATTATATAGGAAGATTCGGCGGTCAGGAGCCGCGAAAAGGGACGGGAGCCGCAAGTGTTTCCGGGGAGGCAAAGAGCCTGGGAGAGTGTGTGGAAAAGGGACTGCGGGAGCAGGCGGCGGAGGAGACCAGACGCCTGCTGGAGTACCGGGACCCCCTGGACATCATTCAGGAGGAGATGATCCCCGCTCTGGACCGGGCGGGAGTGCGGTTTGAGGCCGGAACCCTCTATCTTCCCCAGCTTCTCATGTGCGCGGAGGCGGCAAAGGCGGCCTTTGAGCTGATCAAGGACAAAATGCTAGCCAGCGGAGAGGTGCAGGAGAAAAAGGGAACGGTGATTCTGGCCACCGTAAAGGGAGATATTCACGATATCGGCAAAAATATTGTGAAAGTGCTGCTGGAGAATTACAGCTACGACGTGATCGATCTGGGCAAGGACGTTCCCCCGGAAACGGTAGTGGAGACGGCGGTCCGGGAGCACATTTCCCTGGTGGGACTGAGCGCTCTGATGACGACCACCGTTCCCAGCATGGAGGAAACCATCCGGCAGCTCAGGCAGAAAGCTCCCTGGGCGCGTGTGATGGTAGGCGGAGCCGTTCTCACAAAGGACTACGCAAAGACCATCGGAGCCGACTGTTACTGCAAAGACGGCATGGCTTCTGTCAAATACGCGGAGAGCGTGTTCGGGCAGGAGACGGAAATGCCTTAGGAGAGAAAGAGAGGAAAACCATGTACCGCTGCTGTATTTTTGATCTGGACGGAACTCTTCTGGATACCATACACGCCCTGGCCTACACCACCAATCTGGTGCTGAAGCGGCTGGGGCTGGGAACGGTAGACGAGGAACATTTAAAGCATTTTGTGGGAGACGGCTACCGGACCCAGATGGAACGGTGCCTGAAGTTTGCCGGCGACGCGGAGTTGACTCACTATGAAGAATCTCTCCCTATTTATATGGAAGAGTTTGCGAAGCACTGTCTGTACCAGGTGCGTCCCTATCCCGGAATCACAGAGATGGCGGAGTTTTTAAAGGGGAAAGGGGTAAAGCTGGCAGTTCTCTCCAATAAACCCCACGCCAGGACGGTGGAGACCATCGAAACGATTTTCGGAAAAGGGTATTTTGACGCCATAGCCGGAGAGCGGGAGGGAGTGCCCAAAAAGCCGGATCCCAGAGGGGTATTTGTGCTGGCGAAGGAACTGGAAGTGCCTCTGGAGGAGTGTCTCTATTTCGGAGATACCAACACCGATATGAAAACGGGACAGAATGCCGGTGTGGATACGGCCGGTGTCCTGTGGGGATTTCGGGACAGGGAGGAGCTGGAAGCCTTCCACCCGAAGTTTCTGCTGAGCCATCCCACGGAGGTAAAGAAGATATTCGGAGAAGATCATTGAGAAAATTTTTGAAAAAATGGAAAAAGACGGCGGCAGAACTGGGTGTCACAGCCCTTCTGCTGCTTGCCGTTTTCTCCGCGTCCGGGTGCGGGGAGAAAACAGACGGATGGGAAGATGACGGCCGGCTGAAGGTAGTGACCACCATCTTTCCCTATTATGATTTTGCCCGCCAGGTAGGGGGAGACAGGATTGAGCTGAAGCTGGCTGTGCCGGCGGGAATGGACAGCCATTCCTTTGAGCCGACTCCTGCGGATATGAGAATGATCCAGGAGGCGGACCTGATGATCTCCAACGGCGGGGAAATGGAGCACTGGGTTCACGAAGTGCTGGACGCGGTGGACGCTCCCCAGCTGGAGACCATCACCATGATGGATTATGTGGAAACCTTTGAGGAGATCCTGGTGGAGGGAATGGAGGAAAGCGCTCACGCTCACAGCCACGACCATGATCATGTGGATTCCCTGGGAGACGACGGTCACGAGGAGGAGATCGAGTACGACGAGCATATCTGGACTTCCCCCAGAAACGCCATGGTGATCGTGGAGGAGATAGCGGAAAAGCTGTCGGAGATGGATCCGGCGGGGGCCGCCCTGTATGAGGCAAACGCGGCGGCTTATGAGCAGAAGTTAAAAGAACTGGACCGGGAATTTCAGCAGGTGGCGGAGAATGAGAAGCGGAACATGATTATTATCGGGGGAAAATTCCCCTTCCGCTATCTGACAGAGGCCTACGGTTTTGAATACCGGGCGGCGTTTTCCGGGTGCAGCACCGACACGGAGCCCAGCGCCAGGACCATCGCCTATCTGATCGACCGGGTGAGGGAGTATGAGATCCCGGTGGTATATTATCAGGAGCTTTCCAGCCCCAGGGTGGCTGAGATTATCGGGGAGGAGACGGGGGCGGAGATCCTGCTGCTTCACTCCTGCCACAATGTTACCAGAAGAGAGTTTGATTCCGGGGTTACATACCTGGAACTGATGAGACAGAATGCAGAAAATCTGAGAAAAGGACTGGATGAATGAAACAGCCATTGATTGAATGTTCCGGAGCGGGATTTGGTTATGAGCATTTTGATGTGGTGACGGACGTGACCATGGAAATTCTGCCCGGAGATTATATCGGCGTCGTGGGAGAAAACGGGGCCGGAAAAAGTACGCTGATCAAGGGTCTGCTGGGACTTTTAAAGCCTACCAGCGGCAGTATTGTGATGGCGGATGATTTAAAGAAGACGGGAATCGGCTATCTGCCTCAGCAGACGGCCGCCCAGAAAGATTTTCCCGCCACCGTGTGGGAGGTGGTGGTGTCCGGAACCCTGAGCCGGGCCGGTTACCGGCCGTTTTATTCAAAAGAAGAAAAACGGCTGGCGGAACTGAATATGGAGCGGCTGGGAATCGCCGACCTGCGCAGAAAATGCTATCGGGACTTATCGGGAGGCCAGCAGCAGCGGGTTCTCATTGCCAGGGCTCTCTGCGCCACGGAGAAGCTGCTGATTCTGGATGAGCCCATCACCGGCCTGGATCCGTCAACGGCCCAGGAGTTTTACCAGGTGGTCCGCCACCTGAACCGGGATGAGGGAGTGGCCATTCTTATGGTGTCCCACGACATCCAGAATATGGTCCACCAGGCAAAAAAGATCCTCCACTTAAAGCAGAAGGTGCTGTTTTACGGCAGTGTGGAGGACTACAGAAAAAGCCCTCTGGGGCAGAGATTTCTGGGAGGTGAGGAAGAATGAGCGTGATCGGAGAAATGCTTTCCTATCCCTTTCTGGTGCGTGCCCTGATCGGGGGCGTGCTGGTTTCCCTGTGCGCGGCCCTTCTGGGTGTCAGCCTGGTGTTAAAGAGGTATTCTATGATCGGGGACGGACTGTCCCATGTGTCTTTCGGCGCCCTGTCCATTGCCGTGGCGTTCGGCTGGTCGCCTCTGCAGGTGTCCATCCCCGTGGTGGTGGTCGCCGCGTTCTTTCTTCTGCGGATCACGGAAAACGGGAAGCTCAACAGCGACGCGGCCATCGCGGTGATTTCCGCCAGCGCTCTGGCTATCGGAATCACGGTGACGGCCCTGACCACGGGAATGACCACGGATGTGAGCAGCTATATGTTCGGCAGCATCCTGGCCATGAGCAGGGAGGATGTGATTCTGGCAGCCTGCCTGTCGGCGGTGGTGCTGTTTCTGTTTATTTTCTTTTATCACAAGGTGTTTGCCGTTACCTTTGACGAGAACTTTGCCAGGGCCACAGGGGTTAAGGTATCCTGGTACCATATTCTGTTTGCCGTGCTCACTGCCGTGACCATTGTACTGGGAATGCGGATGATGGGGGCCATGCTGATCTCCAGCCTGATTATTTTTCCGGCGCTTACGGCCATGAGGCTGTTTAAGAGTTTCCGGGGGGTGATGATTGCTTCCGGGGCGGTGTCTGTGGTATGTTTCCTGGCAGGAATGGTAATCTCCTACGAGGCGTCCACGCCTGCGGGGGCCAGCGTGGTGCTGGTAAATCTGGCCGTGTTCCTGATCTGCGCCGCCGCACAGAAAATCCGGGGACGGTAGAGAGGCGGCCGGAAACGACAGCGGGCTTGCAAAATTGGAAAAATCGGTCTATGATAATAGGCGGAGAAATGACAATGTACCAGTCTTTGATAGAGAGAAAGCGAAAAGGAGGAAATTTCCATGACCAAGATTGATATTATCTCCGGTTTTCTGGGAGCCGGAAAGACTACATTTATCAAAAAACTGCTGGAAGAGGCCATTGCCGGAGAGCAGGTGGTTCTCATTGAGAATGAATTTGGAGAGATCGGAATTGACGGAGGATTTTTAAAGGACTCCGGCATTGAGATCCGGGAGATGAATTCCGGATGTATCTGCTGCTCTCTGGTAGGAGATTTTGGAAAGTCTCTGGAAGAGGTTCTCACCAAATATCAGCCGGATCGGGTGATCATCGAGCCGTCAGGAGTGGGAAAACTGTCTGACGTGATGAAAGCGGTGCGGGATGTGGCCGCAAATCTGGATGTGACCTTAAACAGCGCCGTGACTGTGGTGGACGCTTCCAAGTGCAAGATGTATATGAAGAATTTCGGCGAGTTTTTCAACAACCAGGTGGCTTACGCCGGAACCATTATTTTAAGCCGTACGGATGTGGTGGACGCGAAGAAAGCGGACGCTGCGGTGAAGATGCTGCGGGAAGCCAACCCCAAGGCAGTGATTGTCACCACGCCTGTGGCTCAGCTCACCGGCGCCCAGCTTCTGGAAATCATCGAGAAGCCGGATACCATGGAGGAGGAGTTGATGAAGGAGGCGCTGGAGGCTTTCGAGGAGAGCCATGAGCATCACCATCACCATGACGGGGAGTGCGGCTGCGGCCATGACCATGAGCACGACCACGGCCATGATCATCACCATCATGACCACGATGAGGAGTGCGGCTGCGAGCATGATCATGACCATGATCATCACCATCATGACCACGATCACGGGGACAGCTGCGGCTGCGGTCATGACCATCATCACCACCATGCGGACGAGGTGTTCTCCAGCTGGGGCATGGAGAATGTACAGCCTATTGCCAGGGAAGAGCTGGAGAAAATTCTGGATGAGCTGGCCTACGGCGCCGATTTCGGCGATGTGCTCCGTTCCAAGGGAATGGTTCCCGGCGCGGACGGCCAGTGGTTCTACTTTGACCTGGTGCCGGAAGAGTATGAGATTCGTACCGGAAATCCGGACTATACAGGAAAAGTGTGCGTGATCGGAGCGAACCTGAAGGAAGAAGAACTGGAAAAAGCATTTAGCAGGAGTTGACAATCATGGGACCAATGATAGATGACGATATTATGCCCGTGTTTATTATCAACGGGTTTCTGGAGGCGGGGAAAACCTCGTTCCTCAGCTTTACCATGGACCAGGATTATTTCCGGACAGAGGGAAAAACCCTTCTCATCGTCTGTGAGGAAGGGGATACGGAGTATGACGAGGAGCTTTTAAAGGATACGAGAACGGCAGTGGTTTATATGGACGATATATCCCAGATGACGCCGGAGCGCCTCACAGAGCTGGAGCTTCTCTACAATCCGGAGCGGGTGCTGATTGAGTGGAACGGTATGTGGAATCAGGATGATCTGCAGATTCCCAAAGACTGGACCATCTACCAGCAGATCACTCTGGTGGACGGATCCACCATTGATCTGTATCTGAAAAACCTGAAGCCTCTTTTTGGAGCCATGCTGAGAAATACGGAGCTGGTGATTGTAAACCGCTGCGACGGAATTTCCGAGGAGCAGCTGGGAAATTACCGGCGCACCTTAAAGGCCATGGGCCGTCAGGCGGATATTGTGTTTGAGACCTCTGAGGGAGAGGTGGAGCCGGAGATCACGGAGGAGGATCTGCCCTATGATATGAAAGCGGATGTGATCCGGATCGCGCCGGAGGACTATGGAATCTGGTATATTGACTGTATGGATAAACCGGAGAGATATGTGGACCGGGTGGTGGAGTTCACCGCCATGGTGATGAAATCTCCGGAGTTTCCGAAGAACTATTTTGTGCCGGGCCGTATGGCTATGACCTGCTGTGAGGCGGATATGGCGTTTCTGGGCTTTATCTGCAAGGCCAGGGAGGCCAGACTGCTGGAGAATCGCCAGTGGGTGAAGGTACGGGCGAAGGTTGCCCTGGAATACTGGAAGGATTACGGCGGAGAGGGACCGGTACTGTACGCGGAATCCGTGACGCCGGATCAGGAGATCAAAGATATCGTGCAGTTCTGACACCGTGCTGCGGCATGGCAGCCGGACAGAGCTTCGCAGCAGAAAGAGACGGGCCGCGGCCTGTCTCTTTTGGGTTTCTGAGAAAAATCAGTTCCTGAGTCCCGGCTGGACAGAAAAAATGGAAAGGAAAACTGCCATGATCTACAAATGTACAAACCCGGACTGCGGCTGTCTGGCTGAGGAGGAATCTTTGCTGACCTCCTGTCCGGAGTGCAGTTCTCCCATGAGGGAAATTGAAGAAAAAGAAATGAACGGAAGGGACTGGTCTTCTCTGGGAGGATACTGGACCCGGCAAAGGAGAAATGAAAAGAGGATTCTGTACTGCTATCGGATGGCCGCTGCCAGAGGCGATGCCTGGGGGATCTGCAACCTGGGCTGGTGTATGGAGGCAGGAATCGGCATTGAGGCGGATCCGAAGCAGGCGGTATGGCTGTACAGCCAGGCGGCGGAGACGGGATATATTCCGGCTCTGTGCAATCTGGCTGTCTGCTTTCAGGAAGGCGTGGGAACGGATCCGGACATTGACCGGGCGGTGGAGCTGTTTACAGAGGCGGCGGAGTGGGGATATCCCAGAGCTCAGATGCTGCTGGCGTTCTGTTATGAGAATGGAGAAGGAGTCGTTCAGGACGAAAAGGCGGCCTTTGATCTGATGCAGTCGGCTGCGTGGATGGGCTTTCCTGACGGCCAGAGAGAGCTGGGCCGGTACTATGAATACGGGATCGGCACGGAAAAGGATCCGGAGACCGGAGTGAGGTGGTATCAGAAGGCCGCGGATCAGGGAGATGAGGCGGCCCTGTGCAATCTGGCATTTTGCTGTGAGAGCGGGATCGGGATGAACCGGGACAGTGACAGAGCCATGGAGCTGTATCGCCAGGCAGCTGGGAAGGGGAGCTTCCGGGCCATGACCAATATGTATATTCTGGCAAGGGAAAGGGAGGATCCGTCGGAGATACAGGAGTCTCTGGAGTTCCTGAAAACAGCGGCGTCCAGAGGGTATCTGCCCGCCGTGTGGAGACTGGGCTGTCATTATTATTACGGGGAAGATCCGTCCGGAACCGGGGCGGAGCTGGGAGTGGAACTGTTTCGCCAGGCAGCTCTGAAAGAGGATCCGGCGGGGTGCTATCAGCTGGGACGGGCTTACTGGGACGGAAAAGGGGTGGAGAAGAGCGATGCCCAGGCGTTTCGCTGGTTTCTGGCTTCCGCCCGGCTGGGAGACAGGGACGGCCAGTTTCTGGCAGGTTTCTGCTGCGAGCAGGGAAGGGGGACAGAGAAAGATCTTTCCGCCGCGGTGGAATGGTACGGAAAGGCCTCTGAAGGAGGGGACAGCCGGGCGGATAACGCCCTGGGAGTTCTGTATGAGACGGGAGAAGGCGTGGAGCAAAGCGGCGAAAAGGCAGCTGCGTATTATAGGAAGGCGGCAGAGAAGGGAAACGGAGACGGCATGACCAATCTGGCAGTCTGCCTTTGCGAGGGGACCGGCTGTGAACGGGACTGTTTTGCAGCCAGACAGTGGCTGGAAAAGGCGGCAGAACAGGGAAATATCCGGGGCAGCGCTTTCCTGGCCGATCTTCTGGAGCGGGGGCTGGGAGGATCCCGGGATGAGAAGCGGGCATTTCGTCTGATGAAGTCCGCGGCGGAGAGCGGATATTTATACGCTCAGGAGAGGCTGGCGGAGTTTTATGAGAATGGCACCGGCGTCCGGGCAAGCCTGCGGGAGGCATTTTTCTGGCATGAGACGGCGGCCGGTCAGGGAGACGGAGAGGCCATGGCTAATCTGGCCTGGGCCTATGAATTTGGTCTGGGTACGGGGAAAAATCCGGAGGAGGCGGTACGGCTGTACCGGAAGGCCCTGGAGACAGACGGAAGTCTTCCCCTGTATGGATATCTGGGAGAACTCTGCGATCTGGGAGTGGGGACGAAGCAGGACAGGACGGAGGCCCTGGATCTGTACCGGATCGGAGCGGAACAGGGAGACGGAGTTGCCTGTGTGAATCTGGGACTTCTCTATGAGAGGGGAGACGGAGTGCGAAGAAATCCTGAAAAGGCCCTGGATCTGTACCGGCGGGCCGGCGGCGCCGGCTACTGCGCCCTGGCCAGATGCTTCCGCCTGGGAAAAGCGGTGGAGCAGAGCGATCGGGAGGCGGCGGACTGGTACCGGAAAGACGCGGAGGCAGGAGGAAGAACCGGCATGCTGTGGCTGGCCTGGATGCACCTGACCGGCACAGGAGTGGAGAAAGACCGGGCCAGAGCGGAGGAGCTGTGCCGCCAGGCGGTGGAGATTCCCGGAAAGGACCGGGAGTATATTTATTACAGAATGTATGCGGACCGGGATGAGCTGAGGGGGATTCTGGAAAAGCTGGAAGCGGAATGGGAGGACGGAGAGCTGAGACAGAAGCTGAAACGGATGCGTCTCAGACTGTCCGGAAAGAGAAAAAAAGAGAACATCATATGACGGCAAAAAAGCCGCTTCGCCCGGACATTTCGTCCGGGCGAAGCGGCTCTTTTCACGGCCCGAAAGCGGGCCGGACAGGCTGGAGAATAAGATCAGGAGGACATGGGAGGCACAGGAACGGGACGTCTCCGGTCGAATACCTCTTCCACATCAAACAGATCATCCAGATAGGTCTTTGTGGGATTGGATTCCGGAAGATCGTAGTACATGCGGTAGCCGTCCAGATTCCGCCGGCCCTGGCGCATATGATCTTCTCCAAGCTGTACCCAGTACTGTCTGGAATCCACGTTGCAGAAATAGCGGAACCCTTTTTCGTGGAGATAGGCGAAGCGCTCATTTTCCATGGTGTAGGGATGCCAGTCTCCGATTTCCGCTCCAAAAGGATAGAGGATGATGTCGGTGGGCCCGATGAGGGATTCCACCTCCTGCTCCCATTTGTCCGTGTCGGCGACAAATTCTTCATAGGAGATGGATCCCAGATCCCGGTGTCCCCAGCTGTGGCTGGCCAGTTCCCAGCCGTTGTCCCGCAGGCACTGGGCCAGCTGGCGGACGGTTTCCCGGTCTTCCTCGATGTTGGGGTTGACGCCCTCGTAGGTGGAATCCGTGCGGTAGCCCATGACCCCGTTGTAGCCGGTAAAGGCGATGATGGCTCTGGCTCCCTTGTAGGAAAAATCAGGATGTTCCTGGATGAAATCCTCCAGCAGGGGGATCAGGTCGAAGGATCCGGTGACAGTGGTTCCGTCTTCCAGATCCATCTCGCAGGTGGGCTTTCCGTCTTCTCCGATCACCAGGCGGCTGGCAAAGCCGTCCCCTTCCATATATTCATAGTAGCACACGTCATCCTGGGACATGACAAAGGGCTTTTTTCCTTCCGGCAGCATAATATCTCCCTGGACGAAGGAGGCATTTCCGTTTTCATCCGTCACCTCATATGCCATATCGTGAATGCTCACCAGCACATATCCCCTGTCGTACATGGACTGAAGGATGTCCAGGAACTCTTCTCGCGTGGTCATCATCTGATTGTAGCCGTCCTGCATGGAATCTCCGTCGAAGGCCTTTTCGGTGTCCATGATCAGGGTGTGGAAGAACACGTGGGTGATTTCCGAGATATCTGCCCGCACCAGGGTGGATTTGACGGATTCGTAGCGGAAGATGGCCTCCAGCACTTTTTCTTCACCGGCATACTCGCTTTCTGAGAGAAGTTTAATGGCTGCGTCATAGTCATATCCCATGGCCAGACGGTCGGCTTCCCAGATCAGGGCGTCCGCCCCGGTAAGAATCTCCGAAGCAGTTTCTACGGAAGGGTCCCGTCCCGCCGGATTTCCGTGTCCGGAGACGGCGGGAGCAATATAGTAGCTGTAAAAGTCAAAGATCAGATAAATGGTTCCGCAGACGATGAAAACAGAGAGGAATATAACGGCAAAAACAGAAAAAGAGTGACTCATTCCCTGCAGTTTTCTGCGGTTGTTTCGTTTCTTGTATTCTCGTTTACTCATAAAATCACAGGCTCTCCAATAAAAAGTATGTGTTCTCCCAGTATAGCATAAATGCGGTTGGTTGTCATAAGTCGGGGCAACTTTTTTTCTTACATTTTTTGGAAGGAGGCAGATATACTTGTAATATAGAAATGAGACGGGAGATCATATGAAACGGATATTGGCGGTTTGGATGACATGGCTGTTGGTTCTGTACGGAGTGTTTCCGGCGGCGGGGCAGACGCCGAAGCTGCAGGTGGGAGGAGAAGGGGAGGCGGCCGCAGTCTGGTCCGGAGCGGCGGAGGCAGGATGGGACGGAAAAGAGGAGAGCGGGGAGACGGAGGCGGCAGCGGGAGCCGGGCCGGAGGCGTCTCAGGTGGAAGCCGGACCGGAGGTGTCGGCTCCCAGCGCCATTCTGATGGAAGCGTCCACAGGTCAGGTGATCTGTGAAAAAGGCGCCGATGAGCAGAGAAGTCCCGCCAGCATTACAAAAATCATGACCCTGATCCTGATTTTTGACGCTCTGGAGTCGGGGAAAATCTCCCTGGACGACCAGGTGGTGACCAGCGCCCATGCAAAATCCATGGGCGGTTCCCAGGTATTTCTGGAAGAGGGAGAAACGCAGACAGTGGATACTCTGATCAAGTGTATTGTGGTGGCCTCCGGCAACGATGCTTCCGTGGCCATGGCCGAATACATCGCCGGAAGCGAGGAAGAGTTTGTAAAAATGATGAATGAGAGGGCTGCGGGGCTGGGAATGGCCGGCACTCATTTTGCGGACTGCTGCGGCCTGACGGAGGATCCGGCCCACCTGACTACGGCGCGGGACATCGCGCTGATGTCCAGGGAGCTGATCAACCGGTATCCCCAGATTCACGATTACGCCACCATCTGGATGGACACCATCACCCATGAGACGAAGCAGGGGTCAAAGGAATTTGGTCTGGCAAACACCAACAAGCTGCTGAAAATGGCCACTAATTTTACGGTCACAGGCTTAAAGACGGGATCCACCTCCGCGGCGAAATACTGTCTGTCAGCCACGGCGGAAAAGGACGGGGTGCGGCTGATTGCTGTGGTGATGGCGGCCCCGGATTATAAAGCCCGTTTCAGCGACGCGGTAAGCCTGTTAAATTACGGCTACGCCAACTGCCGCCTCTATGAGGACCGGGAAGGGCTTCCCCTGCCGGAGCTGCCGGTGACAAATGGGGTGGAGGAAGCGGTTCCCCTGATTTATTCCGGAACCTTCTCTTTCCTGGGAACCGACGGGGAAGACTTTGGCCGGGTGGAGAGGGAGCTGGTGCTGGAGGAGTCCCTGACGGCTCCTGTGGAACAGGGGCAGCAGGCGGGAGTGCTCCGCTATACCCTGGACGGGAAAACGCTGGGGGAACTGCCGGTGACCACGGCAAAAGCCGTGGAGAAGGCGGGGATTCTGGACTGCCTGAAAAAGGTGGGGAGAGTGTTCTGCCTGGGAGCGGCAGCGGGAAAATAGCGGAAAGAGAGGAAGAAACAGAGCGGAAAAGAAACAGGGAGAGAAAGGGCGCGGAGGGCGTCCTTTCTCTCTTTGCGGACCATGGAAATGGCTGGCATCAGGTATTTGCGGCCATTTTTTCCGTCATTTTTCTGGCAATGAGCACCAGAATGATGGCAGCGGCCGCCAGAACGGCAGAAATAATATAGCCCATTACGTAGGAGCCGGTGGTGTCGTAGAAGCTGGCGGAAACCTTCGGTCCCACGAAAGCTCCGATTCCGTAGCCGATAAAGATCAGACCGTAATTACGGTTGTAATATTTGGAACCGAAAATAATTTTGATCATGGGTGCAAAGACCACCAGCAGGCCGCCGAAGGAGAAACCTACCAGAGCGATGCACAAAATAAAGTAGGCGTAGGAGCCGGCAGCGGTGAGCATCAGCATGGAGAGGCCGTTGATAACCAGAATCAAAATCAGAGAATTCCACCCCTGAAGCCGGTCGTAAATAAAGCCGAAGGCGATGCGGCCGAACATATTGAACAGAGTCATCAGGCTGACGCAGAGCGCTGCCGTCATGGCGGACAGGCCGATCTGGTTCTGGGCGATGGGAGAGGTGGCGCTGACCATCATGGTTCCGGCGGCGTTGGCGAATATAAACATCACCAGAAGCACCCAGAAAACCGGCTGCTTCACCATCTGGGGAATGTTGTAATTTTTCGTATTTAACTCTTTGGTCTGAGTCTGGGACGGTACCCAGCCCTCCGGAGTCCAGCCGTCGGGACAGGGCACGATCATCCAGGCTACGGCGCCGACGCCGATGAGGAATACGATTCCCAGAATGATGCAGGCCTGCTGTGCCCCGAAGCGGTCAATGAGCATCTGGGCGATGGGCGACATGATGAACGGCCCGCAGGCGGCGCCTGCCTGAACCAGCCCGGAGATGGAACCGCTCTTATCCGGGAACCATTTCAGAGCAGTGGGGAGACAGGCGGGGTAGATGGTTCCGGCTCCTGCTCCGGCGATGACTCCGTAGGCGATATAGAGAAACGGAATGGAATCGGCGAAGCCGGTGAGAATCCATCCGCCGGCGAACAGTACCAGTCCGATGTAGATGGCCACTCTCGGCTGCAGCTTTTCTGCCAGAATTCCGCCGAGAAATCCCACAGCGCAGTAGATAAACATATAGATGGTATAGGCCATGGAGAAATCAGAGCTGCTCCAGCCAAACTGATTGCACATGGGCAGAGAAAACAGGCTGAAGAAAGCCGTTGCCGAGGTAAACAGACTTTGAATCCATACGCCGGCAAAGACACGCCAGCGGGTCGCTTTTGTAATTTTCATTTTATGCACCTTCCTGTTCTTATCCCTTTTTCTTACTGCAGAGTTCCCAGATCCAGGGCTACTTCACGGCCGTTGAATTTGCCGGCTTCCCGGCTGGTACCCATCCAGTAAACCATGGACGCGATATCCTCTACTTCCAGGAACGGAACTCCGGCGAACATTTCCTCTACGGTAGCAAAGTTTTTTCCGGTCAGATCGTTGATAAACTGCACGTAGTCCATGGTTTCGCACATGGGGGTCTTTACCTTTGTGGGGCACAGGGCATTTACGATGATTCCCTTGGGACCGACTTCCTTTGCCAGCGTTTTGGTCAGACCGAGAATTCCCCATTTGGACATACAGTAGGTGGCCAGCTTCGGCGTTCCGTACAGTCCGGATGTGGAGGAAATGTTGATGATCCGGCCAAAGCCCTGTTTTAACATATACTGTGCCGCGTATTTATTTGTGCGCCAGGTGCCGATCAGATTGATATTGATTACTTTTTCTACCTGCTCATCTGTCAGTTCCCAGGTGTAGCCGAAATTGATGATGCCTGCGTTTGCAATGACCACATCCAGGCGGCCGAAACGGTTCCAGGCTTCAGCGAAAAGGTGCTCCATGTCCTCGGTGGAAGTGACGTTGCACTTTACGGCCAGGACTTCAGCCCCCTTCTTTTCACATTCCCGGATGGTCTCCTGAAAGGCATCCTGCTCCGGGTCCAGCATGTCCGCCAGTATAACGTTAAATCCATTCTCCGCATATTTGCAGGCATGAGCCCTTCCCTGCCCCATGGCGCCTCCTGTAATAAGCACGGTTTTCTTCTCTTCCATAGTATTTCCTCCTCGTAAAGTTCAATATTGTTATTTTTTTAACAACAAT
>DXBC01000189.1 GCA_019116745.1 Candidatus Lachnoclostridium stercorigallinarum
ATGAGTGCCTCATCCGTCCCCGACTGTCCAAAATCCTTTCCCCCGCACTGTGAAGCATAGTCTCTCTTCCCCTCCCCCTATATTGACAACCTCACCTCCAGAGCTTAAGATAAAATCACCTACTTTTTTACGGAGGATTCTGCGACATGGACATTCGGGAGCTCACTTATATTACCGCCATCGCCGATGCCGGAAGCCTGTCTGCGGCAGGAAAGCGGCTGAAGGTTTCCCAGCCTACACTCAGCGTTTTTCTGTCAAAACTGGAAAGCAGTCTGGGGGTGGACCTGTTTTTCCGTGAGAAAAAGCGGCTTGTGCCCACGCCGGCGGGAAATATTTATCTGGGTGCCGCCAGAAAAATCATCTCCGTTCACGATCAGACCTATCAGGCCATCCACCATCTGACCCATGAGCTGACAGAATCCATCAGTGTGGGAGCTACGCCTTTGAGAGGGTCCATTATGATTGCCCAGATTTTTCCCACTTTCAGCAGACGCTTTCCCGACGTAAAATTAAGTATCGTAGAATCCTATATGAAGGAGCTGTGGGACAATCTGAGAAATCAGCGGGTCAGCTTTTCCCTGGCTGCCTACTATGACAGCGGAAACAGCGAATTCGATTTTATCAATATTTCCAGAGAAGAACTGGTGCTGGCGGTTCCCCATTTTCACCGTTTGGCCCATCTGGCGGGAGATCCCCATGACAAGCTGACAGCTGCGGATATCCGGGACTTCTCGGATACCCCTTTTGTGCTTCTGGCTCCCGCCACCACAGTGCGGACCGTCTCCGACAATATTTTTGCCAGGGCCGGAATGCAGCCCACTGTGGTCTTTGAAACCAACAACCTGCTGGTATTAAGCAGCATGGTCCGCCAGGGAGCCGGAGCCGGCCTGCTGCCCCGGTCCTCCATGGTTCCCGACGCCGATGATATCGTCTACTTTTCTCTCCACCCCCGATACTACCTGAATCTGGGCATCGTTATCCCAAAGGGGAAGGTTCTCTCGGAACCAGAGCGTTATCTGGCCTATCTGGTGATCAAAAAAGACATGGCCAATCCCCTTTACCAGCCTGCCCTCAACAGTCTGGCGCGGAGAATTCTGGAAGAATTTGACGAGAAAGGAGACCCGATATGAATACCCGCCTGCTGGAATACATCATCGCCATTTCAGAGGAAAAAAGCCTTTCCAGGGCTGCAGAGCGCCTGCTCATCTCCCAGCCGGCCCTCTCCCAGCAGTTAAAGCGGCTGGAGGACGAACTGGACGCCAAACTCTTCTACCGGGAGAAAAACCGCCTGCTTCTGACTGACGCCGGGAAAATCTATGTCAACGGAGCCCGTTCTGCCCTAAGCATTTACGAGCAGGCCCTGACAGAGATCAAGCAGCTGCGCCGTTCCAGCCAGTCGCAGATCACCCTGGTCTGTGCCCGGGAGCTTCTTCCCGGTTTTTCCACGGAAATCCTTTCCGCATTTTCCGGAAAACACCGAGACATTTTTCTGGATGTCATCGACGGAAATTCTTCCATCGCCAAAAGCTATCTGGCAGGAGGCATGGCAGACCTGGCGGTCATGGCCGCCGGCGAACTGTCCCACTCCATTCTGGAATATCTGCCCCTGCGGGATGAGGAAATGCTCCTGGCTCTCCCCTCCTCCCACCCCCTCACTGCCTTTTACAGGAAAAACGGTGCTGATCTCTCCAGACTGTCCGGCCAGCCCTTTATTCTGAATCAGGGCGGGAGCTTTCTTCACGCCTTTGAGCGGCAGATTTTCACCGCCGCCCAGATCACTCCCTACGTCCTCTGCGAAGCCGACACCATGGAGGCTGCCCGCCACATGGTGGCCAACAAAAAAGGAGCCGCCTTTCTGCCCCGCTCCATGGCTCAGAACGCAGATAGCTGCTCCTTCTTTTCCCTGAATCCTCCCGCTGTCTTTCATACGGTTATCGCCTACCACAAAAGCATGGTTCTCACCGGCCCTATGCGGGATCTGATTCTGCTGCTTTTGGAAGTCTATGGGGAAAGATAATCGTTTGTTCTCTCCCGGATCTTCCGGCTGTCAAAATAGGCAAACCTGTCCACGGCGTCCAGAATATCCCGAAAATCCTCTCTGGGCGCCAGATCCAGATACCGCTCCAGCAGTTCTTTCTCATCTTTTTTATATCTGCCGTAAAAAATGTCGTAGAGGTTGTGGCCTCTCACATGAATCCGGACCTCTTCCATATGATTCTTCACATCCTCCGGAGACTGCAGGTCCCGTCCCAGCACCTCCTGCAGCTTCTGTCCGCTTTTGGTCCGTTTCAGGTAACTGTTCCATTTTTCCCACAAAATCTCATAAAACCTCTCCTCCGACTCCACGATCCCCAGCGCCTCCATGACCGACGGATTGAGGAAATAATTCTCAAAAGAATAGTACCTCAGAATCAGGACATTTTCCTGCTTTACCCTTGGCAGCTTGTCCGCATCCACACGGCTCTGTTCCTCATAATAACTGCACAGCTGTCTGCGCAGCTCTTCCGGGTCTTTTCCGTCCCCGTCCCGGATCATGAGAAACTGATCTTTCAGATAGACCTGGTTCATATACTTTAAATTGGCATAGGTCTTAATGTTGGTGCAGCTGTTGGTGGTGATAATGGCAATCCGGTACAGCTGTCCCCTGTCATCCACCGTTTCATTGTAGTATTTCCGGAGAAGCAGGGGAAGACGGCTCTTATCCTGCTTTCCCTCCACGATAAACACAAAATCCACATTCATAAAATCACCGGCGGCATAGCCCAGATCGTTTAAAATCACATCAATATCCGTCTTTTTGCGGATCACCGAATAATATTCATCGTCCAGCACCACCTGACGGATCTCCCTGCTGGTAAAATTCACCAGCAGATGGGGAGAATGGGTGGTGAAGATCACCTGATTCTTCTTGGAAAGGCGGTAGAGAATCTCGCTGGCAATCTTCTGCAGCCTGGGGTGGAGAAACATTTCCGGGTACTCCATGACAATCACACTGGGAAGCTTCTTTTCATCTTCCACGTAAGTTTCCAGAAGAGACAAAAGATAAATGCTTCTCATGCCCTTTCCCATATACTCCAGGGGTGTCTCCGTTCCCTTTTCCCGGTTGTACATGGTCACCTGGATGCGGAACATATCCTCCGCAGCGCAGTTGAGGGAGTAGCGGATCTCCTCATAGCCGCCGTTTTTGGCAAAGTTGTCGTTGACACGGTCGGAAAAACTGCTGAGATTGGTCTGATACAGCTTGTACTCCAACAGCCTGGCCGTCTCCCCGATAGTCAGCTCATCGGTGGTTTTCCGGTTCATCAGGCCGACGCACTGAAAGCAGTGGCGGCACTCCTTCGCCGCGTCAAACAGGCAGGATCCTGCCCGCAGCTGATCCATGAGCATTTTATCCTGGAAAAACAGCAGATCTTTCTGAAACTGAGAAATCTCCCGCTCCGTATCAATGCAGTACATATGGGGCAGAACCTCCCCGATCTGGCGGTTATTTTTCTTATATCCGTCCCCGAACCTCATCTCCCCGCTGTGGTTGCAGGTAAACGTAAAATGAAGGATTCCGTCCTTAAAAGAGGGAAGTCTCCTGCAGAAATCCCTCTCCCACACCTCGTACCGCTTATAAGCGCTCACGATCCCCAGAAGGTGCATGCGGCGCAGATCTTCCTCCGTGATCTCCAGAAACACCTCCACTTCAATATTCTGCATCTTCTCATTAAAATCCCGTTCCGCAGGCACATAAGACCCCCCCAGCATGCGGATCGCGTCCAGAACTGACGTCTTGCCTGTATTGTTTTTTCCAACCAAAATCAGTGCGTTCTCAATCTCCCGAATCTCCATTTCCCGGATGGATTTGAAGTTGCGGATAATAATGCGGGAAAACTTCATTACTTTCCTCCTTTTCCCGGCCGCCGCGGCTTTCTTTCCGTCTCCGCCTGTCCGGCCCCTGTCTTTGGGTTCTTTTATACC
>DXBC01000190.1 GCA_019116745.1 Candidatus Lachnoclostridium stercorigallinarum
TAACCCTGGAACAGATCCGGCAGATTCCCGGTGTGACGGGAGTGATCACCACGCTGTATGACACGGCGCCGGGAGAGGTGTGGAGCAGGGAGCGGATCCGGGCTTTGAAGGAAGAGGTGGAAGCGTCCGGCCTGCATATTTCCGGAATCGAGAGCGTCAACGTCCACGATGCCATCAAGGCGGGGACGGCGGACAGGGACCGGTATATTGACAATTATATTGAGACTCTGGAAAACCTGGGAAAAGAAGATATTCACCTGGTGTGCTATAATTTCATGCCGGTATTTGACTGGACCAGAACGGAGCTGGCCAGGGTGCGCCCGGATGGCTCCACAGTGCTGGCATACACCCAGGAGGCAGTGGACGCTCTCAATCCGGAAGATATGTTTGATTCCATTTCCGGCGATATGAACGGGACAGTCATGCCCGGCTGGGAGCCGGAGCGGATGGCCCATATTAAGGAAATGTTTGAGATGTACCGGGGAGTGGACAATGAACAGCTTTTTGAAAATCTGAAATACTTTCTGGAACGGATCATGCCCGTATGTGAGAAATACGATATCTATATGGCGATCCATCCGGACGACCCGGCGTGGAGTGTGTTTGGCCTTCCGAGAATTATCATCAGCAAGGAGAATATTCTGAGAATGATGAAAATGGTGGACAACCCTCACAACGGAGTGACGTTCTGCTCCGGCTCCTATGGCACCAGCCTGAAAAATGACCTTCCGGACATGATCCGTTCTCTGAAGGGCCGGATTTATTTTGCCCATGTGCGGAATCTGAAATTCCATTCTCCCACCAACTTTGAGGAGGCGGCCCATCTCTCCTCCGACGGAAATTTTGACATGTACGAGATCATGAAAGCCCTTTATGACATCGGTTTTGACGGCCCCATCCGCCCGGACCACGGGCGGATGATCTGGGGGGAGACAGCCATGCCGGGATACGGGCTCTATGACCGTGCCCTGGGAGCCGCCTATTTAAACGGTCTGTGGGAGGCCATTGAAAAGAACTCCCGGTGAGAGATTTCCGGGTTCATGGAATAGCCCACCCAGCTTTTTGCGTCATGAAAACAGTTCACTCAGCTTCCAGCTGATTTTCGGCTGCGGCCGCAGCACTGCCCGGCAGGCTTCCTCCGGCAGGCTGCGCCGCAGTTTTTCTTTTGAGTCCTGTGGCATAACAGCCAGGGATTCATCCACGAAGCAGAGCCGGGGATAGAGGACGCACCACCAGTTGTGGCCTTCCCCCTTTCCGATGGTGACCCTGGCGGCCTGGTATACGCCGCAGGGGAGACGGATGTCTCCATAGTACTTTGTGGGAAAATAGTCTTCCGCTACTTCTATTTTCACGGGACAGCTTTTGCCGGAGGCCAGCAGAAATTCTTCCGCAGACCTTTCCAGAGCCGAGGCATTTTCCTCTATGTAGCGGATGACCGCTGCTTTTCCGGCGCCGGAATCAGACGGTTCTGCCGGAGAAAAGTCGGATAGCCCTGTCGGGCCGGACTCCACTGCCTCCGCCGAGTCGGAAGATCCCTCCTCCAGGGCGGCGATTCCTTTGTTGATCTGATCCAGCAGCAGGCTGCGCACCTGCAGCTTCAGCTCCTGGTCCTCCCTGCGGTTGCTGTCTGCCAGAATGTGGAACCGCAGGATTCCCGGAGCGATCTGTGCGGCCAGCTGCTCATCCCGGCTGCGCCCGGCGGCGGAAAAGAGCAGAGCAGCCATGAGAAAGCAGATGGAGCTGAGGACAAGCCAAATGTTTCGTTTCATATGATAAACCTCCTGTATTTCCGGATTTTAAGATTTCCTGTTTCTAATTGTAATTGTTGCCAGGTGTGCTATAATATAAACACCCTGCGCCCGGTCGGGGCAGGATTTGAAGAAGAATTTAAGGAGAGTATTCAATATGAAACAGACGATAGCGGTTATTTTCGGAGGACAGTCTTCAGAACATGAAGTTTCCTGTATGTCCGTGGTCAATGTGGCATCTCAGATTGACAGAGAAAAATACGATGTGCTGTTCATCGGAATCACAGAGGAAGGACACTGGGTAAAGGTGGATTCCATTGAGAGTATTCAGGACGGTTCCTGGAAGGAGAGCCAGGTGAGCGCGGTGGTATCTCCCGATGCCACGGAAAAGTGCGTGATTCTTTGGGAGGACGGCTGTGCCCGGAAATGCCGGGTGGATGCGGCTTTTCCGGTGCTTCACGGGCTCTACGGAGAGGACGGAACCATTCAGGGACTGTTTGAACTGGCCCAGATTCCCTACGTGGGCTGCGGCGTGCTGGCTTCTGCCGTTTCCATGGATAAGCTGTCCACGAAAATTGTGGTTGACCGGCTGGGGATCCGCCAGGCTCAGTACGTACCGGTTTACAGAGAAGAGCTGGAGGACATGGCCGGGGCAGTGGCCAGAGTGGAGGCGGAGCTGCCTTATCCCGTGTTTGTAAAGCCCTCCAACGCCGGCTCTTCCAGAGGCGTGAGCAAGGCAGAGGACCGGGAAGGCCTGGAGAAAGCCCTGAGAGAGGCGGCCCGTCATGACCGCAAAATCCTGGTGGAGGAGACCATTGTGGGCCACGAGGTGGAGTGCGCCGTGTTCGGCGGCGGGAAAACGCCGGTACAGGCCTCCGGAGTGGGAGAGATTCTGGCGGCTGCGGAATTTTATGATTTTGAGGCAAAATATTACAATCCGGAGTCCAGAACGGTGGTAAATCCGCCTCTTCCCGGCAATGCGGCCGAGGAGATCCGCAGAGCTGCCGTTGAGATTTTCCGGGCGGTGGACGGATACGGCCTGTCCCGGGTGGACTTCTTCGTGAAGGAAGACGGAGAGGTAGTATTCAATGAGATCAATACCATGCCTGGATTTACCGCCATCAGCATGTATCCCACCCTGTGGGAAGCTGCCGGGATGGACAAAAAGACTCTGGTACAGGCGCTGATTGACCACGCCTTCGCCAGATATGACAGAGGATAAAGAAATGACTGACAGAAATTCACCCATCGGAGTCTTCGACTCCGGTATCGGCGGCCTTACGGTGGCCAGAGAAATCATACGTCAGATTCCCGATGAGCCTATCGTTTATTTCGGAGATACGGCCAGACTGCCTTATGGCTCAAAGTCCAGGGATACCATTATCCGCTATTCCAGGCAGATCATCCGTTTTCTGATGACGCAGAAGGTAAAAGCCATTGTGATTGCCTGCAATACGGCCAGCGCCTGTGCTCTGGAGACGGTGGAGAAGGAGACGGACGTGCCGGTGATCGGCGTGGTCCGCTCCGGCGCCCATATGGCGGCCCAGGTGACGCACAACGGCCGGATTGGCGTGATCGGAACCTCCGGCACCATCAAAAGCGGCATCTATGGAAATACCATCCGTCAGTTCCGGCCGGACGCGGAAGTGTTCGGAAAGGCCTGTCCTCTGCTGGTGCCCCTGGTGGAGGAGGGGCTGTGGCATGACTCCGTGACGGAGGAGATCGCTTCCCGCTATGTGTCGGAGCTGAAAGGAAAATTCATCGACACCCTGGTTATGGGATGCACCCATTATCCCCTGATTCGCGGAACTCTGAGGAAGATTATGGGGGAAAACGTCACTCTGGTGAATCCGGCCTATGAGACGGCCATTGAGCTGAAAAATCTGCTGCGGCAGCAGGAGCTGACCTGTGAAAAAATTCCGGAAGAAAAATACCAGTTTTTTGTCAGCGATCAGGCGGAGGAATTTACCGGTTTCGCAAAATCCATTCTTCCCGAAGTGGTGAGGGAGACGAAAAAGATCGATATAGAGGAGTTTTAGAAGATGACGAAGGATGTGCTCATCAGCATCAGCGGAATTCACATGACAGACGGAGAAGACAGTGATGTGGAGCTGGTCACGACGGGGAGCTATTATGAAAAAAACGGGGTCCGCTACCTTCTGTACGATGAGCTGATGGAAAGCCTGGATCAGCCTGTGAAAAACGTGGTGAAGATCCGGGAGAACAGCCTGGAGATTATCCGGCGGGGAGAGATTCAGGCCCACATGACCTTTCGGCGGGGAATGACTGTGATGGCCGGCTACCGGACTCCCTACGGCGAGATGATGGTGGAGATCACCACGGAGGAAATCCGGATTACAGAGGAAAATGACAGCCTGGCGGTGCGGGTGGAATATATGCTGGGCATAAACGGACAGCAGATTTCCCGGTGCAGCATCGTCCTGGAGGCCAGGTCCAGGATGGCTGCTGCCCCAGAAAACTGAAATAGTATGCAGAAAAACAGCATAATGTTACAAAAACAGGTGCTTTTTTTCATCGGCTGTGTTATGATGTAGGGACGGTCTGCGGACGCGGGCTGAATAAGCAAGGGAGAATCGTGAAAATGGAGAACAAAAAAAGTTTTCAGATGCCTCACACCTATATTATCATCTTTCTGGTGGTGCTGTTTGCGGCGGTGCTGACCATGTTCATCCCGCTGGGAACTTATGAAACCAGAGAGATCACCTATATGCAGGGCGATGAGGAGAAGACAAGGACCGTCATTGACCCGGACAGTTTTCAGTATGTCCTGGATGAGAACGGCGATAAAGTGACAAAAGTAGCGCCTCTGTTCGGAACGGAGGACTTCGGAGGTCAGGGTATCTTAAACTATGTGTTTGAGGGAATGACGGTGGGAGATAAAAACGGCACCGCCGTCGGCATCATTGCCTTTATTTTGATTGTGGGAGGTTCTTTTGGGATCGTGCTTCGGACCGGCGCGGTGGAGAGCGGGATTCTGCGGGTAATTGCCCGGACAAAGGGGAGGGAGATTCTGCTGATTCCGCTGCTGATCACTCTGTTTTCCCTGGGCGGCGCAGTCTTTGGCATGGGAGAGGAGTCCCTGCCTTTTGTAATGATACTGGTGCCCATGTTTATCGGTCTGGGCTATGACGCCGTCGTGGGAATCATGTGTTCCTATGTGGCTACTCAGGTGGGTTTTGCCTCTTCCTGGATGAACCCCTTCAGCCTGGCTGTGGCCCAGGGAATCGCTCAGGTGCCGGTGATGTCCGGGGCGCCGTTCCGTATTGTCATGTGGATCGTGTTCACGGGGGCTGCCATTATTTTTACCATGAAATATGCCCAGAAAATCAGGAAAAACCCGGAAAAGTCCGTGGCCTATGAGACAGATCAGTATTACCGGGATGATTTTAAGAACAAGGGAAAGGAAGAACTTCCCTTTACTCTGGGGCATAAGCTGGTGCTTCTGACGATTGTGGTGGTTCTGGCATGGACCATCTGGGGCGTGGTGATCCAGGGGTACTACATTCCGGAGCTGGCATCCCAGTTCTTTGTCATGGGCCTTGCGGCCGGCATCATCGGAGTGGTGTTCCATCTGAACGATATGCGGCTCAACGACATCGCAAAGGCCTTTGATCATGGAGCTGCGGAGCTGCTGGGAGCTGCCCTGTGCGTGGGAATGGCCCAGGGAATTCTGATTGTGCTGGGCGGCACGGATGCCACCAGTCCCACGGTGTTAAATACCATTCTTCACTCTATCAGTGAGATGATGAAGAGCTTTCCGCCGGTACTTTCCGCGTGGGGAATGTATGTGTTCCAGGCGCTGTTCAATTTCTTTGTGGTGTCCGGATCCGGGCAGGCCGCTTTGACCATGCCCATTATGGCGCCCCTGGCGGATCTTGTGGGAGTCAGCAGACAGGTGGCTGTGCTGGCGTTCCAGCTGGGCGACGGATTTACCAACTTCATCGTGCCCACCTCCGGATGCCTCATGGGAGCGCTGGCGGCGGCAAGGCTGGACTGGGGCCGCTGGGTGAAATTCCAGATCAAATTCCAGGGAGTGCTGTTCGTTCTGGCCTCCGCCACGGTGATTATCGCCGTGATGATCGGTTTTTCATAAAGAACGGCGCAGGAGACAGCATACGGCAAATAAAAAACATCGGAATTTCCGTTTTGAGAAATTCCGATGTTTTTTCTGTTGTGCTGCCTCTGCGCCTGCAGGCAGATTATTTTTTCTCGTCTTTGTCTTTCTTGAATCTTGCAAAGAATCCCTTTTTCTTCGGCGGAGTTACAATGGAACCTCCGCGGACGCTCTTGATCTCCGTTATGTAGATGCCGCTCAGCACTACCTTCACTTCAGATTTTACCGGAAGAGCCTCAAATACCTTCGGATCTGCCATGAGGGTCATTACCTTCGGTCCGATCTTGGCCTTGACCACCGGTACTTTGGAACGTCTCAGATACTTGGGAGTCTGCTCATAAACCATCTTTGGGAGTCCCGCTTCCTTTAATTTCAATTTTTTCTTGTCAATGATAAGCATGGATACGGTCTGAG
>DXBC01000191.1 GCA_019116745.1 Candidatus Lachnoclostridium stercorigallinarum
AAGGTAGGTTCCGCCGCCGGCGGAAATCCACTTTAAGAGGACGGCGCCGACTACTCCCCCCAGGAGGTTGATGACCATATGGAGGCCGATGGTATTTTTCACCGCTCCTGTGCGCAGATACACATAAGCGAATATCATGCCCAGGCCGCAGGCATAGAAAAACTGATAAAAGTTTCCGTGAATCAGTCCGAACATGACGCCGGATACCAGAATGGCGGTCCGGTCCCCGAACATACGGATCCGGTCGATCAGCAGTTTCCGAAACATCAGCTCCTCAAATATGGGAGCCAGCACTGCGGAAAACAGGATCACGGGAATCAGGTCTCCGTCCAGCACCATGGAAACCACCGTATTTTCCACCTGTCGGCCGAGAATAAGGGAGGTCACTGCCATCAACCCGTTGCCGATCAGGTTTCCCGCCTCCATCACTCCCACAGATATGAGGAGGCAGAGCGCCAGCTGTCCGGCGGACATGGGACGGATCCGGTCCCGCTCAGACACCGGACATTTTGGAATCTTCCGCAGCAGGAACAGGCAGACGGGAAAGCCGGCCAGATACATGGACGCCATGGACAGGGCCATGGACGCCGTTGTCCCAAGAGATGGGTTTCCGGCTGCCCGCAGAAGAAAAAGGATCACCATCTGAGCTGCCAGGGTCACCACGGAGAAGGCAAAATAACACAGGCCCACCGCGGAAAAATATGTTCTGATTCTGGATTTCTCCATATAAATCTCCATTTCGCCCCGGTTTTTCCGGGGATTTTTTCTACTGTAGAAAGGCGCCGCATCCGCAGTGAATGCAGCGCCTTATTTATGATTTCTTCACATTCCGGTTCTGTCCTGTGGATTAAGCTTCCCCGGATTCCACCTGGGCCGCTCTCGCCTCCACTTCCTTCTTCTGCACATCGCCGGGAGCCTGCTCGTAGCGGCTGAACTCATACTCATACTCGCCGATGCCTCCGGTCATGGAGCGCAGATCGGTGTTGTAGCCGTAAAGCTCGGACATGGGGATATCCGCCTCGATGGTCTGCTTGCCGTGATGATTGGAATTCATTCCCAGCACCCGGCCTCTTCTGCGGTTGAGGTCGCCCATGACATCGCCGGTGAACTTATCCGGCACCGTTACTTTCAGGGAGGCGATGGGTTCCAGAAGAACGGGGCTGGCATCCATAAAGCCTTTCTTGAAGGCCATGGTAGCCGCCATCTTGAACGCAAGCTCGGAGGAATCTACCGGATGGTAGGATCCGTCCACCAGAGTGGCCTTTAAGCCAACCACCGGATATCCGGCCAGCGGTCCCTTCTGAACGCATTCCTGAATTCCCTTTTCCACTGCCGGGAAGTAGTTCTTCGGCACGGCGCCTCCAAATACTCTTTCCTCGAAGATATAGGGGGTCTCCAGATCGCCGGAGGGCTCAAACTCCATCTTTACGTCCCCGTACTGTCCGTGTCCGCCGGACTGTTTCTTATATTTGCCCTGAACTTCCACTTTCTTGCGGAGCGTCTCCCGGAAAGCAAATTTGGGTTTGCTCAGCTCAATGGATACTTTGTAGCGGCTCTGCAGCTTGCTCACCACCACTTCCAGCTGCTGATCGCCGATGCCGTAGAGAAGAAGCTGGCGGTTCTCCTTGTCGTTGACTGCCTTTAAGGTAAGATCCTCTTCCATCAGCTTGGCGAGGGCACTGGACACTTTGTCATCGTCTCCCTTGTTCACCGTCTGATATCTCATGTAGGTGTAGGGAGTGGAAATCTGCGGTTTGTGGTAAAGGATGGGGGCGGAACGGACGGCGATGGTGTCTCCCGTCTGGGTCACTGCCAGTTTTGCCACCGCGCCGATGTCGCCGGCTTTAAGCTCCGGCACCTCAATGGCATCTTTTCCTCTCAGCACGTAGAGCTTGCCCACCTTCTCCTCGGTTTCCTTATTTACATTATAAATGGAGCTGTCCGGCTTTAAGGTACCGGTACAGATCTTCATCAGGGAGTATTTTCCGATAAACGGATCCACAATGGTCTTGAATACTCTGGCTGACAGAGACACATCGTCGTTGTATTTTGCCGTAAAGCGCTCGCCGGTGGAAATGTCCACGCCCACACACTCATATTTGTCGGGTGCCGGGAAGTAGCGGCAGATGGAACGGAGCAGAATCCGGATGCCCTGGCAGTTTAAGCCGGAACCCATCATAACGGGAACAATGCTTCCGTCGATCACATGCTCTCTCAGAGCGTCGGAGATCTCTTTCTCAGTGAAGTCCTCACCGGAGAAATAGCGCTCCATATACTCTTCGCTGGTCTCCGCCACAGCCTCGATCAGCGCGTCTCTGGCAATGCCTAAGTTCTTCTGAACATAATCGGGAATAGGGCATTCCTCATAGGTGCCTACGCCGGTAAAGCGGCGGCCGCCCATTTTGATTACGTTCACGAATCCCACAAATTTCTCATTTTCCCGAATGGGAAGCTGGAAAGGAGCGATCTTTCTTCCGAACTGTTTTTCCAGCTTCAGCACTACCTCGCGGTAGCTGGCCTGATCGTCGTCCATGTTGGTCACAAAGATGATTCTGGGAAGACGGTACTTTTCACACAGCTCCCAGGCCTTTTCAGTGCCTACCTGAATGCCGGCCTTGCAGTTGATCACGATCACGGCGGCATCCGCCACGCTCATGGCCTCTTCCACCTCGCCCACAAAGTCAAAATATCCGGGGGTATCCAGCACATTGATCTTTACCATTCCGTCCTCGCTCTCGTATTCCAGGGGAAGCAGGGAGGTGGAGATGGAGAACTGTCTCTTGATCTCTTCTTTATCGTAGTCGCTGATGGTATTTCCATCGGCTATTTTACCCATCCTTTTTGTAACTCCGCAGATGAGAGCCATTGCCTCAGCAACGGTGGTTTTTCCTGCGCCGCCGTGTCCCAGCAGCACAACGTTGCGGATTTGCTGTGTTCCATATACGTTCATAAATAGTCCCTCCTGTTGAAGAATTTCGCCTATGACCATATTGTACTAAAAATTCTGTAAATTTACAAGATGAATATGCAGTTTTAACAAAAAATTTCTTTTTCTCCGGGAAACTGTACAAAAGAAGATTTGATTCGATTTAAAGTGTTACAGTTCAACGTAATAAATCATTGACAATCCCTCTCCTTTTCGATACAATCGGTGTGTCTGAAGAACTGTGAAAAAATCGAAAAAAGGAGAATTCCATATGATTATTATTATGAAGCCGGGAGCTTCCAGAGAAGCTGTACGGCATATTACAGAGATGATTGAGTCGAAGGGACTGAAAGCACACCTTTCCGAAGGCACTCAGGTCACCATTGTGGGCGTGGTGGGAGATAAAACTCTGCTGACCAATTCCAACCTGGAGCTGGCAGAAGGAGTGGACAAGATCGTTCCCGTCACCGAATCCTATAAACTGGTAAACCGGAAATTCCATCCGGAACCCACTTCTGTGCAGGCAGGCCCTGCCGTGGTGGGACCGGGAAATCTCACGGTCATGGCCGGTCCCTGCGCGGTGGAAAGCCGGGAGCAGCTTCTGGAGACCGCTTTCGCCGTGAAAAAGGCAGGAGCTAATTTCCTGCGGGGCGGTGCCTACAAGCCCCGCACTTCCCCCTACGCGTTCCAGGGACTGGAGGAGGAAGGCCTGAAATATATGAAGGAAGCCAGAGAAGCCACCGGGCTGGCGGTGGTCTGCGAGGTTACCAGTCTCCGGGCTCTGGAGACGGCGGCAAAGTACGTGGATATGATCCAGATCGGCGCCAGAAATATGCAGAATTTTGAGCTGTTAAAGGAGTGCGGCCGTTCCGGCATTCCCGTTCTGTTAAAGAGGGGGCTGGCCGCTACCATTGATGAGTGGCTTAATGCTGCCGAATACATTATTTCTGAGGGAAACCAGAAGATTGTGCTCTGCGAAAGAGGAATCCGCACCTATGAGACTTCCACCAGAAATACCCTGGACTTAAGTGCTGTACCGGTCATCCGGAAGAAAAGCCATCTTCCCATTATCGTAGATCCAAGTCATGCCACAGGAGAATATTCCTATGTGCCTCCCCTGGCGAAAGCGGCGGTGGCTGCCGGCGCCGACGGCCTGATGATCGAGGTTCATCCCTGTCCGGAAAAAGCTCTTTCCGACGGTCCCCAGTCTCTCACCTTTGAGAATTTTGACCGGCTGATGAGAGAGCTGGCGCCCTACGCAGAGCTGGCGGGCCGCTCCCTTGGGCAGAAGGCGTAATCTGAGCTGTCACATTTTCATGGGAGGTGGATTATGAAAGAATCTGCAGTGGGCTTTATCGGCCTGGGACTGATCGGCGGTTCCCTGGCCAGAGCCCTGAAAAAAGCCAGACCGGAGATCACGGTCATGGCCTATATGCGCTCCGCCGACCGGCTCCGTCAGGCAAAGGAGGACGGGGTCGTGGACATCATCCTGGACAGCCTGGACGGAGATCAGCTGGGCACCTGTGATATGATTTTTCTCTGCGCTCCTGTGGAGTGGAACGAGGAGTATCTGAAAAAACTGAAGCCGTTCTTAAAGGACGGGGCCATAGTGACTGATGTGGGAAGCACAAAAACCAGCATCTGCCGGGAGGCGGAAGAACTCTCCATGGAGGGATGTTTTGTGGGAGGCCATCCCATGGCCGGTTCGGAAAAGACGGGTTATGAAAATTCCACGGACCATCTGCTGGAAAACGCCTATTACATGATCACGCCGCCAGAGAACGCCCCGGCGGAGAATGTGGAGCGGCTGGTGGAGGTAGCCAGGGCGGTAAATGCCATTCCCATGGTCATCTCTCCGCAGGAGCACGATATGGCGGTGGCTGCCATCAGCCATCTTCCCCACATCGTGGCCTCCAGCCTGGTGAATCTGGTTCGGGACTGCGATGACAGCCGGGAGACCATGAAGCAGATTGCCGCGGGAGGATTCAAGGACATTACCAGAATCGCCTCCGCCTCCCCGGAGATGTGGGAGCAGATCTGCATGACCAACACGGACAACATTGCCTGGATGTTGGAACGGTATATCGGTTCCCTGACGGAAATTCTGGATTCCTTAAAACACCGGGATGAGGAAGCGGTTCACCGTCTGTTTGACTCCTCCAGGACCTACCGCAATTCCATCTCCGACAGAAGCCGGGGCGCCATGGAACCGGAGTACTCTTTCTCAGTGGACATTGTGGACGAGGTGGGCTCCATCTCCACCCTCTCCGTAATCCTGGCGGCCAAAGGAATCAGCATCAAAAACATCGGCATCAACCACAGCAGAGAGCACGGGGAAGGCGCCCTGCGTATTTCCTTCTACGACGAAGCTTCCCGTCAGGCGGCCTGGAACCGTCTGGCAGAATATAAATACACGCTGATCCCGTAGCGGAACGGCAGAAAGGAACCCATCACTATGAAATTTTCATCTGCATCTCCTCTGAGGGGACGCCTGAACGTACCGGGAGACAAGTCCATCTCCCACCGCAGCATCATGTTCGGAGCCCTGGCCCGGGGAACCACGGAAATCTCCAATTTCCTGAAAGGGGCGGACTGCCTCTCCACCATCTCCTGCTTCCGCGCCATGGGCGTGGACATTGAGGAGAATCAGGAGACCATTCTGGTTCACGGCAAAGGCCTCCGGGGATTAAAACGGCCGGACCAGGTGCTGGACTGCGGCAACAGCGGCACAACCACCCGCCTGATCAGCGGAATTCTGGCCGCTCAGGATTTTGACGTGACCCTCACGGGGGATGAATCCATACAGAAACGTCCCATGAAGAGAATCATCGATCCCCTCTCTCTGATGGGAGCGGATATTAAAAGCGTCCGGGAAAACGGCTGCGCCCCCTTACATATTACAGGAGCTCCCCTCCACGGGATCTCCTACTCCACTCCGGTGGCTTCCGCTCAGGTGAAGTCTGCCATTTTGCTGGCCGGTCTATACGCCGACGGGGAGACCCGGGTCACGGAGCCGGCAAGATCCAGAAATCACACGGAGCTTATGCTCTCCTCCTTCGGGGCGGATGTGAAGACAGAGGGGACCACGGCGGTGATCCGGCCGGCCAGAGAGCTTTACGGCCAGAGCATTCAGGTTCCGGGGGACATTTCCTCCGCCGCCTTCTTTCTGGCTGCCGCTCTGCTGGTGCCGGGTTCTGAAATCCTTTTGAAAAACGTGGGAATCAACCCCACCAGGGACGGAGTGATCCGGGTATTCCGCCAGATGGGGGGACAGATTGAGATTGTAAACCGGACCACCAGGGCCGGGGAGCCGGCCGCCGATCTGCTGGTAAAAAGCAGCCGGCTTCACGGAACGGAGGTCGGGGGAGAAATCATTCCCACCCTCATCGATGAGATCCCTGTGATCGCGGCGGCAGCCTGCTTTGCCGACGGGGAGACAGTAATCCGTGACGCGGCGGAGCTGAAAGTGAAAGAGTCCAACCGCATCCAGGCCATGACGGAAAATCTCCAGGCCATGGGGGCCGACGTCCGGGAGACGGAGGACGGCATGATCATCCGGGGAGGCCGTCCCCTTCACGGAGCCGATATCCAGAGCCGAAACGACCACCGCATTGCCATGACCTTCGCCGTGGCCGCCCTGGCGTCGGGACAGGATGTCTCCATTCCCCAGTGGGACTGTGTAAACATCTCCTATCCCACGTTTCTGGAAGATATGAATTCTCTCATAAACAGGTAAGTTTTTGCCTGTCAGACTGACAGGTTCCGGTTTCCGTGTAAAATGGTTTCCATGTAAAATAGTTTCTTCCATGCAAAAAAGCTGGCGTCATATCGACGTCAGCTTTTTTCTGCTTCCATATCCATTTATTCCGGTCAGTCCAGACCGATTCCAGGTCCTCCGTGAATGCCGGTAACCGGCTCAGTGGGCGCTTCCGTGGCCGGTACGGTAGGAGCTTCTGTGACTTCCTCCGTCGCCGCCGTGGTTTCCGGCGGTGTGTAGACAATCACGTCTTCCTTTGTTCCCGTCTCCGGACCCGGCGCCTCAAAGGAGGCTGCAGGCAGTCCTTCCACAAAATGAGACATGGCATTTTTCCAGATCTGGGACGGATAGGTGCTGCCCCAGAGGGAGGACAGGGTACGCGGCTGATCATAACCTACCCACACGGTCAGGGTGTAGTAGGGAGTGATGCCACAGAACCAGCCGTCACGGCTGTTGTTGGTAGTGCCGGTCTTTCCCGCCGCCTCAATATCCCCGGTCCAGCCCATTCCGCTGGCGGTACCGCGGGTGATTACGCCTTTTAAGATGTCCACCATCACCAGAGCCGCGTTTCTGTCATAAACCTGAACTTCCTCCGGTTCCTCAAAGATCTCCACTCCGTTTTTGTCCAGCATGGAGACAATACAGGTGGGATCCCGGTAAACGCCCTGGTTTGCCAGGGCCGCATAGGCTCCGGCCATCTCTTCGCTGGTGACTCCATAGGTGAAGCCGCCCAGACATGCCGCCAGATAGTAATCATCCGGCACAATATTGTCAAATCGCATGGAGGTGAGATAGGACATTCCCACTTCGGGGGTGATATCCGCATATACGGACCAGGCCACGCCGTTTCGGCTCAGCTCAACGCCGCGCCGCAGGGGCATGGTATTTCCCGGGAGTTTTGTCAGATCGTCTCCCTCATCCGCCTCCTTGGCGGCATCCACATTTACATCCTTTACGATGGTGTAGGAATTGTAGCCGTTTTCCAAAGCCGGTGTATACACGATCAGCGGCTTGATGGCGCTGCCGGGCTGACGGAAGCTCTGGTAGGCCCGGTTCAGGCCGTACACATCTGTCTCCTGGCTGCGGCCTCCCACAATGGCAGCCACCTTTCCTGTGCTGTTGTCGATGAGAGTGGCCGCGCCCTGAAGGGAATACACGCCGTTGTCCGCCATCTCAGAATCAAAGCTGAGCCCCTGATCCACCGTGTCCTGAAGATACTGCTGCTTTTCAGGGTCCAGAGACGTGTACACGTCATATCCGCCGGTATACAGCTGCTCTCTGGCTGCAGAGTAGGCCTCGTCGTACCTTTCGGTGTAATCCTCGTAATCGCTGTTGCTGCTGAAGCCGTATTCAAACTGGAAACCGTTCTGCCCCATGAGATAACGGACGGCACAGTAAACGGCGTAGGTGGTCTCATAGTTGTGGAACCCGTAATCCGGCCGCTCAATCACAATTTCCTCCGCCACCGCGGCATCGTGCTCCGACTGGGTGATATAGCCCAGCTCCAGCATGTCATCCAGAATCTTGTCCCGCCGTTCCAGGGCATTTTCCGGATGGCGGTAGGGATTGTAGTAGGTAGGGGAGTTGGGAATAGCGCAGAGGTAGGCGATCTGGCTCAGACTCAGCTCCTTGGAAGATTTTCCGAAATAGCCGATGGACGCCGCCTCCAGGCCGTAATATGTATTGGCAAAACTGATGTCGTTGACATAGAACTCCATGATCTGTTCTTTAGTATACTTTTTGGTGAGTTCCATGGCAATGAGCATCTCTTTGGCTTTCCGCTCCAGAGACACTTCGTTGGTGAGAAAACGGTTTCTGGCCAGCTGCTGAGTGATAGTGCTGGCTCCGTGCACCTCTTCTCCCTCCGTGTACAGAAAGCGCAGGCCGACCCGGAGAATTCCCCGCAGGTCAATGCCGGAATTTTCCCAGAATGTACGGTCCTCCACGGCTACAAACGCCTGGATGGCATACTCGGGAATCTCGTCGTAGGGCAGATAATAGGAATCTTCATCCATGGTCAGCTTGGCGATGACATCGCCGTTGACATCATAAATATAGCTGGATTCCTGAAGCCGGAAGGTATCCGGCGTGCTCTCTCCCACCACATGCTCCGCCATCTGCTTATATTCCACATACAGGGGGTAGATTCTTGTCACGCCGATAATAATGCTTAAAATCAGCGCCAGCACAAAAACTACCGCCAGGGCACGTACCAGGATCTTCAGCACCTTCAGGAGGGGGGCAAAAAGAATCCTCAGGCAGCTGGATATCATGCGGAGTACTCGTTGAAAAGAAATTTTTTCCTGTTGTTTTTCAGCCATATGATTGTACCTCTTGATTGTTATAACCCTAGCTACCACTTTATCACAGTTTCGGCCGTTATACCAGCCATATTTCTAAAATAATACCCTGTTTTTACACAGTTTTCTGGGAAACGGTTTTATCTCAGGATTCCCAGATGCTCCAGGAGGATTTTAAGCCCCAGAAGAATGAGAATGATTCCTCCCGCCAGCTCCGCTCTGGACTCATATCGGGAGCCGAACACATTGCCCACCTTCACCCCCACGGCGGACAGGCAGAAGGTGATCACGCCGATAAAAGAGACAGCTGGAAGGATGGCCACGTCCAGAAAGGCGAAGGTGATGCCCACCGCCAGGGCATCAATGCTGGTGGCCACCGCCAGCAGAAACATATCCTTGAAGGCCAGAGAGGCCTCCTCCTCACAGGGACACTCCTCTTCGCCGGAAAAGGCTTCCCGGATCATATTGATGCCGATAAAAGTCAGCAGAATAAAGGCAATCCAGTGATCGATGGCGGTGATTTTATCCCGGAACTGGATTCCCAGCAGATATCCCAGGAAAGGCATGCCGGCCTGAAAGCCGCCGAACCACAGGCCCACCACGGCGGCTTTTCCGAAAGTCACCCGCTTCATGGAAAGGCCCTTGCAGATCGCCACGGCAAAGGCATCCATGGACAGGCCCACAGCAAGCGTAAACAGTGTGAATAAATCCATATTCTTTCCCCTCTGACGGCCGTCCCGGTCTGCGGACTCTGCCGTCCCTGTTTTTTCGATACAAAACAGGCGTGAGAAAAACTCCCACACCTGTTTTTCGTAAAGCGTATTCAGTTTATCACAGGGAAAGTCTGATTGCAACCCTTATTTTCCTGCCGCGGAGCTGCCGATAATCTCCTCTGCCATCCCAAACATCTCGTCGGCGGTAAGGCCGGCGGTATCCTCCACCATGAGGCTGTAATTTCCGCCGCCGTCCGACCAGGTGACGAACTGGTTGGTGACTTCCTCGCGCTCCCCTTCCGGCAGACCGTAGGCCACATTCAGATCGCCGGCAGCCTGAAGGGCTTTTTCTTCCTCCGTGAGCTCGTAATTCACATCCACAAAGAGAGAATCGGTCTGGAAATAGTTCAGGGTGATTCCCTCATATTCCTTTGTAAGCTCCGTCTCGCTCTCCTGGCCCATGCCGGCCATGGGAGACTCAATGGTCAATGTGGCCCGCTCATTTCCCTTCTGGTAATCCACCATAACGGACGGATTTTCCGTCACTGTGGTCTGCGTCTCATCCACGCCTTTCAGGGTGACGAAATAGCCGTTGGAAAACCGGTAGCCGTTGGAAAATTCATCCACCGCCTTCGGGACAAATCCCATCTGATCCGCCGCCGCTGCCACTTCCGCCGCTGTCCGGTAGTCCGGCTGATCCACACGGACGGAGCTGGTCACAGAGACAATCCGTCCCGCTGCCACTGCTCCGAAAGCTCCGATCAGACACATGGCCGCCGCTGCCACAAATACTTTTCTTCCTGTAAACCGTCTAAACATTGCAGAATCCTCCTTTTGTCCAGGCTCTCCCACCCGGTCCAGAATCCGGGAGAACATCCGATCTTCCTCCGCTCCCGTCATCCGGACAGGTTCCGCCTTTTTCTTAAACATTTCTTCCAGTTCTCTGTCAAACGGTTCTCTTTTCATAGAGGCCCTCCTTTTCCCGAGCATCCAGCTTCGCTTTCAGATTTTTTCTTGCCGTGTAAAGTCTGGATTTCACAGTTCCTTCCAGACAGCCCATAGCCTTTGCGATTTCCTTTGTGGACATCTGATTGTAGTAGTAGAGCACCACCGCTGTCCTCTGGCGGATTTCCAGACTCCCTACCGCCTCCCAGAGGATTTCCTGCTCCTCCGCACGGAGCACGGCCTCCAGCGGGATGCTGGTCCGGTCCGGCTCATATTCGTCCCGGATCTCCTCCGCCGGCTGCTCTCTCTTTCCTTTTTTCAGGATCCGCCAGGCGGTTCTGGTCATGATCTGGTACAGCCACGGCTCGAACCTTTCCGGCTCTTTCAGATGCTTCCGGTATGTATAGCATTTGACAAAGGTTTCCTGTACAATATCTTCGCTGTCCGCGTAATTTCCGGAAATCAGATAGGCCATACGCAAGACACGGTTCTGGTATTTCCGGAACAGCCAGGAAAAGGCTTCCTCCTCTCCCCGCTGCATCCTCTCTATCATCTCTCGTTCCGTCCCGTCCATGGTTATCTCCTTTCCGCTGTTTTCGGTGCACCTGTCTATAAGAGTCCTCCAACGGAAAAACGGTTCATTTTCATCAAAAAAACTTCTTTCCGCTCATCCGTGGGGATGATGAAAAGAAGTTTTTTCCTGTCGCTGATATCAGTCTCTTATTCGTCCCAGTTGTGATAGGTGGCCTGAACGTCGTCGTCCTCGTCCAGCATATCCAGAATACGGTTGATTTTCTTAATGTCTTCCTCGTCGGTGAGTTCCACCCAGGTCTGGGGGATCATGGTCACATCTGCGGAAGCCATGGGGATGCCGGCGGCCTCCAGAGCCTCCCGCACCTGGCTGAAGCTGTCGGGATCGGTAAGGATCTCAAAGCTGTCCTCCTCCTCCGCGAAGTCCTCGGCTCCTGCGTCCAGGGCTACCATCATCAGCTCATCTCCATCCATCTCGCACTCTTCCTTGTCGATGATGATCTGGCCTTTCTTGTCAAACATATAGGAAACACAGCCGGTGGTGCCCACGTTGCCGCCGCCTTTGGTGAAGGCGTTTCTCACGTTGGCTGCCGTCCGGTTTTTGTTGTCCGTCAGGGCATCCACGATGATGGCCACGCCGCTGGGGCCGTAGCCCTCGTAGGTGATGGTTTCGTAGTTTACGGATCCGGCATCGCCCGCCGCCTTTTTGATGCCGCGGTCGATGGTGTCGTTGGGCATATTGTTGGCTTTGGCCTTGGCGATTACGTCGCGCAGCTTGCTGTTGTTGGCAGGATCCGGTCCGCCTTCCTTGACGGCCACGGCGATTTCTCTTCCGATCACGGTGAAGATCTTGCCCTTGGCAGCGTCATTTCTTTCCTTCTTATGTTTGATATTCGCAAATTTGGAATGTCCTGACATGTTATCTCTCCTCTAATGTTCTTCTTTTTCTCAGTTTCTTCTCCTCTTCGGAGAAAGCATCCCTGCTATTCTACCACCATTTTTTCCGGCTGACAAGTATCTGACGGCGTCTTGTGTTCTTCGTCGGCGCGGTCAGGGCTGCGCACAGCCCGGACAAGGGCGATCCGTTTCTGCTCCACCCGCTCCACCTGGAATTCGTAGCCCCAGCAGGAGATCACAGGCCGCTCCTCCTCGCCGGGAATCCGGTCCAGACGGGAAATGAGAAGTCCGCTTAAGGTGTCGTAATCCTCTTCTTCCTCTTCCGTAAACTGGATATCCAGTGCCTCGGACACCTCTTCCAGGGAGGCCATGCCGCTGATGAGGAAAGCGCCGTTTCCCAGGGGATGGATCAGTTCCTCTTCCCGGTCATATTCGTCCTGGATATTTCCCACAATTTCCTCCAGGATGTCTTCCATAGTGATAATTCCTGAAAGCTGTCCGTATTCATCCACCACAATGGCCATATGAATTTTCTGAGACTGCATCTCCCGGAAAAGGGAGTCCACGCTCCGGCTCTCCGGTATGAATTTTGCTTCCATCATCAGGTCGGGGATGTCCTGGATGGGGGTATTTTCACAGGTCTGTTTTTCTGCCCAGACCATCACGTCCCGCAGGTGGACAACACCTAAAATATCATCCTTTGATTCCCCGAATACAGGAAAACGGGAGTGGTTTCCCTCTGCCAGAATAAAGCGGACAGCTTCTTTCAGCGTCATGCTCCCGTCAAGCAGCACCACATTTTTCCGATGGGTCATCACATCCTCTGCCTGCTTGTCCCCCAGCTCGAAGATATTGGTGATCATCTCCGCCTCGCTGGCTTCCAGCACTCCCTGCTCATGGCCTTCATTGACCATGGACATAATGTCCTCCTCCGTAACATTCTCCTCCCAGGAGGAAGGATCCATTCCGGCGGTCCGGAGCACCAGAGATGAGACCGCGGACACCGCCGCCGTCACCGGAAGCAGAATCGTCATAAGAGCTGATGCGGCGGGAAGAAGGCCAAAAGCCCATTTTTCCGGATTTTTTGACGCCAGCCGCTTGGGCACTGCCATCCCGAAGGATACCAGGAGAATTATGTACGCCAGAGCCTCCAGGACAGCCCAGACGGAGTTTCTGCTGCTCCAGACCATCTTCCGGAAAATAAAGGCGCCCACGATCAGAGTGGCTCCGCTGGCAAACACCAGGTTGGTGTTGATCAGTCTGGCGGGCCGGTCGGCAATCTCCATCAGCTTAGCCGCTCTCCCGTCTCCTTCTTCTGCCTTCTCCTCCAGATCTCCATCGCTCAGCTCCTGCACTGCGGCGCCGAAGCCGTACAGCACCGCCTCCAGCAGCACCAGAATCACAAGCATCAGTATGTATATGCCTGAATAACCGTCGTCCATGTTGTGTACCTCTCTCCTTTCCCATCTTCGGGCATTTAAGAGGGGGCATGCGGCATGCCCCCGGTTTCTTTATGGTTTATCATATCAAATACGCTTCTGTTCGTCAATGTGGACTATGTAGAAAGTTCCAGACTGACCATCAGCGCACAGTCCACCTTCGCCTGCAGTTCCCCGTCAATGTGGCAGATTTTTTCCTTCAGCCGCTGCTTGTCAATGGTGCGAAGCTGCTCCAAAAGAATCACCGAATCCTTTACCATGGCGCATTTTGCCTTATCCAGCTCCACATGGGTAGGGAGCTTCGCCTTGTTCATCCGTGAAGTAATGGCCGCGCAGATCACTGTGGGACTGTGTTTGTTTCCCACATCGTTCTGGATGATGAGCACCGGACGGACGCCGCCCTGTTCCGAGCCCACTACCGGCCTTAAATCCGCATAATAAATATCGCCTCGTCTGATAATCACGATTTCACACTCCGTCAATTGATTTTCTATTCCCAGTATTGACCGGTTCCTGAAAATCTATTCCCGGCAGAAAAAGCTGCCGGAAACTGCTTTCTGTATTATTTTATGACGGAGGACAGGAACCGTTTCTTCAGTCGAAGCCGAAATACTCATCTCCAAAATAGTCTTTGGTTCCGACGATTCTGCCTTCCTTTACGTACACCCGGGGAACTCTTGTGCCGATGCCGCAGATGATCTCATAGTGGAAGCCGCCGCTGCGCTGGGCCAGCTCCTCCACGGAGATTCTGTCGCTGCCGTCCTTTCCGATCAGCGTCACCGTATCCCCCTCTTCCACATCCGGAATATCCGTCACATCCACCATCATCTGATCCATGCAGACACGTCCCAGGATTCTGGCCCGCTTTCCCCGGATGAGAACGTCGGCCTTGTTGGAGAGATTTCGCAGATAACCATCGGCATAGCCCACCGGCACGGTGGCAATCACCGTTTCCCTCTCCGTAAAACAGGTCCAGCCGTAGCTGACCGGAGTGCCGGCAGGAACGGTCTTTAAATACACCACCTCGCTCTTCCATTCCAGGGCGGGAGTGAGGGAAATACTTTCCTTGTCCACCTCGTCCGATGGATAGAGACCGCACATGATGATGCCGGCCCGGACCATATTAAAATGAGAATCATCCATATCCATAATGCCGGCGCTGTTGGCACAGTGGCGGATGGGGATCTCCACTCCCCGCTCCCGCAGAAGATCCAGAAAATGGCGGTACAGGGCGAGCTGCCTGTTCGCGCTCTCCTTGTCTGCTTCGTCGGCTTTTGCAAAATGGGTGAAGATTCCTGTGATTTCAATTCCCGGCAGGCGGCTGATGCGGCGGACCATGTCCGCGGATTTCTCGTCCGGGGTCAGGCCGATGCGGCTCATTCCCGTATCCACGGCAATGTGGACCGTCCCTTTCTTTCCCAGGATTCTGGCCCGTTTGGAAAGGCGTTCCGCCTTCTCGTACTGAAAGATCGCCGGGGTGATATTGCAGTTTAACAGATCGTCAAACCGCATCTGAGGGGTGACGCCCAGCACCAGAATAGGCTTTTGAATTCCGTGGCGCCGCAGAATCAGCGCCTCGTCAATGGTGGCCACCCCGTAGCCTGCCACAAAGGGCTCGATGGTCTTTGCCACCGGCACGGCGCCATGGCCGTAGCCGTCGGCTTTTACAATGCCCATAACCCCGGTTTTTTCCCCTACCCGGCCTCTGATGGCCCGCATATTGGCTTCCATGGCTCCCAGGTCGATTTTCACGTACCCTCTCTCATACTGCTCCATTTTATTCATTGCCGTTTACTTCCTTTTTTCTTATTTCCTGACTGATCTGACACACCTCTCCCAGGGCGTCTGCCAGATCTCTGGCCAGCACTGCCCGCTCTCCCCGGGCGGCAGAGGCCCGTTCTCCCGCCAGTCCGTGGACGCAGACGCCCAGAGCTGCCGCCTCCGGCTCGCTCATTCCCTGAGCCAGCAGGGCGCCTATGATGCCGGAGAGCACGTCTCCGGAGCCGCCCTTGGCCATGGCGGCGCAGCCGCTGCTGTTGATATAGAGGCTGCCGTCTCCCCCGGCCACGGCTGTGGCCGCGTCCTTCAACACACAGGTGATTCCCCAGCGGTCCGCACAGGCCCTGGCCGTCCCGGGAATGTCCTTTTTAATCTCCTCCACAGGGATGTGCAGCAGCCGGCTCATCTCCAGCAGGTGGGGAGTGATAATAATGTTCTCCGTGAAATACCGGGTCAGCTCCTCATTGTCCGCCACGGCGTTCAGCCCGTCCGCATCCAGAACCACAGGGGAGCAGGCGGAGCTTAACACAGCCCGAACCAGCTCTCCGGCTCCCTTTTCCCTTCCCAGACCAGGGCCCAAAACCACAGCCGAAGCTTCCCGGCACAGCCCTTCCACATCTTCTCGGGACAGGCCGCCCTCCTGAAACAGGAGATCCTTCTCATAGGGAATCATCACCGCTTCCGGCAGAAGAGTCTGCAGGATTTCCCGGTTTTCCTCCGGAGTGAGGAGCTTTACCAGCCCCGCTCCCATGCGGTAGGCCGCCAGACCGACCAGGCCGGCGGCTCCCGCCATATTTTTCCATCCGGCCACCACCAGCACCTTGCCGAAGGTTCCCTTGTGGGAATAGGCAGGACGGGCCGGCAGCCGCTTTACATCTTCCGGTTCATAGGTAAAGGCGGATACGCCGGCATGTCTGGCAGCCTCCGCCGGAAAACCGGCGTCGGCAACCACGAGACGCCCCCGGAAGTCCTTTCCCGGATATACGGCGGTTCCCAGCTTCTCATAGCCGAAGGTCACCGTCACGTCCGCCCGCAGGGCCGGTCCCAGAAGGGCTCCGGTGTCGGAACTGACGCCGGAGGGCACATCCACAGCCACCACTGTTTTTGCGGAAATCCCCTGGAGAAACCGGAGAAATTCTCCGTAATGTCCGGTCACCGGCCGGTTTAAGCCCACTCCGAACACGCCGTCGATGAGCACCTCGCACCGCCCCGGAATAAAATCGCCGAACAGCTCTACTTCTACTCCCAGACGCTCCGCGATTTTCAGCTGAAGCTTCAGTTCTTCTGTCCCCCGCTCCGGATCTCCAGCCAGGATCACCGACACGGGATGACCTTTTTCCTTCAGCATTCTGGCCGCAGCCACCGCGTCCGCCCCGTTGTTGCCAAGGCCGGCTGCCGCGAAAATACGTCCCCCCGGGCCGGCTGCCCGGTGAGACTCCTCCGCCACCGCCATGGCGGCCCGCTCCATCAGCACCAGAGAGGGAATCCCCACGTCGCAGATGGTAAAGCGGTCAATTTCCTTCATCTGGGCTCCGCTCACCAGATATCTCATTGCTCTTCTCCTTCCCCCACCGCAAACGCAGAGGCGTATACCGCCGTATTTGTGATAGAAACATGAATTCTGTGAATCCGTCGCCTGGCTGCTTCCTCCGCCGCTTTTCCGTGGAGGACGACGTAAGGCTTTCCCAGCCCGTCCCGCAGCACCTCGATCTCTGAGGGCCAGAATGAACGGAATCCTGTGCCGAATACCTTCGCCACCGCCTCTTTCACAGCAAAATTGCCGGCCAGCCGGGTCTTGTTCCCCCCGGCCTGCCGGCACTCCTCTTCCGTATAAATCCGGGTCAAAAAGGAAGTCTTCTCACATGCTTTTTCAATTCTTCCGATCTCAACCATATCCGTTCCTACGCCGACGATCATGATGATTCCTTTTCCCCGCTGTTTTCCTGCATACTGCACACCCGGTAGCACAGCCGCATCAGGCTTTCCGAGAGGTGTACGTTCTCCACCACCACATCGTCCGGGACGGTCAGATCCACATGGGCAAAATTCCAGATGCCTTTGACTCCGGCCCGGATCACCCGGTCGGCGATCTCCGGCGCCTTCGTCTTCGGAATGGTGAGAGCGGCAATCTGCACGTTATTTTCCCTGATGAACGATTCCAGCTCCTCCACCCCGCGGATCTCTATGCCCCGCACCACCAGGCCGATGAGCCTGGGATTGATGTCAAACATCCCTTTGATCACAAAGCCCCGTTTTTCAAAATTCGCATAGTTGGCGATGGCCTGCCCCAGGTTGCCTGCGCCGATGATAATCACATTGTGCTGGCGGTCGATTCCCAGGATTTTTGCAATCTCCGTGTATAAATGCTTTACATTATATCCGTAGCCCTGCTGCCCAAAACCGCCGAAGTTATTGAGATCCTGGCGGATCTGGGATGCAGTGACGTGCATTCTCTGACTCAGCTCGTTGGAGGAAATCCGCTCCACTCCGTCCTCCAAAAGCTCTCCCAAATACCGGTAATACCTGGGCAGTCTGGAGATCACCGCCTTTGATATCTGCTTTTCCACTGTCTGTATCGCTCCTCTGTCACTATTTTTTAGTCAACTTTGTTAAGTTTTATTATAACCACTTGACAGGCTAATGTCAAACTGTTTGTTAAGAATTAGACATACCGAGCGCCATAGAAAGCAGGCCCAGAGCCAGCCTACCTGCGTTCTACGTTTTTCGTTGCTACCACGGAGACCCCGGTTCCCGCACAGTCTGCGATCAGCACGTCACCGATCGCCACAGGAGCTTCTACCCTGATTCTGTGAATGGCATCCATTACGTCAAAGATTTTGTCCTTTGGAATATCTGTTTCTGTCTTCACGGATACCATTTTCAAAACACCGTCTGTCACAGGCACACTGGACGTGACTGTTCTTGCAGGGTGAAGAATTTCTTTTTTCGCGTAATCCTCCCCGCGCCTGCAGGTGTTGCCCGTTACCGAAATCTCTCCATTTTCCATCTCCACGCTGAGGGGACATCCCAGAGGACATCCAATACATATCAGTTCTCTCTTTTCCATCTTATATCACCTCTGTCCGTATGACGATCTCTTTCAAATCCGGAAAGTTTTCCAAGTCTGCCTTTTTCAATTCTACCTGTTCCATCTCACCAGGAACCAGGATCTTCCTTCTTTTTTTCTGAAGCGGCTTTCCGTCACAGTACACAGCGACCGCCCGATTTTTGTATACATTTGTCACGCGAAGGCGGACTGTGACCGTATCCCGCATATGCTCCACATCCAAAATCTGCGGAACCGTGTATCTTACACCGTTTTCCGCACAGATCTTCACCTGTTTCAGAGGAGAAAATTCTTCCTTCCGCTGTACGTAGGCCGCCGCATTTTCTCCCGCCCGGGCAGCTTCCTCTGACACGTAATCCACTAAATCATGGACATGGAGCACATTTCCGCACGCAAACACTCCTTTTACGCTGGTTTCCAGGCAGTCATTTACTTCCGGACCGGAAGTTGCCGGACTGATGGAAACTCCCATGCCTTTGGAAAGTTCATTTTCCGGGATCAGTCCCACCGAAAGCAGCAGGGTATCACAGGCATAGTATTCTTCCGTACCGGGAATCATTTTCCGGTCTGTTCCCACCTGTGCCAAAGTGACTCCCGTCACCCGTCTTTTTCCATGGATATTCACCACGGTATGACTGAGCTTTAATGGAATTCCGTAATCATCTAGGCACTGAACAATATTTCTTTTCAGACCTCCGGAATAAGGCATCAGCTCGGCCACTACTTTGACCTCAGCCCTCTCCAGGGTCATTCGCCGCGCCATGATCAGGCCGATATCCCCGCTTCCCAGAATTACGACTTTTCGTCCCACGCTGCATCCTTCCATATTCATGAGCCGCTGGGCGGTTCCCGCCGAATAGATTCCTGCCGGCCGGTATCCGGGAATATTCAGCGCACCTCTCGGCCTCTCCCGGCACCCCATGGCCAGTATCACGGCCCCGGCTTTTACAGAAAACAGCCCGTCTTCCCTGTTGACAGCCGTCACGACTCTATCCCTGCTGATATCAATTACCATCGTATTTAGTTTGAAGGGGATTTTTTCTTCCTGAATCATATCGATATACCTGGCCGCGTACTCCGGTCCAGTGAGTTCTTCCTTAAAGGTATGCAGCCCAAATCCATTGTGAATGCACTGGTTTAATATTCCTCCCAGGCAGCTGTCACGCTCTAAAATCAGAATATCTGAAACCCCGGATTTTTTTGCCGCTGCAGCCGCAGCCAGGCCGGCAGGACCCCCGCCTATGATTACGATCTCATGCTCTGTCATTTCATCTGCCCCCTTTATTCCTTTCTTCCAGCATCTGTGAGCCAGGTCCGTTTTTACAGATGTCCTCCATTTGGATACCCCTCTCCTCTGCCAGAATTTCCATTGTTCTTGGCGTGCAGAATCCAGCCTGGCATCTTCCCATTCCCTGGCGGACTCTCCGCTTAATGCCATCTAAGGAAACTGCTCCCGGCGTGCGGTTGATGGCATCCCTGATTTCGCCCTCGCTGATTCCCTCACAGCGGCAGACAATCACGCCATAATCCGGTCGTTTCTTAATTAAAAGTGCCCGTTCTTCATAGTTCAGCTCTGCCAGCCGGACAAATCCTTTTCTTTTTCCATTCCATTTTTCTTTCGGAACTGCCCCTGTTTTTTTCGC
>DXBC01000019.1 GCA_019116745.1 Candidatus Lachnoclostridium stercorigallinarum
TAGTGTGACAGAAGCCGAGGTAAGGGAGGTGTGCCGGGGCGCATGTCTTACCCGAGACGAGCTGCAGGAATACGCCGAGAGGACTCAGAGGTTTATCCGGGCAGAACATATTGTGTTTGAAAATTCCTTCAACGACTATGTGACGGAAGAAGAGATAGAGGACGGCGTCAGCCTCTCCCACAGCGGCCAGAGCAGCATCAGCTTTGAGCGTACGCCGGGGACGGACGTGATGAGCCGGGATGCCACCGAGCGGGCAGCGGCCCTTCTGATCTACGGGGATCAGACGGAGTTTTTTGACTGCGAGATGCTCAGCAGCCAGGACACCCTTTATACAGACGAGGGAACGGAAGGATATTTCCGGTATTGCTTCATTGAGGGAAATACGGACTATATTTTTGGATACGGCGACTACTATTTTGACCAGTGCACTCTCAGCTTCTGCGGGTATTCCGACGAGGCTTCCGGCGGCTATATCACGGCGGCCAGAGATCCGAAGACGGCCGGCGGCGGATATCTGTTTGAGGGCTGCACCATTGTGAGAAACGCGGAAAACGGAGCTCTCCATGAGCCGGGATATTTCGGCCGTCCCTGGGGAGATGTGTTAAACGTCACCTTTGTCAATTCCATTCTGGAGCCGGCAGACGTGATCGCGGCGGAAGGATGGCATGAGATGAGCGGCCGGCAGCCGGACGGGGATAGCTGTCATGAATACGGAAGCACGGCGGCCGGACTTCCGGTGGATGAGACCGGCCGTCTGGAAGGAATGGTGCTTACGGAGGAGGAAGCGGCGGCAGTGGCCCAGACTCCGGAGGCATTCTTTACAGCAGGCTGGATGCCGGAGTATGTGGATAAAGAAGAGGAACCCGGCGGGGGAGAAGATCCCGGAACCGGGGAGAACCCCGGGGGAGAGGATCCCGGAACGGGAGAGAACCCCGGGGGAGAGGATCCCGGAACGGGAGAGAATCCCGGCGGGGAAGATCCCGGAACCGGGGAGAATCCCGGCGGAGAAGATAATCCCGGAACCGGGGAAGGTTCCGGCGGCGGATCTTCCTCAGGGGGAGGTTCCTCCTCCGGCGGATCTTCTTCCGGCGGATCGGGCACCGGTCCGGCGGCAGGGGCGCAGACCGGCACATGGGTGTTCTGTACGGCGGGAACGGATGGAACGTGGAATCTGGATGAGGAGACCGGATCGTGGAGTTTCCTGTTAAACGGAGGCGGAGCCATCCGCAGCCAGTGGGCGGTTATTGGCGAACCGGAGGCAGGCAGTACTGGAGAATCAGCCGGCGAACCGGAGGCAGCTTCCTGGTATTATTTTGACGGGAACGGAAATCTTCAGGCGGGATGGTTCCAGGATGGAAATGGCACCTGGTATTATCTGAATCCGGAGCACGACGGCACGTTTGGAAAGATGCTTGTGGGATGGCAGGAGGTAGACGGATACTGGTACTATTTCCACACAGTATCCGACGGAACCCTGGGAGCCATGTATGCCGGCAGGAGAACGCCGGACGGATATCAGGTGCTGGCGGACGGCCGTTGGGACGGCCAGCCGGCGGTATCGGCGGAGTGAAAATGGAGCCGTGAAATGAGGCCGGGAGCTGATGAAAGCTCCCGGCCTGTTTCTGTGGTGGCCGGAACCGTTGTCTTTTCTCACAGAGAATGATATAATCCACTCCATACCAAAGAATCTGTATTGGGGAAGGAAAGGAATATGGCAAAGGAAAATGTTCTGCTGACAAGACCGCTGCCGGGGCTGTTTCTCCGGTATGTGGCTCCGGCTATGGCCGCCATGGTGCTGGATGGCATCCAGGGGATTGTGGACGGAATTTTTATCGGCAATTATGTGGGCGCTGACGCCATGGCCAGCGTCAACATTGCAAATCCTTATTATCAGATTATCATCGGCAGCAGTATGGTTATCTGCTCGGGAACCATGAGCGCCGCGGGGCGGGCTCTGGGAGCGGGAAAGGAGAAGAGGGCGAAGGATATTTACCACTCGGCTCTGGTGGTGCTTGGGGTGATCTCCGTGCTTCTCATGGCGGCGGGACTTCTGTTTTCCCGGCCAGTTGCCCTGCTTTTGGGCGCCAGCCCGGCACTGCTGGAAAATTCCGGGCGCTACATCCGCGCTCTGGCTGTATTTGCGCCGGCCATTTCCTTCAAGATCCTGTTTGGATTTTCCAGCCGGCTCATCGGCCGGCCTCAGCTCTATCTGGCGGGGACGGTTACCACTATTTCCGCAAACATTTTCCTGGATTATCTGGCGGTGGGAGTGCTGGGCCTGGGGACGGCGGGAGCAGCCGCAGCCACCGGTCTGGCCTATCTGGCGGGACTTCTGGTGGTGGTCCGGCCTCTGCTGTCAAAAGAGACGGTCTTAAATGTCCGGGACGGAGTGTTTCGGCCGAAGGAGATTCTCCACGCTTCATTTAACGGGGCTTCGGAGGGGGTCAACTACGTCGCTGCCGCTCTGACAGTGTTCCTGTTAAATCGCTCCTTTATGGAGGCGGCGGGAGAGGGGGGAGTGGCGGCCTTTACCATTATCAGCTATGTGGGAAATTTTGTGACCCTTCTGATGTTTGGAATGTCCGACGGCTCCGGTCCCATCATCAGCAATAATTACGGGGCGAGAAACTGGGACAGAATCCGAAAGACTCTGCGGGCCGCAGTGATCTCCAATTTCATCCTGGGCCTGGTTTTGTTTGCTGCGTTCTGGATATGGGGACAGGAACTGATCAGCCTGTTTCTGGATGGGGAAACGGAAGGGGAGGTGATCGCCATGGCGGCGGCCGGCGCCAGAATCTACGGTCTGTGTTTTCTGGCCAGCGGGTTTAATATTGTGCAGTCCGGCTACTACACGGCTCTGGGAGACGCGGTCAGCTCCATTCTCATTGCCGCCAGCCGGGGGATTGTGTTTGTGGCTCTGGGACTGGCTCTGTTTCCGGGAATGCTCGGCATAAACGGCGTGTGGTTTTCCCTGCCCTTTGGGGAGTTTGCCACGGCGGTTTTGTGTGTGGGGATGTATGGGAGGAAAGGGAGAAGACAAAAACAGGGATGAAAAGGGGAGAAAACAATGAACGGCTATCTGGGAATTGATGTGGGAACATCCAGCGCAAAAGCGCTGCTGATGGGAGAGAACGGGACAATCATTGCCGCAGCCCGGCGGGAATACGAGATTCTGCGGAGGCACCCGGGATATGCGGAACAGGATATGGAGACAATCTGGCAGGCGGTGAAGCAGGCTGTAGCAGAGATCAGCGGCCGTTATCCGGCGGAAGCTGCCCAGGTCAGGGGAATCAGCTTTTCCGGCCAGATGCACGGACTGGTGGCTGTGGACAGAAACGGAAAGCTGGTCCGCGACGCCATCATATGGGCGGATCAGCGGGTGGGAGAGAAGGAAATGGAGGCCATTTACAGGCAGGCGGGACGGGAATCCATCCACGAAACGGCTCTGAACGATCTGGCCAGCGGATTTCTGCTGTGTTCCCTGGTGTGGATGAAGGAAAACGAGCCGGAAAACTACAGCCGGACGTTTCAGGTGCTGCTGCCAAAGGACTATATTCGCTTCCGTATGTGCGGAAGGCTGGGAACGGACCACTCC
>DXBC01000020.1 GCA_019116745.1 Candidatus Lachnoclostridium stercorigallinarum
TCCACGACCGCAAAAAAAGCGGCCTGTCAGCATTTATTTTAGTGTCTGGTCCATGGGATGTCAAGAAAAACGCCGGCGCATCCCGAAAGGTCCCCCGTGTCCCCTTTCCTTTTCGTAAAAAAAAGTAAGAATTCTTTAAGTCCTCTGCTACTGTTTCTTTTCTGTTTTTCTGATATACTGACAGTATCAAAAACTGAGGAGGACAACTTTATGATTCAGAAAAAATCCATTCTCGCCGTGTTCTGCGCGGCAGCACTTATATCAACAGGAGGCGCTTTCTCTTCCATGGCGGAACCGTCATCGGATCTGAGAATTTACGGCCCTGTAACGGAGAATTCCGGTTCCCGCCTGACCCTGGACAATCAGAGCACCAATTCCGCCACCGGAGAAATGGTGATTCACATTGCTGAGGACACCAAAATTCTGAACGCCGTGACCGGTATGCCGGAAGCCGCCGATCAGATTGCCTCCGGAGAGACGGTATACGCCTATATCAGCCAGGTTATGACCATGAGCATTCCGCCCCAGACCACCGCAGACCTGATCTTAACCGATATTCCGGCGGACTACAAGATTCCGGACTATATTGAAGTAGCCTCCATGGATGCTGTGGACGGAGGATATCGTCTGACTGCTGCGGACGGCCTCACCTTCCAGGTACCTTCCGACTGCCCCATCACACCTTACCTGACCAGAAATATGCTGTACCTGGAAAATCTCTATTCCGGCGCCCGCTGCCTGGTATGGTCTGACACAAACGGAACTGCTTCACAGATCATGATGTTCCAGCCCTACAGTTCCGGCGAAGGGGAGAGCAGCGAAACAACCCAGGCTGCACAGCAGACCGGATGGGTTCTCACAGGAGGAGAAGCCGGAACGGAGACGGCTCAGTGGATTTACTACAATGCTGACGGCACCCTGGCAAAAGGCTGGATAGAGGACGGCGGCAACTGGTATTTCCTCAATCTGGACACCGGCATCATGGAGAGAAGCTGCTTCATCCAGGTAGACGGAAAAACCTACTATATGCAGGCGGACGGCACCATGCTGACAGAAGCCAGAACCTTCACGCCGGCGGCGGACGGTTCCCTGTCATAACAGAACTGCCGATATCCATATACCGCAATATTTCTTACTGCCAAAGAAAAGAACCTTCCCGCCGGGAAGGTTCTTTTCCATATACATTACAGATTCCACTGTTCCGGCGGACTCTGTCACTTCACCACAATCTTCATGAAGTTCTTCTTTCCTCTCTTCACAATGATTCCATCGCTTCCGATCTCATCTTTGGTGAACTCGGCCCGGATATCCTTCACCTGGGTTCCGTCCACGGATACGCCGCCCTGCTCCACGTTTCTTCTGGCATCAGAGCGGGAGGCAGACAGGCCGGATATCTGCATGATGGTCAGCAGGCCGATCTTTCCGTCCTCAAAATCTTCGTCCGTCAGCTCATAGCAGGGCATATTGGCAGAATCTCCGGAACCTCCAAACAGGGCTTTGGAAGCCTCCTCCGCCTTCTTTGCTTCCTCCTCGCCGTGCACCAGACTGGTGAGTTCGTAGGCCAGGATCTCCTTTGCCTTGTTTAACTGGCTTCCCTCCCACTTGTCCATCTCGTCAATCTGCTCTAACGGCAGGAAAGTAAGCATCCGCAGGCATTTGAGCACGTCGGCATCAGCCACATTTCTCCAGTACTGGTAGAACTCGAAGGGAGAGGTCTTGTTGGGATCCAGCCATACGGCTCCGGACTGGGTCTTGCCCATCTTCTTGCCCTCGGAATTTAACAGCAGGGTGATGGTCATGGCGTGAGCGTCCTTGCCCAGCTTCCGGCGGATCAGCTCCGTGCCTCCCAGCATGTTGCTCCACTGGTCGTCGCCTCCGAACTGCATATTGCAGCCGTATTTCTGGAACAGCATATAGAAGTCATAGCTCTGCATGATCATGTAGTTGAACTCCAGGAAGCTCAGTCCCTTCTCCATTCTCTGCTTGTAGCACTCCGCTCTCAGCATATTGTTTACGCTGAAGCAGGCGCCCACTTCCCGGAGAAGCTCAATGTAGTTTAACTTTGTCAGCCACTCCGCATTATTTACCATAAGGGCTTTTCCCTCGGAGAAATCGATAAAGCGGCTCATCTGCTTTTTGAAGCACTCGCAGTTGTGCTCGATGGTCTCCACCGTCATCATCTGTCTCATGTCGCTGCGGCCGGAAGGATCGCCGACCATACCGGTGCCGCCTCCGATCAGGGCAATGGGGCGGTTTCCCGCCATCTGAAGTCTCTTCATCAGGCACAGGGCCATGAAATGTCCCACATGAAGGCTGTCCGCCGTGGGATCGAAGCCAATGTAAAAGGTGGCTTCCCCGTTATTTACCATCTTTTTGATCTCTTCCTCGTTGGTCACCTGGGCAATCAGGCCTCTGGCCACTAACTCCTCATAAATCTGCATCGTTTCATTCTCCTTTTTCTGAAAAAATAAAAAGGCAGCTTCGTCCAAAAGGACGAGGCTGCCGCTCGTGTTACCACCTTTATTCACAGACGGTTCGCACCGCCTGTCTCATGGAGTACTGTCATACTCCGGCGGAAATAACGTCCGCCGCCCCGTCGCCGCCTACTGAGACTTCCCGCTGCCGTATCTGATGCCGCGGGAAAACCTGTTGGGGGCGCTGCTCCGGGAGGTATTCATCTCCGGGGATACGCGCGCCTCTCATCAGCCGGCTGCTTTCTGTCCGCTCGTACCGAAAACTACTTGTTCCCTTCATTGCATTTGCCTTTGAAATTGCCTGTATTATAAACGGTAACCGGCCGGTTTGTCAACACCTATTTGCCGCCCGCTCACGTCCTGGACTGATAGACCGTCAGCAGAAGCACCGTCCCCAAAATCAGCAGAAAGCCCAGAATATCCATGGGAGCAAAATCCGTCTTCAGCCAGAAAAAAGAAATAATGACCGCCGACACCGGCTCCATGCTGGCAAACAAACTTCCCTTAAAGGGGCCGATGATGGACACTCCCGCCAGATACAGGCCGAAAGCGGCCGCTGTTCCCACAGCCACCACTCCCAGCAGTGCCAGAATCGTGCCGCTGTCCCAGGACACCTCATATCCCCATGGCCTCACAGCGGCGCTCATGACCACCCCCGCCAGCAGCATTCCAAATCCCAGCACCTGGCATACGCCGTACCGCTTCATCAGGTCTCCGGGAAGCATATTGTAGAGCACCGCCCCAAAAGCCGCCAGCAGGCCGAAAAACAGGGCCTTCGGCGTCAGAGTCAGTTCCCGGAAATTTCCGTGAGTTCCCAGAATAAACGTTCCCGCCAGGCACAGCACAATGGCCAGCGCCTCCACCCGGGACGGCAGCCTCCTGTCCTGCAGGCACAGGATCAGCAGAATGAACACCGGAAACATATACTGAAGCACCGTAGCCGTCCCCGCATTGGAATACTGAATCGCCGCAAAATAAGGGTACTGGGCCATGAGAATCCCCGCCAGAGCAAACACCGCCAGATGGATCAGGTCTCTTCTGCTGGAAAAAATTTTCAGGTTTCCCTTACCGCTGCGGATAAATCCCACCGCCATCAGCAGTATGCCGGCTCCCAGAAGCCGCAGGGCCACCAGCCACTCCGCCGTCGCCCCCTTTTCCTGAAACAAAAACTGTCCGCAGCAGCCGGAAAATCCCCAGCATATTCCGCCCGCAATGGTCATCAGACTGCCGATGCGGTTTCTCTCCCCCTGATTCATAAGTGATTCCTCTCTTCTGTCTTTATAGCGCTGTCCTTTACGTTAGCACACCGCCCGCCGTTTGGCAAGAAAAACCGCGGCATTTTATCCACGTTTTCCCATTTTCCAGACGCTGTTTTCCACCGCGAAGCCGGGAATCCGGTAGAGCGCCAGAATATCGGTGATCCCCTCCTGCTCCAGAAAAGTTTCCAGATCCCCGTTGAAATACCGCAGATCCACCAGAAACACGCTGTCATAATGGCAGGCGGCAAAAGGGGCGAAGCTGTTGGCATAGGAATCCCTGATGATGCACAGCTTCCGGCCGGAGGTTTCCGCACCGTTTTCCCTTGCACTGTTTTCCCCTGCTCCGTTCTCTCCCGCCCCGTTTCCGCCGGCTTTCACCCGGCGGATTTCCGTCAGCCCGTGGTTCCCGTCCAGGTAAAACCGGTATTTATCGCGGCTCTCCAGAGCGCTCTCCGCGTACAGTCCGGCCGGTTCCTCTGCCCTGTCATAATATGCCTCCCATTCTGTCCCATCCACGGGAACCCACCGCTCCATCCGGTCCGGCTCTGCTGCTACCCCCACCTTTGCCTGCACCGTTCCCAGAAAATTCCGGCTCACCGTCTCTGCCGCGAACTCTTCTTTTTCCCTGGGGACAAAGCCCATGGATTCCGCCCAGGCCCGATAGCCGTAATAGGCCCCCGGCACAGTCCAGTGATGGTCGGTCCGGTAATAAATCTCCTCCAGCCGGTGTTCCCGGAGGCTTTGCTCCACGTCCACCACCATGGCGTCCGCCGGCAGGTTAAAAGCAGTCCCGGCATCGCTGTCATAACCTTCTGTGCCGGAAAAGGAACTCCCGTCCGTCAGCCGTTTTTCCAGCATTCTTACCACCGTTCCCTGATCATAGGGGGCGGCGGCAAACGGCAGTTTCTCCTTCAGAATCCAGGAAGCAG
>DXBC01000021.1 GCA_019116745.1 Candidatus Lachnoclostridium stercorigallinarum
CCTCTTTCGCCAGGTCGATAAGGTACATATGAGGTTCGATCTTCTCTTTCATGTTGTAATAGCTGTCCTTCATCTCCAGACGGATCGTTCCTTCCCCGTACTTCTGGTTCATATAGGCGGCTGTCCGGATCAGATACTCTTTTCTTGCCTCAAATTTGTCCCGGTCGTGATCCCGGACAATATAATCCAGCATAGCGTCCTCTACCTCGCCGGTTACATGATTCAGATGATAGAAACCCTCATACCCTTCCGTAAAGGCGGGATTTTCCGCCGGCGGAAGCATGGAATGAAACTCCATGGCCAGAAGGGAGGCGTTTCTCATCTTCCCCTTCGCGGAGCCGGGATGGATGCTGGATCCCTTCACGTAAACCCGGGCGGAAGCGGCGTTGAAATTTTCATACTCCAGTTCACCCAGAGGACCTCCGTCCACGGTGTAGGCCACATCGGCCCCAAAGCCTCTCACGTCAAAGAGATCGGCTCCCCGGCCCACCTCTTCATCGGGAGTAAATCCGATTTTGATGGTTCCGTGGGGAATTTCCGGATGAGTGAGGAAATATTCCGCCATGGCCATAATCTCCGCGATTCCCGCCTTGTCGTCCGCACCCAGGAGAGTGGTGCCGTCGGTGACAATCAAATCTTCTCCCCGGTAGGCTCCAAGCTGAGGAAACTCCTCCGGGCGCATCACCACTCCGGCCTCCTGGTTCAGCACAATATCCCCGCCGTCGTAGTCCTTCACAATCCGCGGCTTTACGCCGGCGCCGGACACCACAGGAGCCGTGTCCATATGGGCGATAAAGCCCAGAACCGGCACGCTGCGGTCCGTGGTGGCCGGGATGGTTCCGTATACATAGCAGTGCTCGTCCACTCTTGCGTCCGCCATGCCCATGGCTTTCATCTCCGCCGCCAGTTCCCTGGCCAGGTCAAACTGTTTTTCCGTGCTGGGGATGGGCTCTCTGTCCTCCTCCGAACGGGTATCATAAGTCACATATTTTAAAAATTTTTCCACAGCGCCCATAGCGCATCTCCTTTCCGCCGTCTTCCTTTCCGGTCAGAGCGGCCCGTCTTTTATCCAAAATTATTTTCAGGAATTTCCGTTCTGCTCTCTTTCATCCAGATCTCTCTGAATCCCTTCCAGGTAATGGACCAGCATATCCCTGTGGGATCGGATCCGGTAAGCCTTGTCCACTTCGTCATAGGTAAAGCTCTTGCGTCCCCCCTCTTCCATTCTGTTCCAGAACCGGTAAATGTGGGAAAAGGGCATGTAATAAATCTCATTCCGTTTTGTATAGCTGATCAGGAGAAATGCAATGCCTCCCTGGGCCTCAAACTCCTTCATAAACGCGATCTGATGGGGGTGCACATTCTGAAGGGGGAAAGTCGTCTCCGCACATTCCTTCGCGTCGAAGCACACTGGGATGCCCTGGACCGTTCCAATGTAGTCCACCGTACTCTTCTGCCCGAAATACGCCAGGGTGATGTGGCGGTTCTGCTTGTCAATCTCAATGGGAGTAATGGGGGTGGGAATTTTCTGGATCAGGGCCAGATGCTTTTCCCGGTAACTCTCATTGGTACGGTTGATCAGATCCTCCAGGGCGGATCCCCGCAGCCCCCTGGTCTTCCATGTTCCCATTACAGCTTCTCCCCCGCGGCCACACGCTCGAAATCTTCGGGAAGGGGGGCGGTAAAGGAACGCCCCGCCAGATAGGCGCACGGCTCCGGAACCTGATCCGGCATCACCAGCTTCCAGGAATGGAGAAGCTGGGTGGAAACTCCGTATTTCTGACGGATCTCCCGGTTTATGGCCGGATCTCCGTATTTGGGATCTCCCAGGATCGGCCGGCCAATGGAAGCCAGATGGGCCCGGATCTGATGGGAGCGGCCTGTGATCAGCGTCACCTGAAGGCGGGTGAAGGAAGTTCCCACAGAGAGGGGAATATATTCCGTCTCAATGAGCTGGCTGTCCGGCACAGGCTCCTTAAAGACTGACACCTGATTGGTCTTTTCGTTCTTTCTCAGATAGCCTCGGATGCGGCAGGGCGTCTCCACACGGCCTTTTACGACGCACTGATAGTATTTGTGCAGGCTTCTGTCCTTCAGCACTGCGCTCATGGCCTGCAGGCCTCCCAGGGTCTTTCCGGCAATGACGATTCCGCTGGTATTTCGGTCCAGGCGGTTGCAGACGGAGGGGCGGAAGGTTTTCAGATCTTCCTCTGTCAGCGCCCCTTCCGCCAGCAGGTAGGCGATAATGTGCTCCACCAGAGACTCATCCGATTCCTCCGCTTTCTGAGAGAGCATTCCACAGGGCTTATTTACCAGAAGAATCTGTTCATCCTCGTAGATCACGTTCACTTCTGGCTTTTTCACCGTCTGCACAGCCGTCCTGGAAAACTTGGATATGGTCTCGTCAGAGAGAAAGAGACGGATCTGGTCGCCCTCCTCCAGCTTTTCCGAACCGTCGCACCGCTTCCCGTTCAGCGTGATATTCTTCTTGCGGATCATCTTGTAGATAAACCCTTTTCCAGCCTGATTCAGATATTTGGCCAGCAGCTTGTCCAGCCTCTGGCCCGCCTCTTTATTGGTCACTGTCAGCAGCTTCACTCCTCGCTCCTCCTCTCTTCTGTCACATGGAGAGCTGTTTTAACAGCTCCCGCCCGTAATCCAGACTTCCGTCATCCTCATATTCCGCCGCCGGCTTTAAACTGTCCAGCCTCTGAAAAAATGCTTTCTCGTCCTGGATCATCTTCACGTGAGGATCCAGCCGATGGGCGGAGAACATGCCGTTTAAAAACTTTTCCGCCTTTTTCGCGTCCACTTTGGCGCAGGTGCAGTAAAGATACACTCCCGTGGGGTGAACCACCGCCGCGTCCACCGACATGACCGCTTCCTTTGATGTAATGATCAGGTCATAGAGGACGGGAAATTTTGTCTCATAAGGCCTCACCCGCTCCAGAAAGGCCAGAGGCGGCGTTTTATATCTCCAGGCCGCCAGCAGAGGCGAGGCCACATTTGCGGTGGGAAGAACTGAGAGCACAGCCATGACCGTCAGCACATTTTTCACCGCCTGGCTGTCCGTAAACTGTCTGGCTCCCAGCTGCACCAGAATCATCGCCGTCCCAAACAGAACCTCTCCTATCTGCACCTTTCTGTGATAGGTACGGTATCCGTACTCCCCTTTTTTTCGTCTGTTTCCCATGATTGTCTCCTTATAGCTGTTCCATCACTGTCAGCAGCAGGCCGTGAGGAAGGATTTTGGAAATCAGCCAGAATGCCTTCATCAGCGGCCCGTACACCGATACCGTCTTTCCCATCATGCTGTCCCGCAGGGCCAGGGCCGCCACTTTTTCCGGCTTTGCCATGACCAGGCGCTTATATAAGGGAATGCTTCCGGTAGTTTCCGCTATGTCAAAAAATTCCGTTTTCACCGGCCCCGGGCATACGGCAGTCACACAGATCTCCCTGGGCTTCAGCTCGCTGTTTAACGCCCGGCTGTAGCTCAGCACAAAGGATTTTGTGGCCGCGTAGACGGCAAAATCCGGCTGAGGCAGAAATGCCGCCGCAGAAGCGAACTGGATAATCCGGCCCTTTCTGGCCATGTAGGGAAGCACCAGGCGGGTGACGGCGCAGAGAGCCTGGCAGTTTAAGGCCACCATTCCCGTCTCCTCCTCCAGGCTCAGCCGTTCCACCGGGCCGATCTTTCCGTAGCCGGAGGCATTTACCAGAAACATCACCTCCGGCTTTCTCTCCCGCAGCTCCCGCTCCAGAACTTCCAGAGCTGCCGTTTCCGTCAGATCCAAAGGAAAAATGCGCACCGGCACCGGCATCTCCTCCGCCAGCTCCTGCAGCCGCTCTTCTCTCCTGGCAATGAGCCAGACCTCCCGGATTCCTCCGAACCGGTCTCCGATCTGCCTGGCCATTTCCCGGCCCAGACCAGAAGAAGCTCCCGTAATAATCGCTGTTTTCATCGTTTCAGACGCTCCTTTATTTTTTTACCTTCTTGTGTACGTTTCGGATAGTCTTTTTCTTCTGACGGCCTCCGGCTCCCTGTCTGGTCTGGCCGGCGCCGTCCCGGCTGCTCTGGGTGCGGAACCGGCTTCCGGAAGTGTTCCTGCCGCTTTCCCCACGGCGGACTCCGCCTCCTCTGCCGTTTTCTCCCTGCTCTGCCGGCTTTCGGGGACGGATCAGGCATTTTCTGTCATAGCCGATGAGATCGGTTCTTCCAGCCCTGTAAAGGGCCTCCCGCACCAGATCGTAGTTTTTCGGGTTCCGGTACTGGATCAGGGCCCGCTGCATGGCCTTTTCATGGGGATTGGTAGGCACATATACCTCCTCCATGGTCCTGGGATCCAGTCCCGTGTAGTACATACAGGTGGAAATGGTGGACGGCGTAGGATAGAAATCCTGCACCTGTTCCGGCATATAGCCAAGATCCCGCAGATATTCCGCCAGCTCCACCGCCTCCTTCAGGGTGGATCCGGGATGGGAGGACATGAGATAGGGCACCAGATACTGCTTCAGTCCCAGCTTCTCATTCATTCGATTGTACTCGTCCACAAACTGGCGGTACACCCGGTTCTCCGGCTTTCCCATTCTGGACAGCACCGCGTCCGCCACGTGCTCCGGCGCCACCTTCAGCTGGCCGCTCACATGGTACTGACAGAGCTCTCTTAAAAACTGACGGCTCCGGTCCGCCAGCAGATAGTCAAACCGGATTCCCGACCGGATAAACACCTTTTTCACCTTCGGCAGCTCCCGCAGCTTTTTTAACAGGATCAGATAATCAGTGTGGTCGGCGTTTAAGTTTTTGCAGGGCTTCGGGTACAAGCACTGCTTATGGGGGCAAGCTCCCTTTGTCATCTGCTTTTCACAGGCCGGGAATCGGAAATTGGCAGTGGGGCCTCCCACATCGTGAATATAGCCCTTAAAATCCGGCTCCTCCGTCAGCAGTTTCGCCTCCTCCACCAGAGACTCGTGGCTTCTCACCTGGATGATTCTTCCCTGATGGAAGGTGAGGGCGCAGAAACTGCAGGCCCCGAAGCAGCCCCGGTTGCTGATCAGGCTGAACTTCACCTCCCGGATGGCCGGAATGCCTCCCGCCTCCTCGTAGGACGGATGATAATTTCTCATATAGGGCAGGGCATATACCTCGTCCATTTCCTCCGTGGTCAGGGGCTTTGACGGAGGATTCTGCACCACATATCCCCTCTCATAGGGCTCCGCCAGCCGTTTTCCGGAAAAAGGATCGGTGTTGGAGTACTGGATGTAAAAGCTCTCCGCGTACCGGCGCTTATCCCGGCGGATCTCCTCAAAGGAGGGAAGCACCTGACAGTCGTAAACATTGTCCAGAGTTTTAGCCTTGAAAACGGTTCCGTCGATAAAGGTGATGTCCTTCACGTCGATTCCCGCGTTTAAGGCGTCGGCAATCTCCACAATGGAGTGTTCTCCCATGCCGTAGGAGATGAGATCCGCCTGAGAATCCAGCAGGATGGACCGCTTCACCTTGTTTGACCAGTAGTCGTAATGTCCCAGACGCCGCAGGCTTGCCTCAATGCCTCCGATGATGACGGGGACGTCCGGATAGGTGCGGCGGATCAGGTTTCCGTAAACCACCGTGGCGTAATCCGGCCGTTTCCCCATGACACCTCCCGGCGTGTAGGCGTCCTGGCTTCTCCTCTTTTTGGAGACGGAATAGTGGTTGACCATGGAGTCCATATTTCCTCCGGACACCAGAAAGCCCAGACGGGGCCGCCCCAGGACGGCAATGCTCTCCGGATCCTTCCAGTCCGGCTGGGCGATGATTCCCACCCGGTAGCCCCTGGACTCCAGCAGGCGGCTGATAATGGCCGACCCGAAAGATGGATGATCCACATAGGCATCTCCGCTCACATAGACGAAATCGCACTGGTCCCAGCCTCTTTTTTCCATATCTTCCCGGCTGATGGGCAGGTAATCGTGTATCATGAATGTACTCCTCTTCTCTCTAATTCTTGTTCCTGGCGTACCAGATCGGAAAAACTGTGGATGTGGCAGTCGGCCAGCCGCCGCTTCTCCCCTTCCATATGGGCGGAAGCGGGATCATCCACGGCCACCACAAACATTCCCGCCGCCTTTCCCGCCTGAATGCCGGCAGGCACATCCTCAAAGACGGCGCAGTCCTTTGGTCCCACGCCCAGATCCGAAGCCACCTTCAGATAAATATCCGGCGCCGGCTTTCCCGCCGCCACCTCGCAGGCGGTGGTCACCTGGTCAAAATAACCGCTGATGGACAGAGAATCCAGCACCGCGTCCACCATGGCCCGGCCGTTGCTGGTGGCGATGCCCATGCGGACTCCCCGTGAGCGGGCCCAGTCCAGAAACTGTCTGGCTCCCTCTTTTAAAGGCACTTCTTTTTTATATTTCTCCAGAGACATATTCTCCCAGTCAGCCTTGATGGCCTCCACAGAACGGTCCAGTCCGAAGCGCTCCTTAAAATAGACAGCCGTCTCCGTAAAGCTCATGCCCTCCACCGTTTTCTGCAGGTCCTCGGGGCATTCCATGCCGAAGCGGCCCAGATATTCAATGTCGATGGCCTTCCACATCCACATGGAATCCACCAGCGTGCCGTCCAGATCAAACAGGAAGGCTTTTTTGTCTCTCAGTTTCTCCATCGTCCTCATGACTGTCTCAGTTCCTCCAGTTCCTGTGTTGTCAAAGGCCGGTACTGTCCCGGCTTCAGGTTTTCGTCCAGTTTCAGGCTTCCCATGGAAAGCCGCTTCAGATAAGTGACCCGGCACCCCACCGCTTCCATCATTCTCTTCACCTGGTGGTATTTTCCTTCTCTGATGGTCAGGCGCATCTCTCCCTCCGGGAGGGGCTCCAGCTTCGCCGGCATGGTTTCGGTGCCGTCCTCCAGAGTCAGGCCTTTGGCAAACCGTTCCGCCGCGTCCTCCGGAAGAGTCCCGTCAAACCTGGCAAAATATACCTTGTCCACGTGTTTTCTGGGCGACAGCAGGCGATGGGCCAGTCCGCCGTCGTTGGTGATGAGAAGAAGACCTTCCGTGTCCACGTCCAGACGGCCCACGGGAAACAGATCCTTTCTTTTCCGCTCTTCGATGAGATCGATCACCGTCGGATAGCGGTCATCCTCTGTGGCGGAGACCACCCCCGCCGGCTTGTTTAACATAAAATACTCCGCCGCCAGATAGGAAATCTCCCTGCCGTCCACCGCCACTTTCTCCACGCCAGGCACAATTTTCACGTCCGTCTTCTTCACAGGGACGCCGTCCACCGTAATTCTTCCCTTTTTTGCCGCCTCCTTTGCCTGAGTCCTGGAAAATCCGGTCATCTCCGTCAGGAAGCGGTCCAGCCGCATGGGCTTTTCTGCCATATGGTTCTCCTTTCGTCTACTGCCAGCGCCAGCCGGGATAATACTTGTTTTTCAGGGTTCTTCCGTTTCCTCTGGCCCAGCCCAGGGGAAATCCTTCCACGCATACCAGAACCCAGCCTTTCCGGTCCGACTCTTCCTCCTTCAGGGAGATGGTTTCCCCCTTCAGATACCGCACCGCCCGGTCGTCCCCGTGTTCCAGATCCAGAACGGAAAAAGCGCCTTTTGCCGCCTTCTTCGCCGATATCCCAGAGAGGGCCATGGCCAAAGGCTGAGACGGCTCCAGCCGCCCCCGTTTTACCTCTCCCAGGAGAAGCCCCGTCCGCAGAAAGCGGATACTCAGGCCTGACGGAAAGCCTTCCGGCAGAAGATACAGACTGCCGTCCCGGAAAAACAGCCTCTCTTTCAGGGCGTCGGCAGAAAACAGCTCTTTTCCGTTCTGCCTGTTCAGGGAATCCGCCAGAACCTGAAGGAGCGCCTCCAGCAGGGGCTGGGAATCCGGTTCCAGCTGGGGAAGTTTCTCCCTGCGGCCTGTCCCCGGTCGCCGGAACTTCTCCTCGCGGTCTCTCCCTGATTCCGGACTCTCTGCCCCGCAGCCTCCCGCCTCTGCCGCCTCTCTCTTTCTGAGCATGGCCACAAAATGTCCTTCCCCATGAATCCGGTGGGGGAAGAGCCGCAGACAGCCTGTCAATCCCACTCCATCTCCCGCTCCGGGAAAGCCGGAAATGGAAACCAGCTCCATCCGGGGCCGCTCTGCTAAAAGCCATTCCACCGTCCCCTCATCCTCCAGCCGGGAGAAGGTGCAGGTGGAATATACCATAATGCCTCCGGGCCTTAACATATCCGCCGCAGCCAGGACGATGGAGCGCTGAATGGGACTGTAAAAGGAAGGCCCCCGCTTCTCCCAGTCCTTTACCATCCCCTCGTCCCTGCGAAACATCCCCTCCCCGGAACAGGGCGCGTCCACCAGGATTTTGTCAAAAAACTCCGGCAGCAGCCCGGCCAGCTTCTCCGGATATTCCGCTGAGACGCAGCAGTTGGAAATTCCAAACAGCTCCAGGTTCTTTAAAAGGGCCTTTGCCCGGGAACTGCTGA
>DXBC01000022.1 GCA_019116745.1 Candidatus Lachnoclostridium stercorigallinarum
GATTCCCGGATGGAGGATATGCTGGATCGGGCCTTAAATCAGAATTTTATCCCCGTGGTGGACGATCAGAAGAATTTTATCGGGATCATTACCAGAAAGGAAATCATCAAATATTTTTATGACCGCATGTGCCGGGAAGGAACGGCGAAGGAGGCGGGAATCTCCAGATATATGGTGCTGTAGGACGAATATATTTCTATGCCCGCATCCGCAGGAAAAATTTCTGCGGATGCGGGCATTTTTTCTTTTGCGGCGTTTAGGATTCCTGAACAGTGGTTCATTTCTTTGAAATTTATTTTTTTCTTCGGAGGAGATATAATGGAATCATAAGAGATACCGGTATGGGGACGCAGGATAAAGGACGGCTGCCGGATATTCCAGGCAAAACGGAGACTGTCAGGCTCTTTTTCCCGGTTTCCCGCACTGCGGTCAGCAGGGCTGTAAAAACTTTGGCAGATATCCCGGCGGTAATCCCGCAGGCTTTTGCAAAAAAGCGGCAGGAGGTCCGTATTCTGCGGGAGCGGCATAAAGGAAAACAGAAAAAAGGATTAGTAAATCTGAACAGATTCCGGCTTTGCAGACAGTATGTATCGTGATGGGGTGAGCCCGGAACAGCCGGAAAAGAAAAAGAAAGGGGAGTTGAGATTATGAAAGTAAAAAAAGATGGGGTGGTATCCCGCCTGCTGCGGGATACAAAGATTCCCAGAATGTTTCATGCCAGACAGGAGTTTCCCAGAGACATAATACGCCCGGAAGAGATTCCGGCTGTGGTCCGGCAGGAGATGGAGAAGGAGAATATCGGATCCCGGATCCGCCCCGGCATGTCCGTTGCCATTACGGCGGGAAGCCGGGGAATCCGGAATGTGGATATTATCACCAAGGCCATTGTAGATGAGGTGAAGGCCAGAGGAGCGGAGCCGTTTATCGTCCCCGCTATGGGAAGCCACGGGGGAGCCACGGCAGAGGGCCAGCTGTCTGTGCTTGCCGGATACGGGATCACCCCGGAGGCTATGGGGTGCCCCATCCGCTCCTCCATGGAAGTGGTGGAGCTGGGATATTCCGAGAGGGGAAAACGGGTCGTCCTGGACAAAAACGCCTATGAGGCGGACGGCATCATTATTTCCTGCCGCTTAAAGCCTCACAATGCCTTTCGCGGCTCTTATGAGAGCGGCCCCTGCAAGATGATGACTGTGGGGCTGGGAAAGCAGGTGGGGGCGTCTGTGGTCCACGATGACGGTATGGATGTGATCGCCCAGAACATTCCCACCATGGCGAAGGTAGTGCTGGAGAAGGCTAATATTCTTTTTGCCATTCCCTGCATTGAAAATGCCTATGACGAGACCTGCAGAATCGAAGCGATTCCGGCGGAAAAGATCCTTGACAGGGAGCCGGAGCTGTTAAAATTTGCTTTTGCCAATATGCCTCATCTGATTGTAGGGGAGGCGGATGTGCTGGTAGTGGATCAGGTGGGAAAGAATTTCAGCGGCACCGGCGTGGACCCCAACATTGCCGGGACGTTTTCCACGCCCTACGCGTCGGGAGGACTGAAGGTGCAGCGAACCTGCTTTCTGAACCTGACGGAGGAATCCCACGGAAATGGTCTGGGCTGCGGCCTTGCCTCTGCCATCACCAGAAAGATTTTCGACGATATTGACGCGGAACAGATGTATCCCAACTGCATTACCAGCACTGTGCTGGCGTCCGCCCGGATTCCCTGTGTGGTGAGCACGGACAGGGAAGCCATTCAGATCTGCATCAAAACCTGCAACAAAATCGACAGGGATCATGTGCGGATCGTGCGGATTTCCAACACGCTCCACATCGGCGAGATCATGCTGTCCGAGGAGTATTACAAGGATGTGAAAGAAGGAAAATATCCTGGGCTGGAGGCCCTGGATGAGCCCCGGGAGCTGGAATTTGACGAAGACGGAAATGTGATTACGAAAATAGAGCAGGAATAAAAACAGAATCAGAGCGGCAAACAAACACCCCGGAATGCTTCAGAGAGTCTGAAGTGTTCCGGGGTGTTTCTCTTATTCTTCCGTTTCCGGGAAGCAGTGAAGCTCCACCTTCGGCAGTGAAGCGTCCCATCGCTCATCGAGAAATGCGGCGATGGATGTCTCGTCCGGCGTTTCCGGTCCGAAGACGTCGGCGGCCAGCACCAGACGGTGTTCTTCGCCCCAGCGGAAATATGCCTCCGCCCGGGAGATATCCTCCCGGCTCTCCAGAAGCCGCTCCAGCTGAGCCAGATCCACAAAGTCTCTGCCGTTGAGCTTCTCCACCATCACCGTGCGTCCGCCCTGTTCCAGCAGGTCCAGGGTTCCGTCGGGAAGGATTCTGGCGGCGATGCCGGTCTGATAGAGAACGCCGGGGCCGTAGGGATTGGTCACCTTGTCCTTAAAGCCGGCTGTGGGGTGATCCATAATGTAGAGGGTTCCCCAGCCTCCGAAAGGCTGCTTGCGGCAGGCGTCGTCCATGACATAGGCCTTTACTTCCGTATCCCCGTCCGCGTCCTCAATAAGGCGGTAGCCCACGGTGCGGTTTACGGTTTCCGCCTTGATAAAGTAGTGCTTCGGGAACAGATTTTCCGGAAGATGGCTCTTGAGCCGGCGCACGGACGGCTCGTCCAGCATGGCTTCCACAATCCGTTCCATGCAGATCATAAAGATTTCCAGCTGTTTTTCGTCAAACCGGTTGCTCCAGTACCGCAGCTCATAGTAATAGCCCCTGGAGTCGGACATTACCTGAAGGTGGAAAGGCAGGGAGTCCAGCTGGACCTTCTGTCTGACGGCAGGCGCGCCGCCGATTTCATTTACATTCAGGATATCCCCCTGATACTGGAAGAGCATTTCGTCGGCGTGAAGGGTGGAGATGTAGCAGCGCATGGTGTCCATGATCTGCTGGCCGGCGGTCTTTAACAGATGGTCTACGGTCTCGTGGGGATGCTGGGTGCAGCGGAACACATAAGTTAAAAACAGGGGGCCTGCAAGCCTCGCCCACCGTCCGTCGGTCCGGCCGCTGTGGATGCTGGTGCTGATGGTGTCCTTCTCCCCGCTGAAAATGCCGATGCAGTAGTTGTAGGCGGTGAGGAAGAGCACATTTTCCGACACCCCGTGTTCTCTGCAGAAGGCAGTGACTTTCTTTAAATTCAGCCGGGAGAACCGGTTTTTCAGGGCGGCATTTTCTCCGTGGTCCAGATCGTGGAAATCTCTCCTGTTCAAAATGCTCCTGCGGATGCGGAAATCCTTCATAATGCCCTGGAAATATTTGATGTCCCGGGTTCTTAAACCTCTGGCGTCCCGGTCTTTTTCGTCCAGCACGTATTCAAAGAGAGTGTAGGACTCTTTTTCCACCTTGTCGCCCCTGTAGAGAGCGTTCAGATCTTCAAACAGAATGTTCATGGTCATTCCGTCTCCCACAATATGGGCAATGTCGAAAAACAGGTAGTTGGCGGAATCCGTCTCATAGATTCCCACATGGTAGAGGGGTTCGTTCTTCTCGTACATATAGGGCTTTAACAGCTGGCTGCGGAGGATTTCCCAGTCCATGTCGCTGACGCGGATAATGGGAACCACCACATGAGTCTCGTCGTGGCGGAACATCTTGTAGGCCCCGTCGTCCATCTGGATGACAGCTTTCAGGCCGGGATGGAGGTCAAAAAGGTCTTCCGCCGCTTTCTGCAGCCGGGACAGGTTCACGCTTCTGTCCAACTTGAAGAAGAAGGGCAGGTTGGCGGTGGTATTGCCCCGCATCACATAGGCAAAGTAGATCTGCAGATTGGTCAGCGGGTATACCGGGCGGACGGAGTAGTCCACCTGGGGCCGTTTGGCCGCTTCCGCATAAAAGGCCTCCAGCTGCTCCACAGAAGAATGGGTCATTAAGTCGTCCAGGGTCAGGGAAAAATTCAGACCGGATGCCAGGTCAGACAGCAGCAGGACGCTTCCCAGAGAATCCAGGCCGGCTTCGTAAAAATTGGTGTCGATGCCGAAGCGGCGGTGTCCCAGGCAGGCGGCCACGGAGTTGTAAATCTGCGTCTGAAGCTGGTTTTCCGGCAGCTTCAGACTGGCCATCTGCTCTTCAGTTTCTTTTTTCTTGCTGAAGTATTTGGAGCGGATAATTTTTTTGGAAGAAGTCTTCTCAAAGGGAGTCTCCCGGACGCGGAAACGGAGAATCCTCTTGAAAGAGGGAAGCTCCTGGTTGTGGAGATTGACCAGCCGGGACAGCTCTTCTTCAATATTGCCGATGCCGGCAGCTTCCGCGTATTTGAAGTTGGGGTAAATTTCCGCAGTGATGGCGTCATTTTCCTCAAAGACCAGGATTTCCTCCACCAGACGGTCTCCGTCAAACATATGCTCCACCTGTTCCGGAGCCACGTTTTCCCCGTTGCTTAATATAATCAGATTTTTCTTTCTTCCGGTAAGGTAGAGGAAGTTTTCATCATCTACATAGCCGATGTCGCCGGTGCAGAGCCAGCCGTCCTCTGTGAGAACTTCCGCCGTCTGCTCCGGATCTTTATAGTATCCCAGCATGACGGACGGGCTTTTTACCTGAATTTCACCGTCCACGATCCGCACCCGGCAGCCGTTTACGATTTGTCCCACAGAAGCGGCTTTATCCGGCCGGTTCCACACGGCGGTGGTGATTTTAGGGGAACATTCGGACATCCCGTATCCCTGAGCCATTTCAATGCCCAGCTTTGCATAGCATTCCTTCAGTTCCGGGGCCAGATAGCCGCCGCCGCAGGCAATGTGGGTGAGCCGGCTGCCAAGAACCTCTGTCTTAATCTCTTCCAGAGGACGGTCCGGATACTGCCGGGAGAGGACCATAATGCGGTTGTACAGGGATTTTGGGATCATTGGCACGGTGCGGAATCTGGTGGGTTCAAACAGACGCATATGTTCCATCAGCTTGGACATATCGCGGTTCAGACAGAGGGTGTTGCCGTAGCGCATGGTGAGAAGAATGTCTCCGTTTATGCAGAATACGTGATGAATGGGAAGAACGTTCAGGAAGACCTGGTTGCAGAGTATTTCCGGCTCATCTGTACAGAATACATTGTCAATCAGATTGCCCTGAGAGAGCATGACTCCTTTTCCCCGTCCGGTGGTGCCGGAGGTAAACAGGATCATGGCCAGCTCACGGATGTCAATATCCGGACATACGGAGCGTCCGGCATACTCTTTCAGAATGTTGTCGGAGCAGGGCACATGACGGCCGTGCTGGAGAGAGATGCAGGTTCGGATTCCGGGACAGCGCTCCATGGCTCCGTCCACCAGAGAGCGGTGCTCCCAGTCGTAGAAGAGAATGTCCACATCAGAGCGGCTCAGGCAGTCGCAGAAGGTGTCCAGATTGACCTGGATGTCCAGCGGAACGGCCACGCATCCGGCGCACATGACACCCATCAGAGCCGCCAGATAGTGATGGCTGCTGCTCCCCATCAGTCCTACGTGGACTTTATGGCCGGCCAGGCGGCTCTGTTCCTCTGTCCAGGCAGCGATGGCCATGCAGTCGGCGGCAAACTGCTCGTAGGTGACTTCAAAGAGCACATCATTTTCCTCATAGCGAAGAAAAACCCGGCTGCCGTATTCCCTGCCGGTATTCTGCACCAGATCGCAGATAGTTTTGGTGTTTTGATTTGTAATCATAATTTCCATCCCCCTTGAAAATGGTAGGTTTATGAGATCATTATATCATATCCGGAAAGGGGGAACAATCAAGAAACGGTAAATTCCGGCGGGCGGGGGAGGACTGTTTTTCGACAGAGCCGAGGGGGATTTGCATATTTTTAAGAGCGGCGCCGGGCAGCAGACCCCAAATAGAGCCGGGCCGCAGGCCCAGGCGCGGAGCGCCTGGGCCTGCGGGGCGTTCGCCCCATGGAAGTCCAGCTTCATAAGGCCTTATGAAAGCAAGCTTTCAACGGCCTGATGAAACTGTCCTTTCGCCCGGCTCAGTGCTTCAGCATATTTTCCACAAATATCCCGTAGCCTTTGGTGGAATCCTGGATAAAGACATGGGTGACGGCGCCGACGAGCTTGCCGTTCTGGATGATGGGACTTCCGCTCATGCCCTGGACGATTCCGCCGGTGAGAGAGAGAAGCTCCTGGTCGGTGACGCGGATGACCATGCCTTTGCCGGTTTTGGAGGAGCTGTAGTCCACTTTTTCAATTTCTATATCATAATCTTTCAGCTCTCCGGATACGCTGCTGCGGATGACGGCGGGGCCTTCTTTTACGTCTTGCTTGTATCCGATTTCCAGAGGTTCCCCCTCCAGACGGTTCAGAAAACGGTCGTTGACGGTGCCGAATACCCCTTCTTCCGTGTTTGCCTCGATGGTGCCAAGGGAGGAGCCGGGGCCATAATAGATAACGCCGGACATGACTCCCGGCTTTCCGGCGCTGCCTTTTTCAATGCCCATGACGGCGGTCTCATAGAGGGAGCCGTCCTCAATCTGGACGATTTCTCCCGTGTCGCTGTCGCTGATGCCGTGCCCCAGTGCGCCGAAGTGGCCGTTTGGATCCACGTATGTCATGGTGCCGATGCCCTGGGTGTCATCCCGGACCCAGGCCCCCAGCTTGTAGGCGCCGTCGGCTCCCAGGGCAGGGCTGATTTTCACGTCGATTTCCGATCCGGAGCGGCGGACGGTGAGAACCACCTCCCGGCCGCCGGAGGAGCTGAGTTCCTCAATCAGTTCCTCCTTGGAATTTAAAGGGGTACCGTTTATGGCTTCAATATAGTCGCCGGACTGAAGAATCCCCAGGGATGGCTCGGCCACTGTGCCGTCAGGGCCGGCCACCTCGCCGGTGCCGATAACCATGATGCCGTTGGATTTTAAGTAAATGCCCACGGGAAGGCCGCAGGGAATGGCGTATTGGGTGTCTACCACATCCACCTGAATATTTTTCAGAGGAAGCAGGCCGAACAGCTTTAAGTTCAGCTGATAGCTTCCTTTGTTTTTGGCGTACATGGTAAATGTATCGTCCCGTGTGATCTTGATTTCATCCGCCGGAATGTCGGATCCGTTTCCCAGGGCCACCTCTTCGCTTTCGGACAGCAGAGTGGAGCTGATGAGCCCGGGGAAGCGGAAAGATTCCACCTGGTCAGCCACAATGGAAAAATGGTCCGGAATCATCCGCTCCACGTACCAGCCCGTGAAAACGGCAGTGACCAGAATGCCGGTGAAGAAGGCTTTCAGCATGAACCTTTTGAATTTCCGTATTCCTGTCATTTCGCGTACCTCCTCTAGTAAGTGAATGCCTTTTTGCACTCCGGTTTTATTATGTGAAGGAATCGGAAAATCACTCTGCTATTTTTTTACTCTGAAAGAAAGAGACGGCAGCGGAAGCCGCGCTTTTTCCCGCCGCAGCTGTCTCATTTTACAAAAGAATGATCGACAGGATTTGACATGGAAAACAGACGCATTTGTGAAAGTATTTCCGAAAATTCAGGAAAATATTGCAACAAAATCTTCATTCTTTCGTCTGTATCCTCATGGGGGTGTCGAAAATTGCGATGGATTTCCGTTGCAACTGCCGAAAAATGAAGACTATAATACACCTGACGAAGAGGAAAAAGAGGAGGAAACCAAAATGACAGAGATAAATATTGCAATCGCTGATGATAATCCGCAGACTTTGAACCTGCTTGGAGATATTCTGGAGCAGGAAGAGGACTTTCATGTCGTGGGAAAGGCGGAAAATGGGGAAGACGCCTACAACATGATTGTGAAGACCAGGCCGGATGTGGTGCTGCTGGACATTATTATGCCCAGACTGGACGGAATTTCCGTCATGGAAAAGGTGAGAAAGCAGAGCGGTCTGGAAAAGATGCCCTCGTTTATCATGGTGACTGCCGCAGGAAGCGAGACCGTGACTTCAGAGGCATTTGCAAAAGGGGCAAACTACTATATCATGAAGCCATTCAGCAAAGAAGCTGTGGTGGATAAGGTACGGCGTCTGGGAACGGGAACGGACGTGAAGGAGCCGCCTCTGGCAGGAATGCGGAAGGTAAAGCCCTATGTGAACCGGGAAGAGTACATTGCCCAGAACCTGGAGCATGATGTGACCCAGATGCTCCACGAAATCGGCATTCCCGCTCACATCAAGGGATATCAGTATCTGAGGGACGCCATTGCCATTTCCGTCCAGGAGCAGGATATGCTGACCTCTGTCACAAAGATCCTCTATCCCAGCATTGCGAAAAAGCACCGGACTACGCCCAGCCGGGTGGAGCGGGCTATCCGCCATGCCATCGAGGTGGCCTGGAGCAGGGGAAAGATGGACACCATCAATGAAATTTTCGGCTATACGGTGAGCAACGGAAAAGGAAAACCCACCAACTCCGAATTTATCGCGCTGATCGCCGACAAAATCCGTCTGGATTACAAACGTCTGCCATGAGGATCCGAACGGATCTTTCTCCCCGGGCAGACCGGGACCCATTTCTTTTCACACAGCTTCTTTTGTGAAAAAAAGGCTTTCTAATTTCCCTCCATTATTGTATACTATAGATAATGTAACCCGCGGTCTGACCGGGGTTGGGTAAAAGGAGGGTTATCTTGTGAAAAAGATATTGTTTGTTGCTTCTGAGGCGGTGCCGTTTATCAAGACGGGAGGTCTGGCAGACGTTGTGGGTTCTCTCCCGAAATGCTTCGATAAGGAGTACTACGATGTGAGGGTGATGATCCCCAAATATCTCTGCATCAAAGAAGAATGGCGCAATCAGATGACCTACATCAATCATTTCTACATGGACTATCTGGGACAGAGCCGGTATGTGGGCATTCTGCAGTATGTTTACGACGGAATCACCTATTATTTCATAGACAACGAGGGCTATTTCTGCGGGCCCAAGCCGTATGGGGACTGGTATTTTGATCTGGAGAAGTTCTCCTTCTTCTGCAACGCGGCCCTGTCCGCTCTTCCGGTGATCGGATTTCAGCCGGATGTGGTGCACTGCCACGACTGGCAGACGGGACTGATTCCCGTGTACTTAAAAGACCGGTTTCACGGCGGAGAATTTTTCCGGAATATGAAGTCTGTCATGACCATCCACAACCTGAAATTCCAGGGCGTCTGGGATGTGAAGACCATTCAGCGGTTCTCCATGCTGCCGGATTATTACTTTACGCCGGATAAGCTGGAGGCGTATAAGGACGGCAACCTGTTAAAGGGCGGCATTGTGTACGCGGACGCCATCACCACTGTGAGCAATACCTACGCAGAGGAGATCAAGACTCCCTTCTACGGTGAAGGACTGGACGGCCTGATGAGAGCAAGGGCCAACAGCCTGCGGGGAATCGTAAATGGCATCGACTACGATGAGTTTAATCCGGAAACGGATAAGCTTATTGCCCAGAATTACAACGCGAAAAACTTCCGCAAGGAGAAAGTGAAAAATAAGACGGCGCTTCAGCAGCAGCTGGGTCTGCCGGTAGATGAGAAAAAATTTATGGTGGGCATTGTGTCCCGCCTGACAGACCAGAAAGGACTGGATCTGATTCAGTGCGTTATGGACGAGATGTGCACCGACGATATGCAGCTGGTGGTCCTGGGAACGGGAGACGAGAAGTATGAAAATATGTTCCGCCACTATGACTGGAAGTACCATGACAGGGTTTCCGCTCAGATTTACTATTCCAATGAGCTGTCCCACAAAATTTACGCCGGCTGCGACGCGTTTCTGATGCCGTCCCTGTTTGAGCCCTGCGGACTGTCTCAGCTCATGGCCCTGCGGTACGGCACGGTGCCCATTGTACGTGAGACCGGCGGCTTAAAGGATACGGTGGAGCCCTACAATGAATACGAGAGCAGAGGAACCGGATTCTCCTTTGCCAATTACAATGCTCATGAGATGCTGGGAAGCATTCAGTACGCCAAATACGTTTACTATAATAAGAAACGGGAGTGGAACAAGATCATCGATCGGGGAATGGCAAAAGACTTCTCCTGGAACACTTCCGCCCAGAAATATCAGGAGCTTTACGACTGGCTGATCGGGTATTAATCTGCAGGGCGACTCTCTTTGGAAGAGAAACCGTGTGTTACCGGATCTGCGGATCGGAGATGACGGAGAAGAACATGACAATCTGGATGGAATTGCTGAACAATCAGGTGCTGATGAGCGCAGTGGTGGGCTGGGTGGTGGCCCAGGTGCTAAAAACTATTATAGACTGTGCCTTAAACAAGGGTTTTTCCCCGGAGCGGCTTTACGGCTCCGGAGGAATGCCCAGCTCTCACTCGTCTACGGTATGCGCTCTGGCCACGGCCACGGCGTACTGCCGCGGCCTGGGATCGGCGGAATTTGCCATCTGCTTTGTGCTGGCGGCGGTGGTGATGTATGACGCCATGGGAGTCCGCCGGGAGACAGGAAAACAGGCGAAGCTGCTGAATTTGATTATGGAACAGGATTTTTTTAAGTTTGACAATGAACTGTTTCAAAAGAGACTGAAGGAGTTTGTAGGGCATACTCCCCTGCAGGTGGCGGCGGGAGCTGTGCTGGGAATCCTCCTTGCAATGGGGATGGAATATCTGTATGTCTGAAGGGAAAGGCTGTGGAAATGGCTCCATGGCCTTTGCTTTCGTTCAGAGAGAAGAGGAGAGAGACTGATGAGAATTGTACTGGCGTCCGGGTCGCCCAGACGCAGGGAATTGATGGAGCAGATTGGAATCCGGACGGAGGTTATGCCCAGCTCGGTGGAGGAACGGGTGACGTCGGATATTCCCGATCAGGTGGTTCTGGAGCTGTCAGGCCAGAAAGCGGAGGATGTGGCGGAAAAGACGGAGGGCCGGGACGTTCTGGTAATCGGCGCGGATACGGTGGTCGCTTCGGAGGGCCGGATTCTGGGGAAACCTGGCTCGGTGGCGGAGGCGGGGGAGATGATCGCTTCTCTGGCAGGAAAATGCCATCAGGTGTATACGGGAGTGACGCTGATTTACCGGGATCCTTCGGGAGAGATGAGGCGAAAGGCCTTTGCCGAGAGAACCGATGTGTACGTCTATCCTATGGATGAAGAGGAAATCCGGGGCTATGCCGGCTGCGGAGAGCCTATGGACAAGGCGGGGGCCTACGGGATCCAGGGCCGCTTTGCCGCATACGTAGAGAAGATAGACGGTGACTACAATAACGTGGTAGGGCTTCCGGTAGGGAGGCTGTATCAGGAGATCAAAGAATTGACAGGAGGATGGAACGCATGATTAAACTGGTGGTAACGGATATTGACGGAACACTTCTGCTGGAGGGGACGCATTCCCTGGATCCGGAATATTTTCAGGTGATCAGCCGGCTGAGAGAGAAGGGAATGCAGTTTGCGGCAGCCAGCGGAAGGCACTGGAAGAGCATTGATCAGCTTTTTGAGCCGGTGAGGGACAAGATTTTTTATATTGCGGACAACGGGGCCTATCTGGGCACCAGCAAGAGAGAACTGTTTGTCCACACTCTGCCCAGGGAGACAGCCATGGATATTATCCGTGAGGCCAGAAAACTGGACGGTGTGGAGGTGGCTGCCAGCTGCGTGAACAAGGCCTATATGGAAATCCAGGGAAGAACCTGGAAATGGCTCCAGGAAGGATATCAGTATAATATGCAGATCATCGACGATCTGACGAAGGTGGAAGAAGGGATCATCAAGCTGGCTCTGGACTGTCCTTTCCATGTGGATCAGATTGCGGAGGAGTTCCGGAAAAAGTACGGAGATAAGGTGAAAATGGCAGTGTCCGGAGACACCTGGCTGGACATTATTCCCCAGGAAACCAGCAAAGGGGCATCAGTGAAGGAGCTTCAGGAGAGTCTGGGCATCAGTCCGGAGGAGACCATGGCTTTCGGAGACCAGCTCAACGATCTGGACATGCTGGAACAGGCATATTACAGCTATGCTGTGGGAAATGCCAGAGAAGAGGTGAAGAAGGCGGCCAGATTTCAGGCGGACCGCAATGACCGGAACGGAGTTCTGAAGGTACTGAAAACCCTGATCTGACGGACGGGACCCAGGAGGAAAAAACAGATACTGGCAGTGGAATTTCCGCGGAAAGTATGGTATCTTCTTAGTAGACATCACAGAAAAAGGAGTTTCGCGGATGAAATGTTTCAATAGATGGAAATGGCTGGCAGCCATTGCTGCCGTTTCCGCAGTGCTGGCAGGCTGCCAGGGAGGGATTCCTATTATTTCCCGGGTCCGGGAAGTGGAGGGCTATCCGCTGGATCAGGCTATGATCGTGGCTGCCACAGAGAAAAACCGTTATGAAAATGCTTATACGGAGGATTTCTGGCAGGTGGTTCTGGATGAAGAGGGAACGACGTCCCGGACATTCTTTCTGAAACAGGTGGAGCAGTTCCTCCGGGAGATGAAGACGGTCAGTCTGATGGCGGAAGAACAGGGAATCCAGCTAAACGGGGAGGAACAGAGTCTGGTGAACCAGCTCTCCCAGGAGTATTTTGAAGGGCTGACAGCGGAGGACATTGCCTATATGGGCATTACCCTGGAGGATGTTCAGACCATGTACGGTGATTACTGTCTGGCCAGCAAGACGGTGACGGAGCTGACAAAGGATGCGGATCTGGAGGTAAGTGACAGCGAGGCGAAGGTCATTGATCTGCAGCAGATTGAAGTCTGGGATGAGGAGACAGCTAATTCGGTTCTGGCCCTCACTCAGGAAGAGGGAGCGGATTTTGCCAGAATAGCCGGGGAGTATTCTGTAAACCCGGAGATTGAATGGCAGCTGGCCAGGGGAGAGGCGGATGCCGCTCTGGAAAACGCTGCCTTTGCCCTTCAGACCGGAGAGGTGAGCGGGGTGATCCAGTCCGGTCAGGTCTTTTACATTATAAAATGCATCAATGATTACAACGAGGAAGCGACGAGAGAGCGGAAGGGAGAGCTGGAGCTTTTAAAGAAAGAACAGGCGTTTCAGGTCATTTATGATGAGTTTGCCCAGGACCATGTGGTGAGCTTTGGAGAAGATTTCTGGGACGGCATGGATTTTTCCGACGGAGGCTGTACCACCACCAATTTCTTTGAGCTGTACCGGGAGTATTTTCCGGAGTAAAGACGTTGCGGGATAGAGCAGGGGAAAGAGACAGATATGGTAGCGTTGAGGATCGGTGACATCAGGGGGTTTACCTCCCGCCTGTTTGTGCGGGAGACCTTTGACCATATGCTGGTGCGGGAGGCCCGGGTGGTGACGTACAATTCATTCACCATCGACGGGAGGATCCGGCCGGGATTCTACACAAAAGATGAGCTGGAGGCGGGAGATATCGGGGAATATTCCTCGTGGAAAGTGATCCGCCCCCTGTGTTTTGCCCTGATTAAGGGAAAGAAGCTGCCGGGCAGCTTTCAGATTGAATTTGCCGCCAGTCCGGAGATGACAGAGCGCTTTGTATCGGAGGCCGGAGGAAGCTGGAGGCCGGAGATGATCAAAGGACTTTATCTGGGGGTCCGCTATGAAAACGGCGGGCTGCTTTGCGTCACGGGAATGTCCATGGCGGTATTTACCCTGGACCGGTCCCTGGAGCAGATGTGGGATGATGCGGTGAAAGCATTCCTTAAAAAGAATGAGATCATATATTCAGAAGAATAGAGCTAGGAGGAAGGACAATGAAGGTATTGAATTATGGGTCGCTGAACATTGACAATGTGTACAGCGTGGATCATTTTGTCAGAGGAGGAGAGACGCTTTCGTCATCGAAAATGGAGATTTTCAGCGGCGGAAAAGGGTTAAATCAGTCCATCGCCCTGGCAAAGAGCGGGGCGGAGGTCTGGCATGCCGGAGCCGTAGGCGAGGGCGACGGAGAATTTCTGCTGGATATGATGAAGGACGCGGGGGTAAATGTCAGTCTGGTGTCCCATGTGGAAGGAAAGACCGGACATGCTATCATCCAGAGAGACGGCGCCGGCCAGAACTGCATTCTGCTCTTTGGCGGAGCCAACCAGAAAATCACAAAGGAGCAGGTGGATCAGGCCATGGAGCACTTTGAAGAGGGAGATTTCCTGGTGCTTCAGAATGAGATCAATGAGATCGCCTACATAATGGAAAAGGCCCATGAGAAGGGAATGAAGATTGTGCTCAATCCTTCTCCCATGGACGGGAAGATCGCCGGGTATCCCCTGGAGTATGTGGACTATTTCCTGTTAAACGAGATTGAGGCGGGAGATATCTGCAAGACTCAGGGAGAGGGGGAGGAGCTTCTGGAGAAGCTGTCCGCCATGTTCCCGAAGGCAAAAATCGTGCTGACCCTGGGAGGGGACGGCTCCATGTACAAGGACGGGGATCTGGTGCTGAAGCAGCCCATTTACCGCGTTCCGGTGGCGGACACCACGGCGGCGGGAGATACCTTCACCGGCTTCTTCATCGGCGGTCTGATGCAGGGAGAGGACGCAAAGACAGCTCTGGACCATGCGGCAAAGGCGGCGGCCATCGCCGTATCCCGGCCGGGAGCAGCTCCGTCCATTCCGGACAGAAGCGAGCTGGAAAAAGAGATTTGATGAAACATTGAGAAAACTTTGAGAAAAAAGGCTGGGCCTTAAATAAAATTACCGGCAGGATCCATCTGTTTCCCGGGGAAACGGATGGGCCTGCCGGTTTTTCAGTTTTCCTGCAAATGAAAAATCTTACTCCTCAAAGGCAAAGCTCTCGCTGTCTGTGATGTGGAGATTGGTGCGGTAGAAGGCGGTGAGAGCGTCCACCATATACTGGGAATCCCGGATGCCCGCCGTCTCGTAGGAGGAGTGCATGGACAGCTGGGGAAGTCCGATGTCTACGGTGTGCATGGACACCTTCTGAGAGGAAAGGTTTCCCAGAGTACTTCCCCCCACGCTGTCGCTGCGGTTGGCAAAATACTGGACAGGAACGCCCGCATCCCGGCAGATGCCGGCAAAGACAGCGCAGCTGATGCCGTCGGTGGTGTATTTCTGGTTGGCGGAGAATTTGATCACGATGCCCCGGTTCATCCAGGTGCAGTTTTCCGTGTCCGTTTTCTCCGGATGGTTGGGGTGAACGGCATGGGCGTTGTCGCAGGAGACCATAAAGCTGCCGGCCACGGCGCGGCGGTAGTCTTCCCCGTCAAAGCCCAGGCCGTCGTTGATCCGTCTCAGCACATCCCGCAGGAAGGTGGAGCAGGCGCCCTGCTTGGTGCCGGAACCCACTTCCTCGTTGTCGAAGCAGGCGTAAACGGTGACGCAGCGGTCGTTTTTCCCCTGAATCATGGCCTTTAAGGAGGTGTAGGCGCACTGAAGGTCGTCCAGCTTCGGGGAGGAGATAAATTCTTCCTTTGCTCCCCAGATGGACGGGGCGGTGCGGCTGTACAGATACATATCCATGCCCAGAATGCTGTCGGCGGAAACGCCCAGTTCCCCGGCGATCAGCTCCCGGTAGCTGTTTTCCCCGCACTCGCCGGCGGAGAACAGAGGAAGCATATCCACCTGCTTGTTGTAGGCAAACCCGTCGTTTATGTTCCGGTTCATGTGGATGGCCACGCTGGGAATGATCAGCAGATCCCGGTCAAAGGCGATGAGACGGGAAGAGATGACATTCCCCTCCCGCACCAGCACCCGGCCGGCCAGGGATAAGGGGCGGTCCATCCAGGAGGAACAGATCATGCCGCCGTAGCCCTCCGTGTTCAGCTGAAGATAGCCGCCCTTTCCCTTCAGTTCCGCTTTCTCCTTCACCTTGAAGGTGGGGGAGTCGCAGTGGGAGGAGGTTACCTGAAAATGGTAGTCGTCCAGTTTGCTTCCTATGCGAAAGGCGATGAGGGAGGAGCCGTTTCTGGTGGCGAAATAGGAGCCGCCTTTCTTTAGGGACCAGCGGTCCGTCTCCCGGAGCTCTTCAAAGCCGTTCTCCCGAAGCTGTCTGCCCATTTCATGGACAGCGTGAAAACAGCTGGGGCTTTTCTGGATAAAATCCAGCACTTCTTTTGCAGTTTCCTTGTACATAAGTGAAATCTCTCCTTTCCATAAACAGCAGGCGGCCTGCAGGCCGCCTGTAAATGTTATAAGTTAAGCTCTCTTCTTTTCCCGTTTTTTGATCTCCGGAAGGATCAGGCCCAGGGCGGTGAGCACGAAGGGGGTAACGATGTTCATGGCGGTTGCCTTGATGTCCCCGGCTACGTACATACCGAAAATACAGCAGAAGGCGGTGACGAAGAAGCACCAGCCTCCGGCCAGAAGAGACAGTCCCTGATGTCTGGTGAACTGGTATTCCGGATTAAATCTGCGGACAGACCGGCGCAGGGCCAGGTAAGCCACAAATACCCAGAGATAACGGAGAGGCATGGTAACGGAATTTAATTTGGTCAGCTGTGCCAGCACGGCTGCGGCGCCGGGCACAAAGGACTGGAACAGGATGATGCTTCCGGAAAGGATCACCACCATGAGAATTCCGTTGGTGTATGCGCCGTATTTGTTTTTCTTCAACAGTCCGCTGGGGATGAACTGACGGGAGTCCTCGTTGTCCAGCAGCATCCGCAGAGGAGCGTCGATGCTCAGTACCAGCACAGCGAACTGGCCGATCATGTTGCAGGCCGCGTAGATGATCATCAGCAGATTGCCAACGTGATAGTACTCGCCCAGACGCTGGAAAGCCCAGTAGCCGCCGTTGGAGACGTAGGAGTTGAAGCTCTCGGTGCTCTCGTTGATCACAGCCGGGTCAAACATCATTCCCATGGCGATGGTTCCCAGAATGGCGCAGACCATAACCATCACAGCCAGAGCGATCATGCCCCGGGGGAAACCTTTGGAAGGATTTTCTACCTTATTAACATAAGGAGAAATCTTCTCACAGCCGCCTACGGCAAAGACCAGAATGGACAGAGAGGTGAAGTAGCCCAGATTGAAATTGGGTATCAGGCTCTTCAGGGAGAAATCCATGGAGACGTAATCCGCGCCGGGGTTGATGACCGGAGCGGCAAACATCATCAGGATATACAGGATGGACATTACAAACATACTGGTTCCCGCGATGGTGGACAGCTTCTTTAAGGGATTTAAGCCCCGGCTGGCCACCCAGCAGAAGAACAGCAGAATGGCCAGAGTAGCCAGCTGCACCCACAGGGTGGGAAGTGTGTCGTAAGTGGTTCCGTCCTGGAAGATCATCCAGCTTAATGCCTTTAAACCGCCGCTGCCTTTGCTGGCGATGTAGGTAATGTGGCAGGCCCAGTAGGTCCAGCCGGCGTAATAGGCCCATTTTGGACCGATGGTCTCATGGATCCAGGAGCTGACGCCTCCGCCGGAATTTTTAAAGGCGGAACCCAGCTCGCCCACCATGAGGGCGTAGGGAACGAAATACAGGGCAAACATCAGGATCCAGCTGAAAATGACCTGAATTCCGTTGAAGTACACGAAGCCGTTGATGACGTTTCCAAAGCCCCATACGGTGGAGAACGCCATAAAGGCCAGGGTGTACCACTTGATTTTCTTTGATTGTTCCATTGTGCACCTTCCTTTTCCTTGTTGTACACCTGTGCCGCCCGAAGACGGGAGCAGGCAAAACAGCCGGCAGGGGGTGAATTCCGCCGGGAATGCGCTTTTTTGCGGCGCAGGCCAGCCAATTATAGCACAAAGACGCAGAGTGCGCTACTATTTCCCGAAAGATACTATTTTATTCCAGAAAGATACTATTTTAGTTTTTTTAGTACTTGACATTACATAGTACTGGATTTAATATTGTATCAGAGAGGTGAGGCTATGAATGCGCAGTTTAAAAAAGGAGTGCTGGAGCTGATTGTACTGCTCTCTGTAACCGGGCGGGATATGTACGGTTATGAACTGGTGAGTGAGGTTTCCAAGGTGGTGGATGTAAACGAGGGGACAATTTATCCCCTGCTTAAGCGCCTGACCAATGAACGGTATTTTGAGACGTATCTGCGGGAATCCACCGAGGGGCCGCCCAGGAAGTATTATCATCTCACGGCAGCCGGCGTCCTCTATAAGGACCGGCTGAAAGAAGAGTGGCAGGAGTTCAGCAGCCGGGTAAACGGCTTTATAAAGGAGTGTGATGGATAAGTGAAGCGGGAGGAGTTTTTAAAGATTCTGGAGGAAAGGCTTCAGGTTTTAAACGAACAGGAGAGAGAAGATATTGTCAGCGAGTACCGGCAGCATATTGAGATGCGGATGGAGAGCGGGCTGACGGAGGAGGACGCCATCCGGGATTTCGGAGATCTGAACGAGCTGGTGGGAGAGATTCTGGACGCCTACAGCGTCAACCCGGACTATGGAAAAAAGCAGGGCTTTGACCCGAAGGCAGGGGCGAAAGCGGCGGGAGAGGCTGTTTTTGCAGGTACGAAGAAAGCGGGAGCCCTGGGAAAACGGACTGCGGGAGTGGTGAAACGATGGATTCTGGCCCTGTTTAAGGGAGCCTGCGGACTGATGTCCGGCATCTGGAGAGGGATGAAAGGAGCGGCGGCCGCAGTCCGGAGTCGCTTAAGGAGAAAAGAGAAGAGGGAGGCTTTGACGGCGGCTGGGATTTCCGACGGCTGCGGAGAGGTTTCTGTGCCGGCCGTACCGGAGATGCACAGCGCCGAAGGCCCGATTGCAGGCAATGGAAGCGGGAACCTTTCCATTCTCCCGGAAACGGCAGGAATCAGACCGGGACGGCGGGAAGGAAAAGAAGAGTCCTCCCGGCGGCCGGGGCTCTGGTTGAGTTTTGGAAAACTGTGGCGGGCTCTCTGGCGTCTGGCGGCTGCCTGCGTTCGGATTCTGGGAACGGTGTTTGTGCTGCTTCCCATGGCGGCAGTGGACTTTCTGGGGGTGGTCTGCTTCGGATGTCTGCTGGTGCTCTGTCTGATGGGCTATCCGGCGGTGGGGCTGACGGTGGGAGCCTTCGGCGGAGTGGTGAGCTGTACGGCCCTGATTTTTCTTGTTTCCGATGTGCTGTTTGCCGGAAAGAGACAGAAAAAGACGGCAGAGAGACCGGCAGAGGACCGGCTGACGGAAGATGGAGAGGAGGAAACGGCGCATGAGGCGTAGATGGATCTTATTTGGAATTTTCCTGACGGGAGCTCTGGTAATGGGCGCGGGCGGAGGAATCGCCTTCGGAGAATATTCCTCCTTCCGCTACCTGGGAACAAAAGAGGTGGGCCATGAGAATATGGTCACGGAGACCATTGAGGTGACCAGGGATCCCCAGCGGCCGTTTGCCGTCTATACCGGCGGCTGGGGCAGCGGGGAGCTTCAGTTTGTGACCGACAATACGGTTCCCGACGACCGGCTGATCTTTGAGGTGGAGTACAATGAAGAGGCGGTGACTCCTGCGGTGGACCGGGAGGAGACGGTTCTGTGGGAGGAGACGTCCGCAGACGGAGAACTGCCTGGGGCTGGGGAACTGCCTCCGGACGGAGACCCGGCTCAGGGGGACGCTCCCCGGATCCGGGAGGACTTTATTCTCTGGAGCAGCCACGACGGAGACTTTGCCGCTCTCTGGGCGTGCAAGGATGAGATTTTGTCGGATTTGAAGAAGAGATCCTTCCGCTCCTATGAGCTTTCCTACTGGGGAGATGTGACCGTGCGCATGTCGGAAACAGCTGCCGCTTATCTGGAAGACTGAAACGGGGAACATATAGCCGTATTTCCTTGAAGGGCGGGACAGAAACCGTTATAATAGGTATCATACAGCGGCGGAAAACGGGGGGAGAAAAAATGAAAAAGGGAAAACGATTCTGCAGTGCAATTCTGGCGGCGGTCATGACGGTTCAGCTCACGGCCTGCCTGGGGCGGCCGTCCCGGCAGGATCTGGAAGAGGGGCTGTATCAGATTCAGCAGATTACAGGCATCGATCTGGGGCTGGAGATGGAAACAGGGACAGGCGGAGAGGAAGGGACGGAGACGGACTGGTATGTAAACGGAGACCTTATGGGGATTCGTCCGGCAGAGACCGCCGCGGTCGGAAACGGGGAGGAAGCGCTCCGGGCGGCCGCAGGATTTATGGGAATCACGGATGAGCCGGCAGAGGTTCTGCGGGAGGAGCAGGTGACGGAAACGGAAGGACAGACCTTTTACCGGTTTTCCCAGATCTGCGGAGGCATTCCCGTCTATGGCCGGTCGGTAAACCTGGCAGTTTCCGAAAGCGGAGAGGTGACCCTGGTCACGGGAAATTATTCCCCGGTGAGCCCGTCTGCCCTCACGCCGGAGATCAGCTATGAGGAAGCGAAAGAATCCGTCTCCCGGTACCTGACGGAAGAGCAGGGGGCGGGGGAGCTGGAGTTTATGGAGCTTTACGGCTTCACGGAGGACGGCCTGTGCATTTATGACCGGGATCCCCAGCTGGGGCCCAGACTGGCCTATGACTGCAGGCTGATGTTTCAGGGAGAAAAGAAATCAGGGGGAGAGCGGGTGATTCTGGACGCGGTGAGCGGCCAGGTGCTCCACTCGGTGACCATTATATACAATGAGACGGTGGAGAAGGCGTATTCCACCGACGAGGGAAAGATCTATCCCTTTCAGGCGGAGCGCTCCGGCGACATCTACACCCTGCGGGACGAGTCGAGAAACATAAGCGTTTACAGCTGCGGGGGAGATTATCTGCCATACAGGAACGTTGTTTTTATGCCCAGCTGGGCCACTTCCACCGCGGATATCAGCGACGCGGAGCTGTACGCGCTGAAAAAGGACATTTTTGGAAATGAAAAGGGAAGCCGCCGCCTGTCTGTTCTGCAGGGGGAGATAAAGGAAAAGCTGGTGAGCGGCGTTTTTATTTCCGATGAGATGGAGACAGGGGTTGTGACCCTGTCCAATGTCCAGAAAGTTTATGAATTCTACCGGGATGTGCTGGGCCGTTACGGCTATAACGGACAGAAAGGGACCATGAAAGTGGCGGTGGAACGCCATCAGGACGGGGATGTGCCGGGATCGGACAACGCCGCGTCCCTCGGCGGTTTTCCCCATATGACTGTTCTTATGTTTAATACGAAGGCCCCGGTGGGGAGCATTGACGTGGTAGCTCACGAATTTACCCACAGTGTGGAGCAGAGCATCAGCTCCATGGAGTATTCCGGGGAATCCGGAGGCCTGATGGAGGGATATTCCGATGTGTTTGGAGAGCTGGCTGAGGCCTACGATTCCGGGAAGGATCCCGACTGGGAAAACCGCTACCGGGTGTTCCACAGGAAAACAGGCGGGGATCAGATTTATTCCGTTTCAGACTTCTGGGAGGGAATAGACTCCCACTACAGCTCCACCATCATCTCTTACGCCATGTACCTTCTCTGGAGCGACTGGCGGGACGGCGGAGAGAGCGTGGAAAGCTGTACGGAGATGATGGCAAATCTGCTGTACCGGACATTATTTCTGCTCCAGGAGGACGCGGAATTTGAGGATTGGAGATGGGCGCTGCACCAGACGGGGCAGGAGATGTGCCGACAAGGGGAGATGACCTCCGATCAGTACGCTCAGATTTCCGAGGCGCTGGAAGCCGTGGACCTGTTTGCGGGAGAGCAGGGGGAGATGTACGGGCAGTGGGTCGAGGAACTGACGGAGCTGGCGGTGATGACATTTGAGCAGGCGGGGCAGGCAGAAGAGGTAAAAATGCCGACGGAGGTGATGGAGGCCGCCGCCTGCCGCCTGATTCCGGAAATCCAGGAACATCTGTCTTCCTTTATCGCCAGCGGACAGTTTGGAATCTCCGGAGATGAGATTACCGTGAGGGATACGGCTCTGGTCTACTATCTGTACGCCCTTTACGGGGAGGAAGCCGGAAATGAGATTATGGAAAATCTCCTGTATTTTATGTGGAGCTACGATGAGACCGGAGACGCCACCTATACGGCGCCCTACGAGGCTTTGTCGGCGGCGGAAAACGGGTGGAAGCTGGACCTGGGACTGCCCCAGCTGGGAAATCTGGGCGGAAGCGGCATAACCTTTATGGGAACGCTCACCTCCCCGGAAGGCGGAGAATGCGGAGTCCAGATTTATATGGAAAGAGGAGATTATACGGGAGCGTTTTTCAACGGCTACCATGTGAGGGCTCTATGGCTGTATGACATGGCAGGGCTCGGACAGGAGACGACGGCCGGGGAGGAGACCGGAGAAGGGGAGACCACAGCGGCGGAGACGGCAGAGGAACCGCCGGCCATGCCGGCGTATGGAGACGACGGCCCCTTAAAAGAAAAGCTGGCTCAGCTGGCGGCAGAGTGGGGCATAGTCCATACGGGGACGAAAGAATTTTTCGGAACCGGATACGGAGGCGGAGAAGTCCTGGTGCCGGCGGTTCATTTCAGAGGCCTTCTGTGCGGGGATATCTGGGATTACGACGGGGACGGAGCCAATGAGCTTATGACTGTGAAGCTGAGCGTTCCAGACTATCAGATGGGAAAAGACGCGATTGGAGAGGCCGTTACATTTGAAATTTTCATCTACGACCGACGGGACGGAGATACGGCGGAGCAGACCGCTTCCTATGAGGTGAACATGGCTGGCCTTACGGAGACACCTGCCCATTCCGCCATTCAGTTCTTCCGGGGAACGGTAGGAGGCGAGACCGTCCTCTATATCGACACCGGCCATGATCTCAACACCAGGGGATTTGCCGTGAGGGGCCTTTCCTATGACGGCCAGGAACTGAAGCAGATGGGAGGAGCCGATGGCGGAGAGGGCCCGTGGTACGTGCACACGTCGAAGCTGGGCCTTGTGCCGGGAGAAGGGGACAGGCTGATCTGGGTGGACCTGGCTGATTACAACTGGGAAGGGAAGGACGGAAATCCGGCCTTTCAGGGGCAGGTTGACCAGTGGCTGGCCGACTATGAGGAAAAATATCTGGAGGCGCTGGAAACGGTGGGCCTGAGAGACAGCAGCCCCGAGACCTGGGGACCGGGAGAAGAGTACGGCAGCCGGGAGAGGAGCATCCGAATGTGCAAGCTGCGTCCGGTGGAGCACTTTGAATCCATGGAAGGAAGTCTCACGGAGCTGTGCGGGGTCCTCTCCCCCTCCATCTGTCCCAATGGGACGGTGGGACTGGAGATGACCTGGTACGACTCGTCGGCGTTTTCCTCGGAATACCGGTGATTTCCGCCATTGAACTTTTCTCCTGCCTGTGCTAGAATAGGGAAATAATTCAGCAAAGAAGGCGGAGGCAGGACATTGAAGGATGAAAAAATCGTGCTCTGCGGAGCAAACGCTTATAATCAGAAATATTATTTTAACGACGAGTTTGACAGTCTCCCGGAGAGTGTGAAAAAGGAGCTCCAGATCATGTGCGTGTGGTTCGTCCAGGAGGTGGGCGGCGTGCTGGCCCTGGAATTTGACGGGGACGGAAATCTGGAGCTTCGGACAGAGGCCCATGAGTACGACGGAAGCATCGACGAGATCGGGAGCTATTTGAAGATCAAGCAGATCCGGGAGGAGAGACGGGAACTTCTGGAATCTCTGGAGCTTTATTTCCGGGTGTTTTATCTGGGACTGGATCCGGATGACGCCGGAAAGGAGCAGGACTGATGGCGGGATTTCAGATCGGAAACGTGAAAATCGAAAACAGACTGGCGTTAGGACCGATGGCAGGGGTAACCGACCTGCCATTTCGTCTGCTCTGCAAGGAACAGGGCTGCGGCCTGCTCTACACGGAGATGGTGAGCGCCAAGGCTATTCTCTACAACAACAGAAATACGAAGGATCTCCTCCAGGTGCTGCCTGAGGAACGGCCGGTGGCGGTGCAGCTCTTTGGCTCCGATCCGGAGATCATGAGCGCCATGGCGGCCAGGATTGAGGACGGGCCCTATGACATCATCGATGTGAACATGGGCTGCCCTGTGCCGAAAGTGGTCAATAACGGGGAAGGCTCGGCCCTTATGAAAAATCCCGGACTGGTAGAGGAGATATTTACCGCCATGGTAAAGCGGCTGAAAAAGCCGGTGACAGTAAAGATCCGGAAAGGTTTCAACGATGAGAGCGTCAACGCGGTGGAGATTGCAAAGATTGTGGAAAGCTGCGGAGTGGCGGCTATCGCGGTCCACGGCCGCACCAGGGAGCAGTACTACTCCGGAAAAGCGGACTGGGACATCATCCGTCAGGTAAAGGAGGCGGTGTCCATCCCGGTAATCGGAAACGGGGACGTGTTCACGCCTCAGGATGCGAAGAGGATGCTGGAGGAGACCGGCTGCGACGGAGTGATGGTGGCCAGAGGAGCCCAGGGAAATCCCTGGATATTCCGGGAGATCAATCACTATCTGGAGACGGGAGAGCTGCTTCCCCGGCCGGGAGCGGAGGAAATCTGCGAAACCGTGCTGCGCCATGCGTCCATGCAGGTGAAGCTGCGGGGCGAGCTGGCGGGAATCCGGGAGATGAGAAAGCATGTGGCCTGGTATACCACCGGACTGCCCCACTCGGCCGCCCTGAGAAACGAGGTGAACCTGGTGGAAGACTATGAAAGCCTGGACCGGCTGATCCGCGGCCGCTTTCTGGAATGCCTGGAAGAGAGAAAGAACTGACGGGGGAATATCCCGGCCGGCAGAACCGGAGTTTTCGGTCCGGCGGAGCGGGAACTTCAGAATTCTTGACATGGCAAATGGTTTAAGATATAATACTGTGAATGCGAGAAGGTAATCCGCCGTATACTGTACAGGGTTTGTTCCGGCGGGTGAGAATTATTTAGAAGGAAGGAAGCAGAAGAAATGGCAGAGAAAAAAAATATTTTGACCTATGCAGGTCTGAAACAATATGAGGATGAGTTGCAGAACCTGAAAGTATTCAAGAGAAAGGAAGTCGCCCAGAAGATCAAAGAGGCGAGAGAGCAGGGGGACTTATCTGAGAATGCGGAGTACGATGCAGCAAAAGACGAGCAGAGAGACATTGAGGCCAGAATCGAGGAGCTGGAAAAACTGCTGAAGAACGCAGAGGTTGTGGTTGAGGATGAGATCGATCTGGACAAGATCAATGTGGGCTGCAAGGTAAAGGTAAAAGATATGGAGTTTGACGAGGATATGGAGTTCTTTATTGTAGGCTCCACCGAGGCAAACAGCCTGCAGAATAAAATTTCCAACGAGTCTCCCGTGGGCCAGGCGCTGATCGGCAGGAAAGTGGGAGACGTGGTGGATGTGGAGACCCAGATGGGCACCATTCAGTATCAGGTGCTCGAGATCCAGAGAGTTTCATAATCCGGATGACGGACAGCACCGGAGGAGATGACTGTGGATATTTTAGACTATTATAAGAAACTGGTGGATTTTCTGGGACTGGTGATGGGGGAAGACACAGAGGTGGTTTTGAGGGACTGCCGCAAACCCAATCACGATATTGTCGCCATTGCCAACGGTCATGTGAGCGGCAGAACCATAGGCGCTCCCATCACGGATTTCACTCTGTCCGTACTGGCCAGTGAGCAGTGGAAAGAGAGGGATTACGTAGTCAATTATCTGGGAAAGGCAAAGCCCAACAAAAAGCTGCGCTCTTCCACCTATTTCATCCGGGAAAACGGAGAGCTGGTGGGTCAGCTCTGCATCAACATTGATATGACAAAATACCAGAAGCTGAGTGAGGAAATCCTCCGCCTGGGAGGTGTCGATCTGCTGCCGGAAGAGGAAGACGGACCGGTGTGCGGAGTGGCGGTGGAGACATTTTCCAACGATGTGATCCGGGATCTGCTGGAAAAAGCCGTCATGGAGACCATGGGGTCCTGCGAGGAGATCGTAAGGGAGAGGCTGACCCAGGATGACAGGATCGCCATAGTGGAAAAGCTGAACCGGGGCGGCCTGTTTCAGCTGAAGGGAGCTGTGGGAGAAGCGGCAGAATATCTCTACTGCTCGGAAGCCAGCATTTACCGGTATTTGTCAAAAATTTCAAAGGGAAAAAACTGAAAAGGGAAAAGTCAGATACAGATGTCGGCAGGGACGCCAGAAATGCGTTTCCGGCCGGCATTTTTTTATTTCACAGGAAACTTCCTTCCTATGAGACAAAAACGCTTCGCGTGAGGATCGCACTGCGGCAGCCTTTCCTGTATGTGCAGAATGTTATTTCATTATAATAATAAATTATTATTAATATAATTGACTTTTATTACAGATCATTGTATAATCAGATTAAACACACAATATAAGATGAAAATTATTTGTGCGTTTTATACAAATTGGGAGTTGGATGGCAGAAAAATTATTTTTGAGGGGAGAATGGAGGAATGAAATGGTGATACAGGAATTATTTGCAGTGGACAGCGTCATTTCCGCCGGAATCGTTGTCCTGTTTTTGATTATGGTCTATGCCATGAACCATCTGCCGAAGAAAAAATTCAGCTTCGCGTCCCGGGTGCTCATAGGCACCGGCTGCGGGACCGTTTTCGGGCTGGCGGTATATGGACTGGGAGCGGCCGGGGCAGGAGGGCTGACCACAGCCGGCGTATCTCAGTGGTTTTCCGCTGTGTCCATGATATATCTGGGACTGTTCCGGATGCTCATCGGACCGGTGATCTTTATCTGCACGGCCCGCATGGTGATCCACACTCCGGCGTATAAGGTGACTCCCAGGGAAGTGAAAGTGAAAAAACAGGTGAACACCCTGATGGTAGCGCTGGCCTGCGGAGTGGGACTTCTTTTCGGGATTCTGTTTGATGTGGGAAGCGCGGAAGGCGGTTTCGGCGCGGTTCGCACAGGGGGAGAGAGTATTCCGGAGATTGTGCTGGGGCTGATGCCGGTGAATGGGGCGGCGGATCTCCTTTTGGGCAGGGTTGTGGCCGTGTTTGTGGCGGGAGGCCTTGGGGGAATTGCCGCCAGGAGAATGTCCGGGAAATATATGGATACGGTAAAGCCCTTTTTTGACCTGACGGACGCGGCCTTTTCCATCATGGGAAGCGTGTGCAAGACGGTGATTGCCTGGAAGCCTGCTGGGGCGGCGGCCATTATGGCGGCTTTGACGGCGGTTTCCGGACCGGAGGTTCTCTGGCGGATCATAAAATTTCTTCTGGTGCTCACCCTGGCGGCCGGGGTAATGCTGGCGATTCAGCTTCTTCTGTCTGCAGTGTGCGGCGTCAGTCCGGCGGCATTTTTCCGGGCGGGAAAAGAAGCTATGGTGAAGGCTCTGAAAACCAGATCCGGATCGGCCTGTCTGCCGGAGGCCCAGAAAGCCCTCGCGGAGGGCCTGGGGCTGAAGAAAGAAATTACAAATGAAGTATCTGCCTACGCCATTTCCTCCGGGATGCAGGGCTGCGCGGCTCTGTTTCCGGCGATGGCGCTGGTATTTACGGTGCATATGGCAGGGGGGACGTTTACTCCCGGGATGATCGCGGCTGCGCTGATTGTGGTCACTGTGGTCTCCTACGGAATCACCGGAGCGCCGGGAACGGCCACCATGGCGGAGTTTGCGGCGGTGATGGGCACGGGAATGGAAGGAGCAGTCTCCGGACTGGGAGCGATGATTGCCATTGACCCCATCGGGGATGTGCCCAGAACGCTGATCAATGTAACCGGCTGTATGACAAACGCGATTATCGCAGAAAGAAGGTTGAGAGAATGAAAGTAGTGATCATCGGCGCAGTGGCAGCCGGAATGTCGGCGGCATCCAAGCTGAAGAGAAACCTGAAGGACCAGGTGGAGATCATGGTTTATGAGAAGGGCGGCGAGGTATCCTACGGAGCCTGCGGCATTCCCTTTTACATTTCCGATCACATCAAACAGGGAAAGGAGCTGATTGCCAGAACGGCGGAGGAGTTTTTCCAGAGCGGAATTCCCATCAAAACCTACCACGAAGTGCTCCATGCGGACACGGACAAAAAGACGGTGCTGGTGAGAAATCTGAAAACAGGAGAAGAGTTTGAGGACACCTACGACAAACTGGTGGTGGGCAGCGGTGCGGCGGTGCGCCATTTCCCGCCCTTTGACAGAGAGTATGAAAATCTCTTTGAGATCCGGGATGTGGCAGACGGCACCAGGGTAAAGACGGCCCTGCTTGAGGAGAAAAACCGCCATGTGGTGATTGTGGGAGCCGGCTTTATCGGGCTGGAAGTTTCCGAGGCCTGCCGCAGATACGGAAAAGAGGTTACGGTGGTGGAGCTGGCGGATCACATTCTCTCCTCCTTTGATCCGGAAGTGAGTCAGGCTCTGGAAGAGGAGATGGAGAAAAACGGAGTGACTGTCAAAACCGGTTGCAAAGTGGTGGATCTGAAGGCAGAAAACGGCCGCATCACCGCTGCGGTGGTGGAAGCCGGAGACGGGAGCAGAGAGGAACTTCCTGCGGACATTCTCATCAACAGCGCGGGAATCGCCCCGGCCACCGCTTTTATCGATACGGTGGAGAAGGCGAAAAACGGCGCCATTCTGGTAAACGAGAGGATGGAGACCAGCGCGGAAGATGTGTATGCTGCCGGCGACTGCAGCATCATGCGTTCCGCTATCACCGGGGAATATACCTACGCGCCTCTGGGCACCAACGCCAACAAGCAGGGGCGGATCATCGGGGACGTGCTGGGCGGAGTGACGCCGAAGCCCTTTAAGCTGATTGGAAGCTCGGCTCTGCGGCTCTTTGGCCTGGATGCGGCGAAGGTGGGACTTTCCGAGAAGGAGGCAAAGTCCCACGGCCTGGATTACAAGGCTCATATGATTACGGGAAACAGCTACGCCTCCTATTACGGGACGGAAAAGCTGAATATCAAGGTGATTTACGACCGGGCCACCAGGAAGATTCTGGGAGCGGAGACCTGGGGAGCGGGAATCGTGGTTCCCAGGGCCAACTACTATGCCATCGCCATCTACAGCGGGCTGACTGTGGATGAGATGGGATTTATGGATCTGTGCTATTCTCCGCCGTTTTCCGGCGTGTGGGATGCGGCTCTCATTGCGTCCAACACGGCAAAGTAGGCGGATGAACAGATAAGCAGTCATATAGGGGTATAAAATAAGAAAATCTCAAAAAGGAGAGAAATGTATGGAAAAGACAACTGCAAAGAAAAAGTCCTGGATTCTTCGGTTTCTGGATAAAATCGAAGTAGCGGGAAACAAGCTCCCTCACCCGATGACCATTTTCTTCTACCTGTGTATTCTGGTAGTGGCGGTGTCCGGAATCGGCTCCCTCATGGGCTGGAGCGCCACCGGTGAGATGTACAATTCCGCCACCGGAGCAGTGGAGGAGACCACGGTAAATATTGTAAACCTGTTCAGCTTTTCCGGACTGAGGTATATGCTCACCTCGGCGGTGTCCAACTTTACCAGCTATGCGCCTCTGGGCTTCACCCTGGTAATCATGCTGGGAATCGGTGTGGCGGAGCACTCCGGCTGGCTCAACGGCCTGATCCGCAAGGTGGTGGAGATCACCCCGGCATTTCTGGTGACTCCCATGGTGGTGTTCATCGGCGTTATGACCAACATTGCGGAAAATGCCGGCTATGTGGTGTTCATCCCTCTGGCGGCCATGATTTTCCGGGCTTATAAAAAGCATCCCTTAGCCGGTGTGGCAGCGGGCTTTGCCGGCGTATCCGGCGGCTTTTCCGCCAACCTGATCATCGGTTCCACCGATACCATCCTGTCCGGCTTCTCAGACGCGGCGGCAAAGACTCTGGATCCGACCTACAGCGTCACCCCTCTGTCCAACTGGTATTTCATGATCGTGTCCACCTTTGTGATTACAGCCATCGGAACCTTTGTGACGGAGAAGATCGTGATTCCCCGCCTGGGCCCGTACAAGGAGAACGGAGACGGTACTCTGGTAGAGCCCAGCGGCGAGATGACGGCAAAGGAAAACCGTGCGCTGAAAGTGGCAAACTGGGTATTTCTGGCAATCGTTGCCCTTTATGTGATCTCCTGCATTCCCCAGAATTCCTTTATGAGAAATGCGGAGACCGGCAGCCTGATTGAAAATTCCACCCTGTTAAACTCCATTATCCCGCTGTTTACCCTGCTGTTCTTTGTTCCGGCTCTGGTTTACGGAAAGATCTGCGGCGTGTTTAAAAATGACAAGGATGTGGTGGGAGCATTCAGCAAGTCTATTGCATCCGTATCCGGCTTTGTGGCCATGGCATTTGTGGCGGCTCAGTTTACCAATTATTTTACCTACACCAATATCGGACGGATCCTGTCCTTTAAGGGTGCGGAGCTGCTTCAGAGAATGAATATCCATCCCATCGGCCTGATGGTATGCTTTGTGCTTCTGACCGGATTTATCAACCTGTTTATGGCATCCGCTTCCGCGAAGTACGCCATCTTCGCGCCGGTGTTTGTGCCCATGTTCATGGGAATGGGACTGTCTCCGGAGATCACTCAGGTGGCTTACCGGATCGGCGACAGTACCATGAATATCATCGCTCCCGTGCTGGCATGGATTCCCTACATCCTGACCATCATGAGAAAATACGACAAGGACAGCGGCTGGGGAACCCTGGTATCCTGCATGGTGCCCTATTCGTTCGCATTCCTTATCGGCTGGGTCGCTCTGCTGGTGATCTGGATGGTGTTAAATCTGCCTCTGGGACCGGGAGCGCCTGTATTTTACGGAATGTAATCAGATTTCTCTGTACAGATAAGGAGGAAAACAGATGTTTGAGGAGAGAATAAAACGTGTATTGGGGAAAATGAAGGACCGGGGACTGGAGCAGATGCTCATCAGCGACCCGCCGTCCATCTTTTACCTGACGGGAAGATGGATTCTTCCCAACGAGCGCCTGCTGGCTCTGTATCTGAGTGCGGACGGAAACCATAAGCTGTTTGTAAATAAGCTGTTTAAGGTGGACGGGGACATCGGCATGGAAAAAGTGTGGTTTACCGATACGGATCCCGGCTGCGAGATCATCGCTTCTTATACGGATCATGAAAAGCCCCTGGGCATCGATAAGAAAATGGCGGCGAAGTTTCTGCTGGAGCTGATGGATTTAAAGGCGGGAAGCAGCTTTGTAAACGCCTCCGAGTGCGTGGACGGCGCCCGCCGGGTAAAGGACGGGGACGAGCAGGCGAAGATGATCTACGCCTCCCAGATCAACGATCAGGCCATGGCGGAGTTCCGGGGGCTGATCAGAGAGGGCGTGACGGAGCTGGAGGTGGCAGCGGGAATGAATGCCATCTACAGGCGGCTGGGAACCCAGGGACCGTCCTTCGGACCGCTGGTGAGCTTCGGGGCCAACGCGGCGGAGGGACACCACAAGCCGGACAATACGGTGTTAAAGCCGGGGGACTGCGTGCTCTTTGACGTGGGCTGCAAGGTGAACGATTACTGTTCGGACATGACCAGAACCTTCTTTTATCAGAGCGTATCGGAAAAGCAGAGAGAGGTCTACGAGGTGGTAAAGAAAGCCAATCTGGCTGCCCAGGCTGCCATGAAGCCCGGCATGAGATTCTGCGACATCGACAAGGTGGCCAGGGATATTATCACGGAAGCGGGATACGGCCCGAATTTTACTCACCGTCTTGGCCACTGCATCGGAATTGAGGTCCACGACGCGGGAGATGTGTCCGCCGCCAACCAGGACGTAGTGGAGGAGGGCATGATCTTCTCCTGCGAGCCCGGCATCTACCTGCCGGGAGAGTTCGGCGTGAGGATTGAGGATCTGATGCTGATCACAAAGGACGGAGCCATGAGCTTAAATAAAGATTCCAAGGAGCTGGAGATTATTCCGTAGACAGCTCATTGAACAACGGAAGAGTTGGAAACGAAAATTGTATTATATGCCACAAAAAATCTGCGGAAATTCATTCAGGCAGATATATATGAAAAAAACTGCGGGATTTATAATGAAAGCAGAAATAAATGAAAGGGGCGTGTAATATGAATCATCAGTTTCCAACTCTTTTCAGTCCGTACAAAATCGGAAATGTGGAGATCAAAAACAGAATATGCAAGGCTCCGCAGACTACGGGATTAAGCCATATGGACGGCACGGTTTCCTCCCGCCTGGTCCGCTGCTATGAGGATCTGGCAAAAGGGGAAGTGGGCATGATCATTGTGGAGTATGCCTTTGTGGACAGGGACTGCAGCAAATCGGCGTCCAACCAGCTGGGAATCTGTGACGACGAATATATTGTCGGTCTGGGCTGGCTGGCGGATACGATTAAAAACAATGACTGTGTCCCCTGTATCCAGATTGAGCATTGCGGCCGTCAGAGGTTTCTCGGTCCGCCTATGAAGTCAGCCTCCCCCAATCCCTGGCCGCTGATGTATGAGCGGTACGGACAGGCGGCGATCCCTGAAGAGCTGACTATTGAGGAGATTCATCAGTTGATTGAAGATTTCGGCCGGGCGGCTCTCAGGGCCAAGACTGCAGGATTTCAGGTAGTGGAGATTCACGGGGCTCACGGGTATCTGATCACCAATTTCCTCTCTCCCTTTACCAATCAGAGGAAAGACTGGTACGGGGGAAGCAGGGAAAATCGGTTCCGTTTCCTGGAGCAGGTGTTTAAGCGCTGCAGGGAGTATGTGGGAGAGGACTTCCCCATTATTGTCCGCCTCAGCGGGACAGACTATGAGCCGGGCGGCATGACCATCGAGGATACGATCTACTACGCGAAAAGGCTGGAAGAGCTGGGATGCGCGGCTATTGATGTGAGCGGAGGAGACCATCATCAGATGATTCATCAGGTGAGTCCCATGCAGATCCCCAGAGGGCACAATGTGTGGGCGGCGGAAGCAATTAAAAAAGAGGTGAACATTCCCGTATTTGCCACCGGTTCCATCACTCAGCCCCAGTTTGCCGAAGAGATTCTTGCCAGCGGAAAAGCAGATTTTATCAGCATGGGTCGGCCTCTTCTGGCGGATCCCTACTGGGCGAAAAAAGCCATGGAAGGACATCCGGAGGATATTTCTCCCTGTATCCGCTGCAATGAGGGATGTCTGGACAGAGGAAATCATCTGGGAAAATCCATCAACTGTACCATGAATCCCCTTCTGGGATTTGAAGATGCTCTGGCCCTGAGGCCGGCGGAACATCCGGAAAAGATTGCCGTAGTGGGAGGCGGTCCTGCCGGCATGAAGGCGGCAGATGCGGCGGCCCTGAGAGGCCATCAGGTAAGTCTGTTTGAAAAGCGGAAACTGGGTGGTTATCTCCACGAGGCTTCCTATCCGGAATTTAAGGCGGATATCAGGGATGCCCTGAACTATCTGGTGACCCAGGTGCGCAAGCACGGAGTGACGATTGTGGAGAAGGAAGCAAAACTGGAGGATCTCACCGACTTTGACGCGGTCATTGTGGCGGCGGGAGCTTCTCCCGTGGGACTGAAAGTGCCGGGAGCAGACCGGCCCAATGTGACTCTGGCTGTTGATGTGCTGTGCGGAGAGGCGGAAAAGCCTTCCGGAAAAATTGTGGTAATAGGGGGAGGGATGATCGGAACTGAGACGGCGGTTCTGTTCGGACAGAATCCGGATAATCAGGTGACGATTATTGAAATGCTTCCTCAGATTATGAAAGGCTGCAGCGACAGCGATCGCACGGTGTATGGGGAGATGATCCGGGAACATCATATTCAGGTGTTTACATCTTCCAGGGTAACGGAGATTACAGACGAAGGCGTTGTGATGGAACAGAACGGCAGGCGCCGGCTGATTCCTGCAGATCACGTATTTCTGGCCACGGGAATGAGACCGAACCGGGATCTGTATGACAGTCTGAAAGCACAGGGGCGCCGGGTGTATAATGTGGGAGACAGCCTGGAGCTGGGAAAAATTTATGATGCCATACATACGGGCTACAAAGCCGGATGGAAGATATAAAGAGATCAGGAAAGCTGCCTTAGGGCAGCTTTCTGTATTTATGACAGAGCAGATCCAGCTTGTCAGGATCAATAATGCGGAATCCCACCCCTTCCATGGCGATGATCCCCTCATTTTTTAAAATCCGGCAGACCCTGGCAATGCTGGCACGGGAGCAGTTTACCGCAGCGGCTAGCTCCTGCTGGCTGAGCCGGACCCTGCTTTTTTCCGGTTCGTTCCAGTTGGTTCTGAGAAAGTTGGCGAGCCTGATCATGACGCTGCTGATGCTTTGGCTGGTAGCGTCGAAACAGAGCTGGCGCAGAATCTTGCAGTAGTAATGGGTAATTGCCACAGCAAAATCCGGGTTTTCCCGGATCATGGCATCCAGAACGGTATTTTGAAGAGGCATGAGCCAGCAGTCTGTGAGGCATTCAATGGTCATCAGAGAAAACTGGCCGGGGATCAGGCAGTCCAGGCCGGCCAGACTGTCCTCTCCCAGAATCGCAACCATCCGTTCATTGCCCTCATAATTGCTGGCGTATACTTTCAGCTGGCCCCGGCAGAGATAGTACATCCAGTTTTTCGTCTCCTCCTGCCGGCAGATCTGCATTCCTCGGTTCATTTTCATGGGCGGAGGGCAGTGGCTTTCAAAAAAATCCCGGTACAGCCGCAGCTCGCCGCCAAAAAAGTATCGGATTTCAGAAAATGGTTCCTGCTTATCCATGATTCTCCCCTCTCAAATCACCTGACTGTCACATCAGCGTCGGCCGGAAGCCGGCCGGGCGTAATGTCCCGCGGTCAGAAACTGTTAAGATCATTAAAGCATGGGAGTCAGGAAAAGTAAAGCCGGTTTTTTTGCATATTTCCGTGGAAAACAGCCGGTATTTATTGTATAATCAAAGACATAAATCATACAGTTTGCGAGGTGGAACTATGTTTGCGGATTATCACGTACACACAGAATTCAGCGATGATTCCCGCTACCTGATGGAGGATGTGATCAGGGATGCGGTGAATATGGGGATGGACGAGATCTGTATCACGGATCACGTGGATTACGGAGTGAAAGTGGACTGGGACAGCGGGGAGGAGATAGGCTACCGCCACGGGGATCCTTTAGCCAACGTGGACTATCCCAGATACATGGATAAGATCCGCGCCCTGAAGGAAGAATACCAGGGAAAGATCACCATCCGCACAGGTATGGAATTCGGCGTGCAGATGCATACAATTCCGGAGTTTGAAGCCCTGTTTGCCCGCTATGCCTTTGATTTTATCATCCTGTCTATCCATCAGGTGGAGGACAAGGAGTTCTGGACTCAGGATTTCCAGCGGGGCAGAACCCAGAAGGAGTACAACGAGCGGTATTATCAGGAAATGCTGGATGTGGTGAAAGCCTACAAAAACTACAGCGTGCTGGGGCATATGGATCTGATCAAACGGTACGACGAAGCAGGGATCTATCCTTTTGAGAATGTGAAACCCATGATCGAGGAGATCTTAAAGATCGTCATCGCCGACGGGAAGGGAATCGAGCTCAACACCTCCTTCCACCGGTACGGCCTGTCCGACAGCATGCCGTCCCGGGAGATTTTAAAGCTGTATCGGGAGCTGGGCGGCGAGATCATCACTATCGGAAGCGACAGCCACAAGCCGGAGCATCTGGGGGCCTATATTGATGAAGGAAAGGAAATTCTGAGAGGACTGGGCTTTGAACGGTTCTGCACTTATGAGAACATGAAGCCGGTTTTCCATGAACTGTAAAAGAAAAATAGAAGCGGCGCCGCTTCCCGCAGAAGGAGGCGGCGCCGCTTGTGTCCGTGCTTGACAAAAAAGCGGCATTTACGCTATAATACTGTGAATGCTGAAAAGAAAAATATGGAATCAAGAATAGAAAAATATAAAGGAGTGGAGACAGTGGCAGAGCAGAATCAGGGAAAGGCTCAGGAGGAGTTAAATCACGTGCTTCAGGCCCGCCGGGACAAGCTGGCGGAGCTGCAGGCCGCGGGGAAGGATCCGTTTGTGATTACCAAATATAATGTGACGGCTCACAGCAGCGATGTAAAAGACGGCTATGAGGAGCTGGAAGGCAAAGAGGTGTCCGTCGCCGGCCGTATGATGTTTAAACGGGTGATGGGAAAGGCATCTTTCTGCAATATTCAGGATTTAAAAGGACGGATTCAGGTCTATGTGGCCAGGGACAGCATCGGAGAGGAACCCTACAAAGAGTTCAAAAAAATGGATATCGGCGACATTCTGGGCGTGAAGGGAACGGTGTTCAAAACCAAGACCGGAGAAATTTCCATCCATGCGGAGGAAGTGACCCTGCTCTCCAAGAGCCTGCAGGTTCTGCCGGAGAAGTTCCATGGACTGACGGATACGGATACCCGCTATCGTCAGAGATATGTGGATCTGATTATGAATGAGGACGTGAAGGAAACCTTTATCAAGCGTTCCAGGATCATCGCCGCCATCCGCCGCTACCTGGCGGAGGAGGGCTTTATGGAGGTGGAGACCCCCATGCTGGTGGCCAACGCCGGCGGCGCTGCCGCAAGGCCTTTTGAGACCCATTTCAATGCTCTGGACGAGGATCTGAAGCTGAGAATTTCTCTGGAGCTGTATCTGAAGAGACTGATTGTAGGCGGCCTGGAGAAGGTATATGAGATCGGCCGCGTGTTCAGAAATGAGGGCCTGGATACCCGCCACAATCCGGAGTTTACCCTGATGGAGCTCTATCAGGCATATACGGATTACCACGGCATGATGGACCTGACAGAAAATCTGTACCGTTATGTGGCAAAAGAGGTGCTGGGCACTACCACCATTGTCTACAACGGCATTGAGATGGATCTGGGCAAGCCCTTTGAGCGGATCACCATGGTGGACGCGGTGAAGAAGTATTCCGGCGTGGACTTTAATGAGATCCACACTCTGGAGGAGGCGAGAGCCGCCGCGAAGGAGCATCATGTGGAGTATGAGGAGAGACACAAAAAGGGCGATATCCTGAACCTGTTCTTCGAGGAGTTTGTGGAAGAGCATTTGCTGCAGCCTACCTTTATCATGGATCATCCGGTGGAGATTTCTCCTCTGACCAAGAAAAAACCGGAAAATCCGGAATATGTGGAGCGGTTTGAGTTCTTCATGAACGGATGGGAGATGGCAAACGCCTACTCCGAATTAAACGATCCCATCGATCAGAGAGAGCGGTTTAAGGCCCAGGAGGAGCTTCTGGCTCAGGGAGACGAGGAGGCCAACCGCACCGACGAGGATTTCTTAAACGCTCTGGAGATCGGTATGCCCCCCACAGGCGGTATCGGCTTCGGCATCGACCGGATGTGCATGCTGCTCACGGATTCCGCAGCCATAAGAGATGTTTTGCTCTTCCCCAC
>DXBC01000023.1 GCA_019116745.1 Candidatus Lachnoclostridium stercorigallinarum
CAAGGGTAATAGCAAAAAAACATGTAAAAATGAATAAAATCAAACAGCTGACGAAAATCTGCTTTACAAAAGGGCGCTGTAGAGCACGGTGTTGCGGACAGGAAGATCAGGAGTCCGGATCCGCTCAAGGATCTGCACCCCGGCAGTGTGGCCGATTTCCTTGGAAGGCTGCAGGATCATCTGCACATTCCGCGCAAAATAATTTTTCCGCCCCTCTACGGTCTGACCCAGCAGAAGCACATCTTTTCCCGGTTCCATGTTCACTGTGCGCAGGTAGTAAAGGACGTCGTCCAGCATGACATTATTGGATACAGCAATAGCGGTGCAGCGTTTTTCCAGCAGATTCTGTACCAGAGGAACGGCGCTGAATGAAAGGCTGTTGCCCTGTTCGATGAGAGTTTCATCCACGGGGATTCCGCATTCCGTGAGGGCGTCCCGGTAAGCGTTCAGGCGGTTGACGCTGGTGGAAAGGCGCATGAGCCCGGTAATAAAGCCGATCCGGTGATGGCCCTGCTCGATCATCCGCCGGATCCCGTCGTAGATAGCTGGATAATCCTGGGGAATGATCGTATCACAGGTGCATCCAGGCAGCTGACGGTCGATAAATACCATGGGGAAGCCGTCGGGAACTGCCGCCCGGATCTGGGAAAAATCAGTAAGAGTGGTGGCGATGATCAGTCCGTCCACCAGTCCGGAAGAGAGCAGTTTGAGATTTTCCATTTCCCGGCTTTCCGTCTCCTTCGTGTTGACGATAAGAAGCTTATATCCGTCTTTTGCCAGAACACTTTCCACCTCTTCTATAATTACGGCCCATACCGGATTGGCGATATCAGGCACAATGATGCCGATCAGATTTTTCCGCCCGGTCTTGAAGCTCCTGGCAGTGGGGTCCGGCACATATCCCAGGGCCTGGATGCTGTCCAGAACTTTTTGCTGTGTTTCTTCTGAGACGAAGCGGGTATGGTTGATCACGTGAGAGACAGTTGCCACGGATACCCCGGCGTGATTTGCCACGTCTTTCATATTTGGCTTCATACTGGAAACCTCCTGCAGTTGTTGCATAATATTATTTAAACGTTTTCTTTTAGAATAAACGCTTTGGGATAAAAAGTCAAGACAGTGATAAATAATAGGGGAAAATTGTGGAAAATCCACAAAAAGATCTTCTAGTATCTGGTAAAAAGCACAATTGACTTTAAAGAAAATGCAGAGTATTATATGCACATAAATACGTAAACGATTACGTAAACGATTTAGCCGCAGGGCGAATGTAAAATGTGCAAAAAAATGTCCGGGCGGCGGAAACAGGAGGGACATGTGGGAAGCGAGATTGTATTGAGAGCGGAAAATATTAACAAGTCTTTTCCGGGAGTCAAGGTACTGTCCGATGTGAGTTTTGACCTCCGGAAGGGGGAAGTACATATCCTTTTGGGGGAGAACGGGGCTGGGAAGTCTACGCTGATGAAAATATTCTCCGGATTGTACAGCGTGGATTCCGGAACTATTTACGTGAATGAAGAACCGGTGACCATCAGGAACACAAAAGACTCCCAGGATCTGGGAATTGCCATTATTTATCAGGAGTTTGATCTGGTTCCCTATCTGACTGTGGCTCAGAATATTTTTCTGGGCAGGGAGCCGTTGAAAGGCGGCAGGATCGACCGCGGGCTGATGAGGAAGAAGAGCCGGGAATATCTGGATTTTTTAAAGGCAAACGTGGATGTGGACGCCAAAGTATGTACCCTGGGAGTGGCGCAGCAGCAGCTGGTGGAAGTGGCGAAGGCCCTGTCCCAGAATGCCAGGATCCTGATCATGGATGAGCCCACCGCTACACTGAGCGACAGCGAGATCGAAAGTCTGTTTGAGACTATCCGCCGGCTTCAGAAGGAGGGAGTATCCATCATTTATATCTCCCACCGCCTGCAGGAGCTGAAGCAGATCGGCAGCCGCGTCACGGTTCTGCGGGATGGAATGACCATTTGTACGGAAGATATCCGGAAAATATCCATGGATGAAATGGTGCGCCGTATGGTGGGCCGGGAAGTGTCTCAGAAGAGAGTGCGTCTGGAGAATACCGTCAGAGAGGAAACTGCTCTGAAAGTGAGCCATCTGTGCAGAGGGAAGGTTTTAAAGGACGTATCCCTGGAGGTCAGAAAAGGAGAGATCGTAGCTCTGGCGGGACTGGTGGGAGCCGGGCGGACGGAGCTGGCTCACGCCATATTTGGAATCGACCGGATCGACAGCGGAGAGATCGAGATTCTGGGGAAGAAGATGGAAAAGCCCACTCCCGGAAAATGCGTGAAAAGCGGACTGGGGCTGCTGCCGGAAAGCCGAAAGGAAAACGGACTGACCCTGACTCTGCCCATTTTTCAGAATGTGTGCCAGGCCGCTATGGATAAGGTGACCAGATGGGGCGTCCTGAACCTGAAGCGGGAGCGGATGGCATCAGAAAAATATATTAAGGATCTGAACGTGGTCTGTACCGGCCCGGATATCGAGCCCCTCTACCTGTCCGGAGGAAATCAGCAGAAAGTGGTTATCGGAAAATGGCTGTTTACCGAATCGAAAGTGCTGATTTTTGATGAGCCAACCAGAGGAATTGATGTGGGAGCCAGGGAAGAGATCTATCACATCATTGATAATCTGGCCAGGGAAGGAGCTGCGATCCTGGTGATTTCTTCTGATCTGCAGGAGGTTTTGTCCATCTCCGACCGGATTTATGTGATGAGAGAGGGGAGGATCGCAGGGGAAATGAGCTATGAGGAGGCGTCTCAGGAACTGATTATGAGCTATGCTTCGGGAGGAAGAGAATGAAACAGAATTTTGTAAAGATATGGAAAAAAATGCCGTCCAGCGGCGCTGTTTACGGGATCGTCCTGTTTGTGATTATCTTTTCCGCGGCGATTCCCGGCTATCTGAGCCTTTATAATGTTACCAATATTACGAGACAGGCCGCAGTTCTCTGCTTTATCTCCATGTGCTCCTGTCTGGCGATATTGACGAACCAGGTGGATCTGTCCTGCGGGGCTATTTCCAGTCTGGCGGCCTGCGTGGCGGCCAGGGCCATGAATGGAGGGAGTTCGATTCTGGTGGGCTGCCTCTTCGGAATTCTGGCAGCTCTGGTTCTGGGACTGATCAACGGCCTGCTGGCCGGCTATACGCCTATTCCTACATTTATTATTACCCTGGCTACCATGAACATCGCGGAAAGTCTGGGAATGGTGCTCCAGGGAGGAACGATACATATTCCCTATGCGGAATTTGCGCAGCTGAGCGAAGGAAATATCCTCTATATTCCTGTGCCAGTGCTGCTGGTGGCCGTTTTGTACATTAGAATGAATTATATCCTGAAAAACAGGCGATACGGGACTTATCTGTATGCGGTGGGAGGAAAAGAGGATGCCGCCTGGAGTTCCGGCATCAATGTAAAGAAAATGAAACTGAGCGTATATCTGATTAATGCGGTGCTGGCCGCTTTTGCGGGATTTATTTACGCGGCCAGACTGAGCGCGGCAAATCCGTCTCAGGGAAGCGGTCTGGAGTTAAACGGCATCTGCGCCGCGGTTCTCGGCGGCGTGGTGCTGGGAGGCGGACGGGGAAGCGTGTTCGGAGCGCTTCTGGGAGCCATCGCGATCAGCATATTAAGAAACGGCATGAATATGCTGGGCTGGCGGATCCTGACGCAGATGATGGTGATCGGATTTATTCTGATCCTGATCCTGGCGATTGACGTAAAGAAAAAGGAGGCGGAGTCATGAAGGGAAAAGAACTGCTGATCAAATATTCCAGAGTGGCGATTCTGGTGCTCATTTTTGCCGGAGCGGCCATCATATCCCCCAATTTTCTCAGGCCGTCCAATCTGCTCAACGTGGCCCGGCAGTCGTCCATGCTTTTGATCATGTCCCTGGGAATGACCTGCGCCATGCTCCTGGGCAGAGGGGTGGATATGTCCGTGGGAGCGACACTTTCTCTCACTTCCTGCGTGGCGGCCGGATTTCTTCGTACCAATGATTCTGCGGGGAGCGTGATTTTCGGCATTCTGCTGGCTGTGGCTCTGGGAATGCTGGTGGGAACGGTGAACGGCCTGCTGGTATCCTTCCTGCACCTGCCGGCCATGCTGGTGACATACGGAGTCAGGGAAATTATAAGAAGCCTTGCTTATTTTTATATGAACGGCGATGTGGTCAGCGGCTTCCACAGCTCAGTTATGTTTATGGGATCCGGGTTTGTATTTGGAGTGATCCCGACCCAGATCATTATTGCGCTCATACTGACTGTGGCCACCGCCTGGATGCTGAAGCATACCAGAGTGGGAAGAGAGCTGTATGTGGTGGGAGCCAATCCCAGCGCAGCGAGATTTTCCGGCCTGAAAGTGGAGAAATCGGTGATTCTGGGATTTGCCCTCTCCGGAGCCCTGGCGGCCCTGGCGGGAATCATTTACCTGGGCCGGCTGGGAGCGGCGGAAGCAGAAATCGGCAATGATTTCCATTTCCAGTGCGTCAGCGCCGTGGCCATCGGAGGAATCTCCTTTGCGGGAGGGGCCGGAAGCGCCTGGGGCGCGGTGATCGGAGCGCTGATTCTGAATATCCTGATCAATGAAATGAACCTGCTGGGAATTTCATCCTACTGGCAGGGAACGGTAAACGGAGTCATTATCATCATAGCGGTTCTTCTGGACTATATGGTGAGCAGAAAGAAAACAAAATAAAAAACGGAGGGAAAACAATGAGAAAGAACATGATGGCAGCGGCGGCAGTGCTGACGGCAGCGGCAGTGATGAGCGGATGTACCCAGAGTGTGGCGGACGCAGTGGGGAGCGGATCCCAGGCGGCCTCTTCGGGAGCGGAGGAGAGCAGCCAGGGAGAAGGGAGCGGATACCGGATCGGTATTTTTACAAAGGACAGTACCACCGCGTTCTGGAGATATGTGGTGGAAGGCGCCCAGGACCGGGCGGCAGAGCTGGGAGTAGAGGTGGTGGAGTACGCCCCTGCGTCCTATACGGATTCCGCCGGTCAGCTCTCCATGGTGGAGGATTCCATTTCCGCCGGCATTGACGCCATCTGTATCGCGGCCTGCGACAGCACGGCCATTGTGCCGGCCCTGGAGAAGGCGTCTTCGGCGGGGATTCCCGTGATCGTATTCAACACCAGCGTGCCGGATTTTGAAGACAATATTACCTTTGTGGGCGTGGATAATTATGATGCCAGCTACCGGGTGACAGAGGAGCTGATCAAAGCCCATGACGGAAAGGGAAAGCTGGTGCTGATCGAGGGTGATCCGGCCGGTTATCAGAATATTGAGAGGACCCGGGCTGTGACGGATCTGCTGGAACAGTATCCGGAAGTGGAGCTGGTCACCAGACAGCCGGGATACGCCAACAGGGAAAGCTCCATGAACGCCATGGAGAACGTGCTGCAGGCCTATGATGAGATCGATATGGTTTGGGCGATCAATGACGTGGCGGCCATGGGCTGTGTGCAGGCCATTGAAGGATCGGGGCGCACGGGCATTGACGTGATCGGCATCGACGGCACGCCGGAGGGAGCGACGGCGGTGAAGGACGGGCGTCTGAAATACACCATTGACCAGGGACCCTTTGATCAGGGGGCGCTTTCTGTTCAGGCAGCCGTGGACTATCTGAACGGGGAGACGGTGGAAGATAACTATGCCACCGGAGGAACCATTGTGACTGCGGAAAACGCAGAAGCGTTCCTGGAAGAATATTATCCGGATTTCAACCAGTAAAGGATTTTGAAAAAATCAGTGAGAAGGGAAGATCAGATCATGGAACATACAATGAATTTAAACGATGTACTGCTGCAGTTTGGAAAATACCAGGAGAATGCCAGAAAGGTGCTGAATCCTTCGTGCCGGGTCTGCAAAATATGCAACGGGCGGGCCTGCGCGGGAAGATACACCAATTCTCTGGAATTTGGAGCAAAAGGCAACAACGAGGGCTTTATCCATGCCTGCGACGCGCTGAAACAGATCAAAATTGAGCTGGATGTAATCCACGACGACTACGATCCGGACACCTCCATTGAACTGTTCGGACATACCTTCGATCTGCCGGTATTTGCCTCCCCCATTGCGAAAATTCTGACGGATTATGAGTTTGACAGCCCGTTCTTCAACAACAATGACGCCTATGCGGACGCTCTGATCAAAGGATGCTATGAGGCGGGAGGCATGGCCTGGCTGGGTGACAATAAGGCGGAGGGGTATTTTCCGGGGCAGATTGCTCCCATCCGGGAGGTCCATGGAGTGGGAGTGCCCACGATCAAGCCATGGGCTGACAGAAACGAGTTCTGGAAGCGGGTGGAGTGGTGCAGAGAAGTAGGGGCTATGGCCATTGCCACGGATCTGGATGCCATTGGCCTGGGATATCAGTATTCCGGAAAGGTGGGTTCTCGCAATGAAGGGGTCTGCGCGAGAAATGTGGAGGAGCTGAAGGAGTTTGTTCAGAGCGTGGATGTTCCTGTGATTATCAAAGGAGTCATGTCCGTGAAAACGGCGGTGAAGGCGGCGGAGACGGGAGCCTACGGCATTCTGATCTCCAATCACGGCGGAAATGTGGTGGAAAACAGTCTGGCTCCCTGCGAGGTGATCGCCGACATCCGGAAAGAGCTGGGAGATTCCATAAAGATTTTCGCCGACGGAGGCGTGAGAAGTGGAGAAGATGTGTTTAAGATGCTGGCCCTCGGAGCGGATGCGGTAGGCATTGGTCGTCCCTATGTGGTGGCCGTTTACGGAGGCGGACAGGACGGCGCCGGCATTTATACCCAGAAGATTTACTGGGAGCTGCAGAATATCATGCGTCTTGCCAACTGCCGCTCCCTGAAGGATATTACCATGGACAAACTGGTGATCCGGTAAGGAGGAAGATTGAAGATGAAAGGTGATTCAAAGGCGGCGGACGTGATCGGCGGGCTGGCCCACATAGGGATTCCAACAGAAGAGCTGGAGGTCAGCAGACGATTTTATGAAACTCTGGGCTTTTCTCCGGCCGGGGCGGTGGACCATTTTGCCATGGAAACAGAAGATCCGGAAGCCTGTCTGAGCTTTGTAAAAGAGCAGGGATACAGGGTTCTGGAAGATGGAATACAGGTTCTTGAGCTGTCAGGAAGGACGGTCACGTATTTTAATATCCTGGGGCCAAATGGAGAAAAAATAGAATTCTGCCGGAATGAGTATAGATGAAGGAGGAGAGAAATTATGGCGAAATGTTATCGCTCGGAGCTGGTGGGAGCCTTCGGCTGTCCCATTGATGAGAATCCCACCGGTGTGATGGAGGAGGCTGCTTTCGCAGCGAAAGGGCTGGATTACCGCTACCTTACGATAAAGGTGGAAAAGGGAGATCTGGAGGACGCCATGAAAGCGGTGCGGGCGTTTCATATGAAAGGAATCAACATTACCATTCCCCACAAAGTGGCGGTGCTCAATTATCTAGACGAGCTGTCAGAAGCCGCCGGGATCATCGGAGCGGTGAATATGGTGGTAAACAGGGACGGAAAGCTGTACGGAGAAAATACGGACGGAAAAGGGTATTTGAAATCTCTGACGGACGCGGGCGTTTCTCCGGCGGGAAAGTGCATCACCGTACTGGGAGCGGGCGGCGCGGCCAGGGCGATCAGCGTGGAGTGCGCTCTGGCCGGAGTAAAAAAGATTTACATCGCCAATATTGAAAGGGAACAGGGGGAGGAGCTTACGGCGATGCTGAAAGAAAAGACAGGGGTGGAAGCGGAGTTTCTCATGTGGGATCACACCCTGGATGTTCCGGATGATACGGAGATTTTGTCCAACGCTACCAGCGTGGGACTTTACCCCCATACGGATCAGAAGCCCAATATTAATTACGATACGATTCGGCCGGATATGGTGGTGACAGATGTAATCTTTAATGATCCCAACAGCCTGTTCCTCCGGGAGGCCGGAGCAAGAGGCGCAAAGACCATCAACGGTCTGGGAATGCTGGTCAATCAGGGAGCCCTGAATTTCACCATGTGGACCGGGGTGGAAGCGCCGGTGGACGTGATGACAGACACGCTGAAAAGGGAATTTGATTTGAAGTAAACGGACATACAAAAAGAAGAGGGCGTCCCCTCAGTCATTTTGTGACTTTGGGGAGCCCTCTTTCTGCGTGATATGCGTCAATCTACCAGCTTATCCAGCTCTTTTACATGTTCCGTCTCGTTGGAAGTCTTGTGCTTTGCCTTGGAAGCATAGATGTTGACTGCGGCCTGAGACTTTTTGATGGGCTGCATGGTTCCCGCTCCGGCCACGCAGCCGCCGGGACAGGCCATTCCTTCCAGCAGATAGCCGTTGTATTTGCCGGCCTTTGCCAGGGTCATCATCTTGCGGCATTCCCGCAGGCCCTCGGCGTTTACCACCTTGATCTCCTTGTCCGGGAATTTTTCGTGGATCACGTTTACCACAGATTTGGCCACGCCGCCGGCTACGGCGAAGTTGCGGCCGTCGGTGGAGGCGTCGTTTACGCCTTCGGGATCTTCCTCAATATTTTCAATATCCACATGCCTTGCGTCAAAGATTCCCGCCATCTCCTCAAAGGTGAGCACGAAATCCACATCGCTGCGGACGCTGGTGCGCATGGCTTCCAGCTTCTTTGCGGCGCAGGGACCGATAAATACCACTTTGGCGTCCTCGTGATGGCGCTTGATCAGACGGGCTGTCAGAGTCATGGGCGTCAGCGCCATGGAGATGCACTCCTTGTATTCCGGAAACAGCTTTTTGGCCATAACGGACCAGGCAGGGCAGCAGGAAGTGCCCATAAAGGGGATTTTTTCCGGAACTTCGTTTACAAAGTCGATGGCCTCCTGGGTGGCGCAGAGGTCAGCTCCGATGGCCACCTCGAAAATATCGGTGAAGCCCAGAGCCTTCATGGCGGCCCTCAGTTTTCCGGGAGTCACCTTGGGGCCGAACTGGCCCACAAATGCAGGAGCGACCGCCGCGTACACTTTCTCGCCGGACTGAATGGCCCGGATTACCTGGAAAATCTGGGATTTGTCGGAGATGGCTCCGAAGGGGCAGTTTACCAGGCACATGCCGCAGGATACACATTTATCGTAATCAATATCCGCTTTTCCGTTTTCGTCAGTGCCGATGGCGTCCATGCCGCAGGCGGCGGCGCAGGGGCGTTCCTGAATGATGATGGCGTGATAGGCGCAGACATCGGCGCATCTTCCGCAGCGGATACATTTGTCGTCGTTTATATGGGCCCGGCCGTTGGTCCGGTCCAGTTTTACCGCATCCTTGGGGCATACCTCCTCGCAGGGGTGGGCCAGACAGCCCTGGCAGCCGTCGGTTACGAATACCCGTTTTTCATGACAGCCGTTGCAGGCAAATTTGATCACGTTGATCAGGGGCGGGGTATAATAGGTTTCCGGCTTGTCTGCGGCCTCAATATTGTCAGACAGCGGCGCGTGCTCGCCGGCTCCTCTGCAGGGCAGGCCCATGGCCAGTCTCAGCCGCTCGCCTACGATGGCTCTCTCCAGAAATACATCGTTTCGGAAGTTGCCCACCTCGCCTGGTATGATTTTGTAGGGAAGCTCTTCGATTCGCTTGTCTACGGGCCACTCCGTGTGATAGGCCATGCGGGCCACTTCGCGGAAAATCCAGTGACGGATTTCCTGGATACGTGTTTCTACACCTCTCATTACACATCCTCCTGGGATTTATCATTAATAATATTGGACTGTTCGACAAAACTATAACACTGCCGGGGAGGAAAATGCAAGTTCTATATCAGGAACAGAGAGAAGAATACAGATATACAAAAAATCCGGCGCCATAAGACGCCGGATTTTCCAGAATCAGTAGAGGAAGGGAGATTT
>DXBC01000024.1 GCA_019116745.1 Candidatus Lachnoclostridium stercorigallinarum
GTATAACTGGTTCTGCCGGCATTTTTCTGATCTGCAGATCAGAAAAATGCCGGCAGAACCAGTTATACATTTTAAAATTTCAGATTTTATTTTCAGTTAATTACCCCATTTTCATCAACATTGTTAAAATATTAATTATTATTGAACTTTTTTGCAGTTAATGATATGATTAAATCATATTAGAGAACTATGATTTACAGGAAAGGAGAGGAATTTATGGAACGTGTGAAACTGCAGGACAAATATCAGTTGTTTATCGGCGGACAGTGGAAGGATGCCTCCGACGGCAAGACTTTTGTCACCTGCTGTCCTGCCACCGGCGAAAAGCTGGCAGAATGCGCCCAGGCCACCAGAGAAGATGTGGATGAGGCCGTAAAAGCTGCCTGGAAAGCTTTCCCCGCCTGGAAACAGACCACCGCTGCCGAAAAAGCAGCCATTTTAAACAGGATCGCCGACATCATTGATGCCAACAAAGAACATCTGGCCATGGTGGAAACCATGGACAACGGCAAACCCATCCGCGAAACCATGGCGGTGGACATTCCCCTGGCGGCCGAACATTTCCGCTATTTCGCCGGATGTATTCTGGCGGATGAAGGAAGCGCCACCATGCTGGGAAATGACACTCTGAGTCTGATCCTGAGAGAACCCATCGGCGTCGTGGGACAGATCGTTCCCTGGAACTTCCCCTTCCTGATGGCGGCCTGGAAGCTGGCTCCCGTGCTGGCCAGCGGATGCTGCACCGTATTCAAATCCTCCAGCTCCACTCCTTTGAGCGTGCTGGAATTCGCCAGACTGGTACAGGATGTGATTCCCGCCGGCGTGTTTAATGTGATCACCGGATCCGGATCAAAATCCGGTCAGTATATGCTGGAACACAAAGGATTCCGCAAACTGGCTTTCACCGGCTCCACAGAGGTCGGCCGGGATGTGGCCCTTGCCGCGGCGGAGAAGCTGATTCCTTCCACCCTGGAGCTGGGCGGAAAATCTGCCAACATTTTCTTTGAGGACTGCGACTGGGAGATGGCTATGGACGGCCTGCAGATGGGCATTCTCTTTAACCAGGGACAGGTCTGCTGCGCCGGCTCCCGGGTATTTGTACAGGAATCCATCTATGACCGTTTTGTGGAGGAAGCCGTAAAGCGCTTCAACCAGGTGAAGGTGGGAATGCCCTGGGAGGAAGATACCCAGATGGGAAGCCAGATCAGCAAAGGGCAGATGGAAAAAATCCTCAAATATGTGGAGATCGGAAAAGAAGAAGGAGCCACCGTGCTCTGCGGCGGCTTCCAGGTAACGGAAGACGGGCTGGACAAAGGCTGCTTCCTTCGCCCCACCCTGCTGGGAAATGTGACCAATGACATGAGAGTGGCCCGGGAAGAAATTTTCGGCCCGGTGGCCTGTATCCTGAAGTTCAAGACAGAGGATGAGGTGGTAGCCATGGCCAACGACAGCGAGTACGGGCTGGGCGGCGCCGTATGGACCAGAGATATCAACCGGGCCATCCGGGTAGCCCGGGCTGTGGAAACCGGCCGTATGTGGGTCAACACCTACAATTCCATCCCTGAAGGCGCTCCCTTCGGCGGATACAAAACCTCCGGCATCGGACGGGAGACACACAAGGTGATTCTGGAACACTACACCCAGATGAAGAATATTATGATTAATCTGGGCGAGGCGCCCACAGGCTTCTATCCGGTGAAATAACAAAACAGACGGTACAGAGCGGATCCGGTTTCGGATCCGCTTTTTTCATGCACGGCTGCAGGTCCGGACAGCGCCTTCACATCTTTTTCCCGCTCTTTCCAAACTTCTTTCTCCTGAAAAACGGGATCCGGGAAGCGGCTGCCTCCGCCCGTCCTTTTCCCTCTTTCTGATACTCCCGGATAGTCTCGTCCAGGCGTTTGAACCGCTCTTCCGCTTTCTCATCGCCCACCCGCAGCAGGTACTCCAGTTCCTTCGTCACCCGGTCGTTTACCAGGCTGCTGATGTCCTGGCTGAGCTGCTCGTTGTTATGTTCCAGAGCCCGTCCGATGATGTGGTTCATAATCTCCTGAAACTGCTCCATCTTCTCCTCAGCCGTCAGCACAGAAGGGCTGTTTCCCTCCTCCACCACCTGGAGAGCCTGTCCGTCCTTTCCCATGGCACTTTCCCTGAGAGCCGCCGCCGCGTCGCCCAGCATTTCGTCGGACAGCTCCTCTTTTCCCTCCTCCATCATTTTCTCAAGGGCGCTTTTTATGGCTTTCAGCTGATATCCCTTTTCCTTCAGCTCTTTAATCTGCTTAAACAGGCGGATATGAAATTCCGTATAATACCGGTGTCCCATTTCATTGCGGGGTATCTTTAACTCCAGCTCGTCCTCCCAGTAGCGGAGCACGTGGGATTCCACATCCACCTTCTTAGACGCATCTGAAATCAGATAATGTATCTCGTTCATTGCAAATCCTCTCCTTTAGTCGCAATATTTCAAATCTACTTATATGTTATGTGCTCAGGTTCAGGATTATGACAAAAATTCTGAAGGCGGACTGCAAAAGAAAAAGACCCCCGGAAGGGTCTGTTTTCTTAACTTCTGGCCATATTGGCAAACTTTGTATATTCCGGCATCCACACCAGATTGATAGTGCCGATGGGGCCGTTTCTCTGCTTGGCGATGATCACCTCTGCCACGTTGGGATTATCCGTATCCTTATTATAATAGTCATCCCGGTAGAGGAACATTACCACGTCCGCGTCCTGCTCGATGGCTCCCGACTCTCTCAGATCCGAGAGCATGGGCCGGTGGTCCGTTCTCGTCTCACAGGCCCGGCTCAGCTGAGACAGGGCAATCACCGGGGCGTTTAACTCCCTGGCCAGGGCCTTCAGGGAACGGGAGATTTCTGAAATCTCCTGCTGGCGGCTCTCGCTGTGCTTTCCGCTTCCGCTCATGAGCTGCAAATAATCGATGATCACCAGGTCAAGACCGCTTTCCAGCTTCTTCTTCCTGCATTTGGAACGGAGCTCGGAGATGGAAATGCCGGGAGTGTCGTCGATGGTCAGAGCAGAATTTCCGATAATCCCAATTCCTTCTACCACCGCGTCCCAGTCGGCGTCCGTCAGGGTACCGGTTCTCAGCTTCTGGGAGTCCACATTGGATTCCATGGCCAGCATACGGTTTACCAGCTGCTCCTTGGACATCTCCAGGCTGAAGATCATACAGGGCCGCTTCTTCTTCACCGCCACATAATCCACCAGGTTCAGCACAAAGGCCGTCTTTCCCATGGACGGGCGGGCGGCGATCAGGATGAAGTCCGAGGGCTGCATTCCCGATGTCTTATAATCCAGGTCGATGAAGCCGGTGGGAATTCCCGTCACCGTATCCTTTGTCTTGGAGGCAATTTCAATTTTTTCCAGCACATTGAGGGCAACCTGCCGGATGGGCACAAAGTCTCCTCCTGTCCTGGACTGAAGCAGGTCAAACACTGCCTTTTCCGTGTGGGCCAGAATATCCTCCAGCTTTTCCTTGCCGGCATAACAGGTATTGGCAATCTCCTCGTTTACCCGGATCAGCTTCCGGAGCATGGATTTCTCCCGCACAATACTGGCATAGGCCCGCACGTTTGCCGAGGTGGGAACGGTGGTGATAATGTCTCTCAGAGTCTCCAGGCTTGCCACCTCCGGCGGCACGTCCTTTTCTTTGAGACGGTTCTGAAGGTTAATCACATCCACCGACTGGCCTTCGTTGAAGAGCTCCACCATGCACTGGAACATGACTCCGTACTGGCGCTGATAAAAATCCTCGTCCGTAATGATTTCCGAAGCCGCGATAATCGCGTCCCGGTCCATGAGCATGGCTCCGATTACAGACTGCTCCGCCTCCAGGCTGTGGGGCTGCACCCGTTTCAACAGGGCGTCGTTCTCCGCTGCCATCTTTCGTCACCTACGCTTCTACTACCTTTACAGTCAGTTTTCCCGTCACATCTTTGTGAAGCTTTACGGGAACCTCATGGTTTCCAAATGTCTTGATCGCCTCAGGAAGCACCAGCTTCTTCTTGTCAATCTCCAGGTTTAACTGGTCTTTGGCTGCTGCCGCAATCTCCTTGCCGGAGACAGAGCCGAAGGCCTTTCCGCCCTCTCCCGCCTTCATGGTGAGAGTCACGCTCATGCCTTCCAGCTTTGCGGCCAGCTCCTTCGCGGCCGCAAGCTGCTCCGCGGCGATCTTCTCCGCGTTGGCCTTCTGCAGCTTCAGATCATTTAAATTCTTCGCTGTAGCCTCCACTCCCAGCTTTTTCTTTAAAATAAAGTTTCTGGCGTAGCCGTCATTTACATTTACAATCTCGCCCTTCTTTCCCAGGGACTTTACATCTTCTAATAATACTACCTGCATGTTATGAAATATCTCCTTTCTCCAGCATGGCGTTCAGAACTTCTTTGATCCTGTCCTTGGCCTGCTCTACTGTAATATCCTTCAGCTGCGCGCCGGCTATGGTCCTGTGACCGCCGCCGCCCAGTTTTTCCATCACCACCTGTACGTTCACCTCATCGATGGAACGGGCGCTGACATAAATCACCCCGTTGAAGGGGGTCAGTACAAAGGTGGCCTTCATGCCGATGATGTTGAGCAGCTCATTGGCCGCCTGCGCCCCGATAATAGTGGGACTCTCGATTCCTTCTGCGGGGCATTCGGAAATGGCGAAGCAGTCCCTGAATACTTCCGCGTTGCTGATGGTAAGAGCCTTGGCTCTGTAATCCGCCATATTGTCACGGAACATCTTTCTCACCCGTGTCACATCCGCCCCGTTCCTGCGCAGGTAAGCCGCCGCCTCAAAGGTGCGCACTCCAGCCTGGTTGGTGAAGTTGTTGGTGTCAATGACAATGCCGGCATACATGGCGTCTGCCTCCGCCGATTTGATTCTGATGCCGTCAGCGATATACTGCAGCACCTCCGCCACCATCTCGCAGGTGGAGGACGCATAGGGTTCCACATAGGAAAGCACCGCATTGGTGATGATCTCGCTGCTCTGGCGGTGGTGATCCAGAACTACAATAGTCTTCACCGCCTGCAGAAGTTCCGGGGCATCGGCGATGCTGGGACGGTTTACATCCACCACCACTAGCATGGTGTTGGGATCCGCCAGATCCAGAGCCTCCTTCGTTCTGATAAACATATCCTCAGGATACTCGCTGCTCCCCGTAAACCTCTCAATCATGGGACGGACAGAGGAGGTAATATCGTTGAACACAATGTTTGCCTTCTTGTTCATGGCCATAGCGATGCGGTAAATGCCGATAGCGGCTCCCAGAGAATCGATGTCTCCCATCTTGTGGCCCATGATTAACAGCCGGTCCTTGGTCTCCATCAGCTCCCGCAGGGCATGGGCCTTCACTCTGGCCTTCACCCTGGTGGCCTTCTCCGTCTGCTGGGATTTTCCTCCGTAGTACTGGATATGGGTCCCGTCTTTGATCACCGCCTGGTCGCCGCCCCGGCCAAGAGCCATATCAATTGCCGTGCGGGAAAACTCATAGTTCTGCATATAAGTCTCGCCGTTCATGCCCAGGCCGATACTCAAGGTAACCGCCATTTCATTGCCGATATTGACCGTCTTTACTTCTTCCAGAATGGAAAATCGGTTTTCCCGCAAAGTCTCTACGTATTTCTGCTTGATAGCAAAAAAGTACTTGTCTTTTTCGATCTTTTTTACCACTCCGTACAGACTGGTAATGTACTTGCTGATTTTCCGGTCAATGAGAGCCGTGAGAAGAGAGCGCCGCACCTCCTCCACGCTCTCTAAAGCTTCCTCGTAATTGTCCAGATAAATCAGACCGCTGACCATTTTCTGGTCATTGATCTCCTGCTCATACTGAAGGATCTTTGTCTCATCAAACAGGTAAACTGCCACCATTTTTTCCTCGTTCCGGGGAAGCTCCAGCTCCTGTTCCTCATCCGGCTCCATATCCAGGCCCACCGGACACAGATCCACCTGGAATTTCCGATCCTCATAGGTAATGTGAATACAGCCCTTCTGGCCGGAGGACAGAATCTCCTTTGTGATATCGGGGAACAGCACGGTCAGGTTCTTTTTCGGTCCTTTCAGATCCTCTATGGTCTCCTGAAATTTCTGATTTTTCCACAGAATCCGGCCTTTTTCATCCACCAGGGCATAGGGAAGATTCATCTCCGACAGCAGATGCTTCTGCACCCAGGAATAATCGGAAGAAAATTCCACCAGACCGGCCAGAAGCCGCCGTTTTCTGTAAAAATAGAGCCACAGCGCGATCACCACGTAAATAATCGTAAACACGAGCATAACCAGGCCGGCCAGGGCAGAAAACATCCCCACCACCAGATTCATCGCCACTACCAGGACGGAGAGCAGGACAGGCCATTGCAGATAAATGCGCAGTTCACCCCTTACCTTTCGCTTCTCTTTCATATGCACCTCGCTGAAACGTATTTCTTCGCACAAAACTCCAATTTAACCTCTAGTATAGCATAAAAAGCTCCGGCAGTAAAGCCGCCCTGATTCTTGTTGCCCGTCCACTCTGCTTATTGTATAATTATAAAATAATTCTGCCACACTTTTACAAGTGCCTGTGCAGAAAATATCACAAAGGAGGCCTTGGTATGGAATATATTAGGCTTATCGGAATCCTTATTGTCATTGTGGGCTTTGCCCTGAAGCTGGATTCCATTCTCATTATTTTCCTGGCGGCTGTCACCACAGCTCTGGCCGGCGGGCTGGGCATCACCGGACTGCTGGACACCCTGGGAAGCAATTTTGTGTCCAACAGAAGCATGGCTATTTTCATCATCATTCTGTTTGTGACGGGAACTTTGGAGAGAAACGGTCTGCGTGAGGCAGCAGCCGCATTTATCCGGAAATTCAAAAATGTCACTGCCGGCAAACTGGTATGTATTTACGGAGTGATGCGCTCTTTCTTCGGCGCATTCAACGTAAACTTCGGCGGCGTCACCGGCTTTGTCCGCCCTGTGATCATGCCCATGGCAGAGGGAGCCATCGCAGAGGAAGGGGAGACCCCGGACGAAGACTACGTGGAAGAAGTCAAGGGAATGACCTCCGCCATGGACAACATCGCCTGGTTCTTCTTCCAGGTACTTTTTGTGGGCGGTTCCGGCGGAATCCTGGTTCAGTCCACCTTAAGCGGTCTGGGCTATGAAGTTGAACTCATCGACCTGGCAAAAATCGAAATTCCCATCGCTCTCACAGCCCTGGTGATTTCCTGCATCTACTTTACCCTTATGGACCGGAAGCTGCGGGCGAAATATATGAAGCCGAAGAAATCCGGAAAAGCAACTGAAGCAAAACGTAAAGGGGGAAAATAAAACATGGCTTTTTTTGCAGACCCGACCGTCTCCCTCAGCAATAAGCTGCTGGAGTGCGTTTACATTATTATCGGCCTGATCACCATTTACGCAGGCATCAAAAACCTTCTGGACAAGGAAAATCCGTCCCGCTTCGG
>DXBC01000025.1 GCA_019116745.1 Candidatus Lachnoclostridium stercorigallinarum
CCCGGCGGAAAAACCCATTGAAATTTGACATTCAATTGGATATAATAGAAAAAAATATTTTGGAGAAATCAAGCATGGTGTTCAACGGAGAACCGGTTGGATGGCATGCTTTTTGTTTTTTTCCAGGAGGAGGATAGGGAGCATATGGACAGAATTCAGATTGAGACGTTTACCCGGCTTCAGTTTGTCAGCAATCCGTCGTTTTCCCCCGATGGCAGGAACATCGCCTTTGTGGTGAAATGGGCGGACTTGAAGGACAACGGCTATAAAGGGGATTTATACGTCTATGACTGTGAGAAAAAGCAGACAAAGAGACTGACCTGCCGGGGGGATGTGAAGCATTATACCTGGACAAAAGGCGGAGCAGTCCTTTTTGCGGCGGCAGGAGACGGAAAGACGGACTACTTTGAGATTTCTCTGGACGGCGGCGAGGCCCGGAAGAAATTTTCCGTGGAACTGGCTGCGGACAGCGTGTACGCGGTGGATGAGGACCGGTATCTGTTTACGGCGGTGAGCGAGCTGGAAAAACGGAAGGAGTCCAAAAGCGACGCCTATGAGGTGGTGGATGAGATTCCTTTCTGGTTTAACGGAAAAGGCTTTACAAACGGCGCCAGAACCCGTCTCTATCTCTATCAGAACGGGAAACTGACTCCCGTGTCCGAGGAGACGGCGGACTGCACCAGCTTTGGAGTTCGGGACGGCAAAGTCCTCTACAAGGCTTATCCCTGGACGGACATTCACAACCAGTACGACGGCATCTATCTCTATGATCTGGAGAGCGGGGAGACGAAATGTCTTCTGGAAAAGGACACCATGAGAACGGGAATGATCGGCTTCTGGGATGACAAAGAGGCCCTGGTGGCCGCCTGCGCCGGTTCTCCCTACGGAAATGGAAAATACATGGATTTCTACACCATGAACCTGGAAAACGGAGAGATGAAGCTGCTGGCGGAATATGACTACAGCAGCGGCTCCGGAAGCGTAGGCTCCGACGCCCGACTGGGCGGCGGCCGGACGGTGAAGGCCGGGGACGGTATCTGTTATTTTATCACCACGAGAGGTTACAATGCCTGCCTGAACTCCATTGACCGGACGGGAACCATCACCGGCGTGGTGACGGAGGAAGGCTCCTGCGACAGTTTTGACGTAAAGGACGGCCATGTGGTGGTCTGCGGGCTGTACGGAGACAAGCCGGCGGAGCTTTATCTGGACGGAGAGCAGATTACGGAGTTTAACGATATGAGCCGGTATGCCGTGTCTACTCCGGAAAAATATACTTTTACCGCGAAAGACGGCTATACTCTCACCGGCTGGGTGATGAAGCCGGCGGGCTATGAGCCGGGAAAGAAGTATCCCGCCATTTTGCATATTCACGGCGGCCCGAGAACAGTGTTCGGCTCAGTGTTCCATCACGAGATGCAGGTGTGGGCTTCCGCCGGATATTTCGTATTCTACACCAACCCCAGAGGCTCCGACGGCTTCGGAACGGAATTCGGGGACATTAACGGCAAATACGGCACGGTGGACTATGAAAATCTCATGGATTTCACTGATTTTGTGCTGGATCAGGTGCCGGATATTGACCGCAGCCGGGTTGGCGTCACCGGCGGTTCCTACGGCGGTTTTATGACCAACTGGATCATCGGCCACACGGACCGGTTTAAGGCGGCGGCTTCCCAGAGATCCATCGCCAACTGGATTTCCTTTGAATATATGTCGGATATCGGCCACACCTTCACCAAAGATAACCAGGCGGTGTTTGCCTGCGAGGATGTGGATAAGCTGTGGTTCCACTCCCCCATCAAATACATTGAAAACTGCAAGACCCCCACTCTCTTTGTCCATTCGGACGCGGACTACCGCTGCAACGTGGCGGAGGGAATGCAGATGTTCGCAGCCCTGAAGATTCTGGGAGTGGAGTCCAGAATGTGTGTGATCAAAGGGGAAAATCATGAATTGTCCCGTTCCGGACGGCCGAGGAACCGGATCGTCCGCATGAGAGAGATTTTAAACTGGATGGATCAGCATTTAAAGCCGGAGACGGGGAAGGAGGAACAGTGACATGGGAATGACGGAAAAGGCCCCGGTAAAACGGGAGGATTTATTTGAATTTCAGTTTCTGTCGGAGGCGGCTCTGTCCCCTGACGGAAGATATGCGGCCTATGTGGTGACTCAGGCGGACCGGGAGAAAAATGGCTACAATTCCGCCATCTGGATGTATGACCTGGAGACGGGAAAGAACCGTCTCATGGCGGAAAGAGGCGGGGCGAAGGGAATCCTCTGGCTGGATGAGAAAAGCTTTCTGTTTGCCTCTGACCGGGGAGACGCCCCGGATCAGGAGTCGGCGGTATACTACCTTCTGTCCGTGGGTGGCGGCGAGGCGGAGAGCTTCCTGACCCTGCCCCACAAGGCGGAAAAGCTGGTTTCCATGGGAGAGGATCAGTTTCTGTTTACTGCCCGGGTGGAAGAGTATGAGAAGGAAGAGCCGGGAGAATACGAGGCGGTGCGTGGAAAGGACTATGAGATCTACGAGGAGCTTCCTTTCTGGTTTAACGGCAAGGGGATCGTCAGCAGAAAGCGCACGGCCCTGTTTGTCCACAACCGGGCGACGGGGGAGACGAAGCGGATCTCTGAAAAATATCAGAATGTAGTCTCCTTTGACCTGTCTCCGGAAAAAAAGACGGCGGCATGGTGCGGGCCGGTGTATAAGGATATCTGCCCGAAGACCACGGGAGTTTATCTCTATGATTTTGCCTCCGGAAAGACAAAGCCTCTCACCTCTGACGGAGAGTTTGAGGCGGATCGGGTCTGTTACATGGGAGAGAAGCAGGTGTTCTTTACGGGGACAACCTACGAGAGAATGGGGAAAAACCCGAGATTTTATCTGGTGAATGTGGATAACGGGGAGAGAACGGATCTGCCGTTTTCTGATTTCTCCGTGGGAAATTCCGTGGGAAGCGACGCCAAATACGGCGGCGGAACCGCCATGGTTTTCTGCGGGGAGGAAGACGTCCTCTATATGCTGAAGACGGAGTGGGGATGCAGCCAGCTGGTGAAGATGGACCGCAGCGGCGAGATCACCTATGTGACGAAGGAAGAAGGCGCCGTCACAGGCTTTGACATCAAAAATGGCCGGGCGGTGATGACGGCTATGAGAGGCTGTTCCATGGCTGAGCTGTACTCTCTGGACGTAAAGACGGGAGAAGAGAAAAAGCTCACCGGCTTTAACGACGAATATTTGGACAGCCATGAGGTGATTGTTCCGGAGCCGTTCCGGTACGAGGGCAAAAATGGATACACCATGGAAGGGTATGTAATCCATCCCGCAGGCTATGAACCGGGAAAGAAATATCCGGCGGTACTGGAGATCCACGGCGGTCCCAAGGGAGTGTCCGGCGGCGTATTTTTCCACGAGATGCAGTGCCTGGCCTCCGACGGATATTTTGTGATCTTCTCCAACCCGAGGGGGTCCGACGGACGGGGAGAGGCCTACGCCGATATTACGGAAGCCTTCGGGCGGGACGATTTCGCGGATCTCATGGAATTTACGGATCAGGCCCTGGCTCACTGCCCGGATATTGATGAAAACCGGGTGGGTATCTGCGGCGGTTCCTACGGCGGATTTATGTGCAACTGGATGATCGGCCATACGGACCGGTACGGCGCGGCGGTTTCCCAGCGTTCCATTTCCAACTACGCTACAAAGTGTCTGTACACAGATATCGGATACTACGCCAACCGCCTTCAGATGGAAGCTTATCCCTGGGAGGATTTCCACAAGGTGTGGTCCATGTCTCCTTTAAGCGGGGCGGTGAACGCCAAGACCCCTACTCTGTTCCTGCAGTCGGATGAGGACTACCGCTGCTGGATGGGAGATGCCATCCAGATGTTCTCCGCGGTGAAGCGCCAGGGAACGGACGCGAAGCTGGTGCTCTTCCACGGGGAGAATCACGAGCTTTCCAGAAGCGGCAAGCCGGAGAACCGCATGACCCGCCTGAAAGAGCTGGAAGACTGGTTTGAGAAATATCTGAAGAAGATTTGATTTCCTCCATTGACTTTTTCTGTGGATTTTGCTATTCTGAACAGGTAAAAAGCATATCGTTATAGTGTGTTACTGGTAAAACAGGCATCAGCTGTTCAGACCCTCATGTATGTGCGGGTCTGTTGGCTGGTGCCTTTTTGTTTTATTCCGGTTTCGCAGGCAAACGAGGCAAATAAAGAAAGGAACGGATGAGTATGAAAGACAAAGTATTCAGTGTGCTGCAGCGGGTTGGGCGCAGTTTTATGCTTCCCATCGCCATTTTGCCGGTGGCCGGGCTTCTGTTGGGAATAGGAAGCTCCTTCACCAATGCAACTACCATTTCCACCTATCACCTGGAGAGTATTCTGGGGGACGGAACTCTGTTAAACGCCCTGCTGATTATTATGAGCAAGGCGGGAAATGTGATTTTTGACAATCTGCCTCTGATTTTTGCGGTGGGAGTAGCCATCGGAATGGCAAAGGAGGAGAAGGAAGTATCCGCTCTCTCCGCTCTGATTGCCTTTTTCGTAATGCATATCTCTATCAATGCCGTGCTTATTGTCAGCGGAAAGGTACTGGCAGACGGAACGGTAGCTGAAGGCGTACTGGACGGAACCATTGCCAATGTGTGCGGAATGCAGACCCTGCAGATGGGAGTGTTCGGCGGTATTCTGGTAGGCCTGGGAGTGGCGGCCCTTCATAACCGGTTTCATAAGATCGTGCTGCCAAACGCCTTGTCGTTTTTCGGCGGATCCAGGTTTGTGCCCATTATTTCCACAGTTGTATATCTGTTTGTAGGAATTGGCATGTACTTTGTGTGGCCGGTGGTTCAGAACGCCATCTTTGCCCTGGGGGGCCTGGTGACGGGAACGGGCTATGCGGGAACCCTGATTTTCGGAATTGTAAAGCGGGCGCTGATCCCCTTTGGACTTCACCATGTATTTTATCTGCCTTTCTGGCAGACAGCTGTGGGAGGAACTATGATGGTGGACGGGCAGCTGATCCAGGGCGGACAGAATATTTTCTTTGCCCAGCTGGCGTCTCCGGACGTGGTTCATTTCAGCGCGGACGCTACCAGGTATTTCTCCGGTGAGTTTATCTTTATGATTTTCGGACTTCCCGGAGCGGCTCTGGCCATGTACCGCTGCGCAAAACCGGAGAAGAAAAAAGCGGCGGGAGGACTTCTGCTGTCTGCGGCCCTGACCTGTATGTTTACGGGAATTACAGAACCCATTGAGTTCTCCTTCCTGTTTGTAGCGCCCATGCTGTTTGTGGTGCAGGTGATTCTGGCGGGGGCAGCCTACATGATTGCCCATATGTTAAATATTGCTGTGGGGCTGACCTTCTCCGGCGGACTGCTGGATCTGTTTATTTTCGGTATTCTTCAGGGAAATGAAAAGACCAGCTGGATGAGAATCATTCCCGTTGGAATCGTCTACTTTTTCCTGTATTACTTTATCTTCAGTTTCCTTATCAAGAAGTTTAATTTGAAAACCCCCGGAAGAGAGGATGACGATGAGGAGACAAAGCTGTATACAAAGGCGGATGTGAACGCTAAAAAGGCGGAGGCAAAGACAGGAGCGGCAGGGACAGACGAGCTGAGTCAGGCCATTGCCAACGGTCTGGGCGGAAAGAAAAATATCACTTCCGTGGACTGCTGCGCCACCAGACTGCGGTGTTCTGTGGCAAAATCAGAACTGGTCAATGAGAAACTGTTAAAAGCCACGGGAGCTGTGGGAGTGATCAAAAAAGGCCAGGGCGTTCAGGTGATTTATGGCCCGCAGGTGGCGGTGATCAAGTCCAATCTTGAGACCTATCTGACTACAGCTCCCGATGTGGAGTATCGCGGAGAAGATGAAGAAACTGTTTCAGCCAGCCGTGAAGACGAAAAAGCTCCGGCAGTTTCGGAAAAAACAGATGGCGGCGCGTCGGAGCCTGTGGAGAAAAAGACGGGAAGAAAGGTGTATTCCCCCTTCACGGGAATGGTAAAGCCTATCACTGAGGCGCCGGATCCGGCATTTGCGGGAAAAGCCATGGGAGATGGGTTCCTGGTGGAGCCGGAGAAAGGAGAGCTGGTAGCCCCGGAGGACGGGCAGGTGGATTTTGTGTTCCCCACGGGCCATGCCCTGGGCTTCCACACAAAGGATGGTGTGGAAATGTTATTCCACATCGGAGTAGACACGGTAAAATTGGACGGAAAAGGATTTAAAGCCCTGGTAAAAGACGGAGATGAGGTAAAAAGAGGTGACAAACTCATAGAGTTTGATTTACAATATATAAAAGAAAACGCTCCGTCTGATGTGTGCATCACTGTGTTTACGGGAATGCAGGAAGGAGAGGAGATCCGTGTGACAGCTTCTCACGCAGATGCTCTGGACGAGGCGGCAGAACTGATCTGAGAATCTGACTGTGGGGGAAAAACATGTATCGGGTGATCAAGGTTTTAAATAACAATGGGATACTGGCTTTTGACATGGACAAAAACCGGGAGGTAATTTTTCTGGGAAATGGAGCCGGCTTCGGGAAAAAAACGGGGGAACGGTTTTCCCAGATTAAGGGAACCTCTTCCTACGCGGCGGAGCCGAGGGGAGACGCCGGATCTGCTCTGAAGGCGGTAAACGGCATGGATCCTGTGTTTCTGGAAGTGACGGGAAAAATTATCGACGAGGCAGAGAAGAGATTTCAGAATGTAAACCGGGATGTTCTTCTGCCTCTGGCAGACCATATTGCCCTGGCAGTCCAGCGGGCCAGAGAGGGGAAGGAATTCCCTAATCCTTTTAATCAGGATATCCGGGCCATGTTTCCGCAGGAGTATCTGGCTGCGGAGCAGGGAAAGCAGATGATTGAGGAGGCTACGGGGCAGAGACTGTCTGAAGATGAAACGGGACTGATCACCCTTCATATCCATGCGGCTCTTTCAGACGAGAATGTGGAAGAGTCCCTGATGGCGGCCAGACTGGTGAAGGTGAGCGTTGAAATGATTGAGGAAGGACTTCATGTAAAATTAAAGCCGGATTCTCTCTCCTACAATCGACTTGTCAGCCATGTAAGATACATGATTTTCCGGATTATGAGAGAAGAGCAGGTAAGTTTGGATTTGGAAGACTACGCAAAGGAAAGCTTCCCGCTGTCTTATTCCCTGGCAGAACAGATCTGTACCAGGCTGGAGAGGGAGTTAAAAAAGAAGATCCGCCGGGAAGAGATTGGTTTTCTGGGAATACATATTGAACGTGTGGCTCGAATGTGAAAAGAGAAAAATCCACGGGAGATGCTTTTTGAGTTTCTCTCGTGGATTTTTCTCTGAAAATGATAGCTTTTATCAGCTTTCGCTAACGCTTTTTGAGAAAACGGCCCTGGCCGCAGAGCGTCATGCAGAGATTGGTATTCTCCTTTCAGAACAATTATGCCTGGGATGCTTTGTACTGCTTTAATGCCTGAGCCAGCTGATCCGGACAGGAGGTGGGCTTCATGCCGCATCTTATGCCGTCCAGACGGCTGATCACCTCGTCAACGTCCATTCCTTCCACCAGCTTGCCGATGCCTTTTAAGTTGCCGTTGCAGCCGCCTACGTAGCTCACATCTGTCAGCTTGCCGTCTTTTACGTCAAAAAGAATCTGTGTGGAACAGGTTCCGCGTGTTTTGTAAACCATTTGTTTTTCCTCCGTATTTCCCTCATAAGTGATAAAAATTATTGTTAGCAGGTTCATTATATCTGGCGGGAAAAGGGCTGTCAAGAGCGGGAAACTTCACGGTTTCCTTGCAAAGAGGCCCGGTTTTCCTGTATACTGGAAGAAAATAAATGAATACAGGAGGTAAATCATGCTTGGAATTATCGGAGCCATGGATCAGGAAGTGGCGGAAATCAAAAATCAGATGACAGATGTCCGGATCGAGCGGGCAGCCGCCATGGACTTTTACAGAGGAAAACTGAGAGGAAAGGACGTAGTAGTCGTCCGCTCCGGCGTGGGAAAAGTAAACGCAGCCGTCTGCACCCAGATTCTGGCGGACCGATACGGCGTAGATGCGGTGGTAAATACGGGAATTGCCGGTTCTCTGAGAAATGAGATCAACATAGGAGACATTGTGCTGGCCACAGATGCAGTACAGCACGATATGGACGCTACCTGCTTTGATTATCCGGCGGGAAAGATTCCTCAAATGGATGTTTATGAATTTAAAGCCGATGAGAAGCTGCGGGAACTGGCAAAGGAGTGCAGCAAAGAGGTGATCCCTGATGTAGGCGTGTTTGAAGGACGGGTTCTCAGCGGCGATCAGTTTGTCAGCAGCCGTGAGAAAAAGAACTGGCTGACAGAGACTTTCGGCGGCTACTGCACGGAGATGGAAGGAGCGGCCATTGCCCAGGCGGCTTACTTAAACGGTATTCCGTTTCTGGTGATCCGTTCCATTTCTGACAAGGCGGACGACAGCGCCGATATGGATTACAAGACCTTTGAGATGAAAGCGGTGGAAAACTCCGTAAAGCTGATGATCGCCATGGCAGAAAAGCTGTGACAGATTTGGAAGCGGGGATTTCCCCGCTTCCGTTTTTTATGAAAGGATTTCGCCCCCTGCCGTCAGGAAAAACTCCGCCGGCGGTTCCTGGGAGGAAAACTGGAACGGAGTCAGGGCAGCGGCATAGCTGCCCGCATTTGTGAGGGCGATGATATCTCCCGGTTCCAGATGGGGAAGGAAGATGTCTTCCGCAATCACGTCGGCGGCGGTGCACAGATTTCCAGCCAGGGTCACCCGCTCGGTCGGCGGTTCTTCTCTGAAGGTCAAAATCTCACATTCATCCCGGCAGGTAAATAAGGGTTCGCAGCCTTCCGGGGAAAGATCGGGGGAATACCGGCAGATGAGACGGGCCAGAACCGGGCGGAGAAAGCCGTTCAGGGTATTTTCCAGAATGAGGAATGTTTTTCCCCGGGATATTTTCCGGTCCAGCACTCTGGTGACATAATATCCGCTTTTTCCCACGGCAAACCGCCCGGTCTCAATAAATATGACCGTGTCCGGATGGGAAGCGCGGAATGAGTCAAAAAGTTCCGCCGCTGTATTCTTCAGGGCCTCAAAATCCAGGGGACGGTCGGTCGGGGAATAGGGAATGCCGATTCCTGAACCCAGGTTGAGAAATCTCAGTTGGCACCCGGCAGCGGCCTCAAAAGCTTCGGCCAGACGGAATACATTTCTGTAATATTCTGACAGCACGTCAAAACGAAGTTCCTGACTTTTCAAATGTACATGAATACCATCGATCACCACGTTTTTCAGAGGATTTTCTGCCAGAAATTCGTAGACCTGGCTTTCGTCAATTCCGAATTTGGAAGAAGTCCCCGTCCCGCCGCCGAAAGAAAAATCCGGATTTATGCGGACGCCTGCGTGTACGACTTTTCCGGCCTCTTCGGCAGCGGCCTGAATCCGCAGCAGTTCTCCGGTGCTGTCGGCGATGAGAGTGGCTTCAGACATGGACCGGCGGATATCCTCTGAGGTTTTCCCGGGAGCGGAATAGTAGATCTGATCCGGGGAAAGGCCTGCTTTCCCGGCGGCCAGAACTTCCCCCAGACTGGCGGCATCCGCTCCAAGTCCCAGGGAGAATACACTTTGGAGTATGTGAGGATTGGAATTGCATTTGATGGAATAGAGAAACCGCGCCTGGGGAAATGTCTCTTTCAGCAGGTCAATATGGCGGAAAATGGAACGCTCGTCGTAGAGATAAAAGCTGCCTCTGGTCTGAGCCAGGGAATGGACGGCAGATGTTATGCGGTTCATGGAAACTCCTCCTTTGAAATCGGTGACTTTTTGAATCAATCGGTGATTTCATTATACAGGGAAAACGGCGGTTCTTCCACCGGTTTAAAAGACGGATACAGAGCCCTTCAACAGCCTTTCAGTGCGATTCGGGGTGGGATTTGTCGAACGATTCTAAGGCCTTTAATCTTCTCATGTAAAAAAGCTCCCGCTATAATAGGGGGTATCTGGAAAGAGATTCCGGAAAGAAAGGGGAGCATTTATCATGCAAGAATTTTTAGCGACTGGAAAAGTGCTGTATGTGCTGGCGGGGCTGTGCCTGCTGAGTATGATCTGCAAATGGATGACAAAGAGCCTCTACAAACGATTAATGAAAGAAACTACCAATATGGCTATGACGAAAAATAAGAATCTGAAAACCCTGAAGCAGCGGATCGAGAGTACCTACCGGTTAAACGGCGGGGTAGCCAACATGGCCGCATATCTGGAAAGGCAGGCGGCAGATTTTAAATTTATGAAGATTTCCCTGTCAGGCTGGAGCAATTTTTCCAATCAGCTGACACTCCTGTGTTTTCTGGTGGGGGGAGCAGCGGCGTTTCTGGCCTACTGGTATCGCAGCGATACTTATTACATAGCGCTCTACGGTACCATGGGAATCCTGGCAGGACTGCTTACCATGGTAGTGGATGTGGGAGTAAATCTGGGAGAAAAACGGCAGCAGCTTTTGGTGGCCCTGGAGGATTACATGGACAATTCCCTGTTCTTTCGGCCGGGGAAAGGGAGGATGGCGGCTGCAGATGGAGAAGACGGAGCCTATAAGCCGGCGGTGGCTGCCCACGGCAGGGAAAACGGCGCAGTTCCGGTATATGAAGCGGAACGGGAAGATGTGAAAGAAAGCGCAGCAGTGCGGGATGATGGAATGAGAGAAACCGGGCTTCGAGGGGGGCTTCGGCCCCGAAGAAGAAGGGAAGCTCAGCAGCAGGAGCCTGCGGCAGATGCAGGTTCTCTGAAGCGAAGTCTGGAGCAGATTGCCGCAAGCCGGGACAAGGACCGGTCTGACGGGAACTGGCTGAAAGACTTAAAGCCGGAGGAGGTAAAGCTCCTGGGAGATATCATCAGAGAATATTTGACGTAGAGATAAGAAATTTTACTGTAAATACAGGGAAATTATGGTATAATGAAGCAGAGTTGTTGAAGATTTTGTGAACAGCGCAGATCATGCCGCCATCACAGAAGAAAAGGAGAGTGGATAAAACGATGGGAAAAACAGTGACATTTGACTATTCCAGGGCTGCAAAATTTATCAGCGCAGAGGAAATGGAAAACGCCAAGGGAACTACCATGTATGCCAGAGATGTTCTGGTGAATAAGACGGGAGCCGGAAACGACTTCCTCGGGTGGATCGATCTGCCTGTAAATTATGATAAAGAAGAATTCGCGCGCATTAAGAAAGCGGCTGAGAAGATTCAGAATGATTCTGATGTGCTTCTGGTAATCGGCATCGGAGGTTCCTATCTGGGGGCGAGAGCGGCCATTGAGTTTTTAAGTCACAGTTTTTACAATGTTCTGGATAAGGGCGTGAGAAAGACGCCGGAGATTTATTATGTTGGAAACAGCATCAGCAGCAAGTACATCCATGACCTGAAGGATGTTCTGGCCGGAAAGGATTTCTCCATCAATATCATTTCCAAATCCGGAACCACCACGGAGCCGGCGATTGCGTTCCGGGTGTTCAAGGAAATGCTGATTGAGAAATACGGCCGGGAAGAAGCCAATAAGAGAATCTACGCCACCACGGACAGGGCAAAGGGAGCTCTGAAAAATCTGGCCAATGAAGAAGGCTATGAGAGCTTTGTGGTGCCGGATGACGTCGGCGGACGTTTTTCCGTGCTGACTGCTGTAGGTCTGCTTCCCATTGCGGTAAGCGGAGCCGATATTGATCAGCTGATGGAGGGCGCGGCTTCCGGAAGGAAGAAAGCCCTGGAGCTGCCCTTTGAGGAGAACGGGGCTCTTCAGTACGCAGCCGTGCGCAACATTTTATATAAAAAGGGCAAGAGCGTGGAGATCGTAGCCAACTACGAGCCCAGCCTACACTATGTATCTGAGTGGTGGAAGCAACTTTACGGCGAGAGCGAGGGAAAGGACCAGAGAGGTATCTTCCCGGCAGCCGTGGATCTGACCACAGACCTTCACTCCATGGGCCAGTTCATCCAGGACGGTTCCAGAGTGATGTTTGAGACAGTTCTGAACGTGGAGGAGTCTCCCGCGGAAATCCTTCTCCAGGAGGAAGAGGTAGATACGGACGGAATGAACTACCTGGCCGGAAAGAGTGTGGACTTTGTAAACAAGAGCGCCATGAACGGCACCATCCTGGCCCACACCGACGGCAGCGTGCCCAACCTGATGGTAACCATTCCGGAGCAGAACGCCTTCTATCTGGGAGAACTGTTCTACTTCTTTGAGTTCGCCTGCGGTGTCAGCGGATACCTGCTGGGCGTAAATCCCTTCAACCAGCCGGGTGTGGAGAGCTACAAGAAGAATATGTTTGCCCTTCTCGGAAAGCCCGGATATGAGAGTGAGAGGGAAGAACTGTTAAAGAGACTGTAAATAAGAGCGATAGACTGATGAAAAGCCGCCCGGCGCGCCGGGCGGCTTTTTTTCGTCTCTTTTAAAGAATAACCTCCTCTTCCCCACGGCTCTTCAGCAGTTCCGGATACTTCTGCCTCACATAGGCTTCCAGCGTGTTCTTGTCGATGAGGGCGGGAGCCACGCCGCGGCGGGTCACGCTGAAGCCGGCGGCCAGATTGGCGATGCGGATGGCGTCCTTCATCTCATATCCGTACAGGAGATAGGAGGCCAGGGCGCTGATGAAGGCGTCACCGGCTCCTGTGTTGTCAATGGACAGGAAGTTTTCGGCCGGGAGATACATTTCTTCAGATGCAGTTCTCATATAACAGCCGTTTTTTCCCAGTGTGACGATTACTGTAGAGATTCCCATGTTAAGAAAATATTCAGCCTGGTTTTCCAGTTTGGATTCCTGGGGGCAGATCTCATTGATTTCATCCAGGTTTGGCACCAGAATGTCCACATTTTTAAGAATGTCCGGGCGGATAGAATGGCGGGCGGAGGGCTTCAGAATCGTCTTTACCCCGTAGGTACGGGCTGCCAGGCAGGCGGCCAGGACTGTATCATCCGGAAGCTCTGTCTGTATCAGACAGTATCCGGCGTGTTCAAACAGACAGTGATTTTTGGTAATATCGCCGGGAGTCAGACAGTGGTTGGCTCCTGACAGAATGGAAATAATGGATTCCCCGTTTTTCTGCACGAAAATGTACGCTTTTCCCGTCTGTTCCCCGGAGACTCTCTTGATGCCGGAGGTGTCCAGAGAATGTTTTTCCATAGCGCTATCGATGATTTCCGCGTCTGTGTCCGTTCCCACGCAGCCGATGAGGGTGACCATATGTCCCAGGCGGGAGACGCCCACGGCCTGGTTGATGCCCTTGCCCCCGGGAAATACCAGAGAGTCTGTGGTCATCACTGTTCTGCCGGAGTAGGGGAGCTGGTCCACATTCAGATAGTGGTCGATATTGATGCTTCCCACCACCAGAACTCTTTCTTCCTGCATATGAGGAGGAAAGGCCACGGTGGAGAGACCGTTCAGGGAGATTTTCGGCCGGAAAGCTTTTCTGCTCCACTCAGGATCTTCCAGGTGAAGGAGCTTGTCTGTCAGATACTGACCAAAAGCCCGTTCCGGGACGGGACAGCAGGAGATGGATGGAAAAGGCAGTTCCTGAAACTGTCCGTCTTTCATGGCGATGATAGAAAGCTCCCTGGGAATGGAATAGTGAAGGGAGGTCAGCTTTCCGTAAAGTTCCAGGGCAGTGGTATAGTTGGAGCAAACCACACCGCTCACCAGCCGGGAAGAAATTTTCTGCAGCAGCAGCGGGGAAATCTCCGAAAAAACCAGGGAATCCTTCGGCAGGATGCCGTGGTCGAAGAGAGATTTCTTATAGCCTTCCAGAAACAGGCGGTCTTCTTCCATATCGGAAAGAAGGCAGGCAATGGAGGTGTGGTATCGGTCCAGAAGATTTTTTACGGCGAAAGCTGCCAGGGCATCGTACTGGATACATTCGGAATCTGCCGCCCATGGACACTGGAACAGAAGGTAGGGAATCCCCGCCTTATCCGGAATGGTCTTCAGGGAAAGACTGGCAGAAGAAACCGGCTCCCAGAGAATGCCGTCCACCTTTGCTCTGCACAGAATACTTAAAGTCTGGGATTCTGTTTTCAGGCTGTTTCCGCTGACAGAATAAATGACCCGGTGGCCCGAGGCCTGGGCCTGTTCCATGATGCCTTCTGCGATTTCCTGTGACTGGGAACGCATGACTACTCCGATCAGAGGTGTTTTGGATGGGATGGTGGAAATAGAGGAATAGGGGCTGTAGCCGTATTCTCTTGCCAGGCTCAGAATCCTTTCCCGGGTTTCCGCGCTGATGCCCTCGTCTTTCTGATTCATTACTTTGGAGACTGTGGAAGCGGATACGCCTGCAAGCCGGGCCAGTTCTTTGATTGTCATAAGGTTCTCCTCTCCGCTGTGCTGGTCAAGCGTTCAATTATAGTACAAAAAACAAACATATGTAAATTATACTCTATAAACCAATTGCAGTAAAGAAAGAAGTATGAAAAATGCACAAAAAATGGTTGACATAGCCGGAAAATAGTAATATGCTTTGTATAAAGAAATTATTTTCGGAAAATGTTTTTTATGGTATTTTAAAATGCCATCTCAGGAGGAAGAAATGAAAAGACCATTTATCATCGACTGCGATACGGGAACTGACGATGCGATCGCGCTGATGGCTGCGTTCGGCTGTCCGGAAATCAATGTGAGGGCAATTACATCCGTAAACGGCAATGTAAAGGAAGAGTATACTTCTGCCAATAATCTGAATCTGACAGAATATCTGGGAATCGATGTAGAGGTGGCTAGAGGCGCGACTCTTCCGTTTTATCCCAGAGGCGATTACTATGGACCGACTCACGGAAAGACGGGACTGGGCGATGTGGTGATTCCCGATGCGAAAGAGACTTCTTTCTCCAGGGATATGGCGCCTGAGGTGATCCACCGGATCGCGGAAGAGGAAAATGGAGAGCTGGAGCTTTTAGTGATTGGACCTATGACCAATATCGCCATTGCCATCAGCCTGTATCCTCAGCTGAAACAGCAGATCAAACACATCTGGTTTATGGGAGGAGCTGTCGCGGGAGGCAATGTGTCTTCCACAGCGGAGTTTAATATCTGGGTAGATCCCACATCGGCGAAGATGGTGACGGAGTCCGGAATTCCCATGACCATGGTAGGCCTGGATGTGACTACAAAAGCGGTGCTGGGCCGTGAAGATGAGCAGGAACTGAGAGCATTCGGCAGCAAAGCTTCCGTGCTGAGCGCCGATATTCTGGAATATATGTTTAAACGCTGCAAGGACGGCGGCGAGGATGCCCTGATGCACGACGCCCTTGCTCTGGCGGCAGCGGTGATTCCGGAGTGTCTGACCTGTAAAGAGGCATTTCTGGATGTGGAATGCCGGGGAGAATATACGGCAGGACATACGGTGACAGATATTGTGGGAAGAAGCCTGGGAAAGGCTCCCAATGCTTCCGTGGCGGTAGAGCTTCATCTGGATGTGTTCAGAAAGTGGCTGCTGGAATGTATTAAGCGCTGCGGACAGGCATGAACGGCGCGGCAGAGAGAAAAACGCCGCTGTTTGTAACAAAGACTTCTTTTTATAAAAATATACTGATTCTGGCTTTTCCCATTATTCTGCAGCAGCTTCTGCGGGTCAGTGTGGACACGCTGGACAGCATTATGCTGGGACAGATTGATCAGATACAGATGTCGGCAGTGTCTCAGGCACAGCAGGTGTTCTTTGTATTTTATACAGTGTGCAACGGTTTTGCTGTAGGATGCTGTGTGCTGATCTCTCAATACTGGGGAAAGAAGGAGCTGGATTCCATACGGACGCTGTTTGCCGTAGGTGTGAGATACATCGCTGTATTCGCTGCTGTTGTGGCGGCGGTGGTGATGATCTGGCCGGAAAAAGTAATGCGCATTTACAGCAGCGATCCGGAACTGATAGGACTGGGCGCCTCTTATCTGAGAATTGCGGCGTGGATGTACGTGCCCTGTGCCATCAGCAGTATGCTGTTTGCGTGCTGCAGAGGTATTGAGCAGATGAAGGTTTCCTTTACTACCAATGCCATTTCCTATCCGTTGAATATTATATTGGATTACTGTTTTATATTCGGAGCTTTTGGTTTTCCGGAACTGGGAATCCGGGGAGCCGCCTGCGGAGCGGTTATGGCCCGCCTGGTGGAACTGGCAGTACTTTGCCGGTTTGTGTTCCGAAAAGAGAGAACTATCGGATTAAAACCCAGAGACATGCTTCGGAGAGACCGGAAGCTGAGTATGGATTTTCTGAAAGTGGGAGCTCCTATTGTGGCCCACGAGATGATCTGGTCTACGGGAACGACTGCGGGAAGCTCCATTACAGGGCAGATGAGCACGGTAATTGTCACCGGATATAATGTGGCTAATGTAATGTATCAGCTTCTTGGCTGCGCGATGAACGGTGTGCTTCACGCCTGTTCCGTTACCATCGGAAAGACCATCGGAGCAGGAGAAAGCCGGGAAAAAATTCGGCAGGAGGCTTACAGTCTGGTGCTGATCGGACTGGCTGGGGGTACCATTCTGGGAGTCCTGACTCTGATTTTGGGAAGTATGTTTGTGGGAATTTACGATCTTACTCCCGATGCAGCGGAATATGCCCGCTGGTTTATGGTGATATTCGCTCTGATCTGGCCATTCTCCGGAATGGAGATGACGGGAATGATAGCAGCTCTGAGAGCAGGCGGAGACGGAAAGACCGGCTTTATCACCGACATCTTTACCATGTGGCTGATTACCATACCTCTGGCAGCTTTAAGCGCTTTTGTACTGGGCCTGTCGCCCTACGTGGTAATCTCTGTAATCAAATTTAATATTGTGTTAGAAGCCCTGGTGGGAATCTGGCGGATCCGCTCTATGAAGTGGGTTAAAAATCTCACCGAGGTTTAAATAAAGTACATAATAACACTTTATCCAAAAAAAGGAGGAACAAGATTATGAAACTGAAAAAACTGATGGCACTGACCATGGCCGGCGTTATGACATTTTCGCTGGCAGCATGCGGCGGCGGATCCGGCTCCACCACGGATTCCGGCGACAGCGGTGAGACTGCTGCTGATGAGGGCGGCGAGGCTGCATCCGGTGATGTGGACAAGAGCATTGCCTACATCGTAGGAAACCTGGGTGATAAGTCCTTCAACGACTCCGGCGAGACTGGTATGGAGAGATTAAGAGAGATGGGCTGGGACTGCAAGACCATCGAGGCCGGCGATGAGACAAAGGCAGACAAGTGGGAAGATACCATGCTGGATGCCATCGACGAAGGCTATCACTACATCGTTGCTTCTTCCACTTACAGAGACATTATAATGAAGCTGGCTGAGGAGTATCCGGAGAATGAGTTCGTTGTATTTGATGACTCTATGGATGAGTCTGAGATCCCGGACAACGTTGCATTTATCTTCTACGCTCAGAATGAGGGTTCTTACCTGGTAGGACAGATGGCTGCCGGTATGACTGAGAGCGGCGTAGTTGCTGTAAACGTAGGTATGGACAACCCCGTTATCTCCGACTTCGTAACCGGATTCATCAATGGCGTACAGGACTATGATCCCAACGTAAAGGTAGTTAAGGCCGCTGTTGGTTCCTGGACTGAGCCGGCTAAGATGAAAGAGCTGTGTCTGACTCAGGCAAGAGACCAGAACGCGGACGTGTTCTATCAGGTAGCCGGAGGTTCCGGTACTGGTCTGTTCGAGGCCTGTGTTGAGACTGGAAACTGGGCAATCGGCGTAGACTCTGACCAGTATGCGTATTACAAGGATTCCGAGAATCCGGAGCTGGCAGATGTGATTCTGACCTCCATGTTAAAGAACGTAGGCGATTCTCTGGTTGCATTCTTCGAGCAGGTTGAGGGCGGCGAGGATGTATGGGGCAAGGTAAACAGCCTGGGTCTGTCTGACAACGCAGTAGGCTATGTGGACAACGAGTTCTTCCAGCAGAACGTTCCTCAGGAAGTAAGAGACGCGATGGCAGAGTCCAAAGAGAAGATCGCAAACGGCGAGCTTGAGGTTCAGTCCTACTATGATTTCGCAGATGAGTCCGAGTATCAGGCTCTGCTTGATTCCGTAGCTCCGTAATCATTCAGGAACATCATCCGGGAAACCGGAGTACTCTATAATCACTTATATATCAGCAGGCCTCTCCTGTGGGGCCTGCTGATATAACATAGGAGGAAAAAGTATGGCTCAGGAAGTATTGAGAATGGAAGGCATCACCAAGATATACGACAATGGCTTCGTGGCCAACAAGAATATCACCTTCTGGCTTCATGAAGGTGAGATTCTTGCGCTCGTAGGTGAGAACGGCGCCGGCAAAACCACTCTGATGAAGGTTTTGTTCGGCTTGGAGACTCCTCAGGAAGGCAAAGTGCTGATCAATGGGGAGCCGGCCAAGATTTTAAACACCCTGGATGCCATCAGTAAGGGAATCGGTATGGTTCATCAGCACTTTATGCTGGTTCCGTCCCTGACTGTGGCAGAAAACGTTGTACTTGGCATTGAGCCCATGAAAAACGGACTGTTTGATTTTGAGACGGCCGTTTCCATGACGCAGGAAGTGGCGGATAAGTACAATTTCAACATCGATCCCAAAATGAAGGTGGCGGATCTGTCTGTAGGACAGATGCAGAAGGTAGAGATCATGAAAGTGCTCATCAAGGGTGCGAAGATCATTATCATGGATGAACCGACAGCCGTGCTGACACCTCAGGAGACAGATGAGCTGTTTGAGCAGCTGATCCTGTTAAGAGACAGCGGCCACTCCATTATTTTCATTTCTCATAAGCTGGAAGAGGTGAAACGAATCTGCAGCCGCGTTACGGTTCTGCGCCATGGTTACTGCCTGGGCAGCTACGATCTTGCGGATATGAACGAGGCGGATATTTCCCGTCTGATGGTAGGACGTGATGTTGTTTTAAAAATTGAAAAAGAGGATCCGAAGCTGGGCAAGCCTGTGGTACATATCAAGGATCTGGTGAAGATTAACGAAACCGGCAAACATGTTCTGGACGGCATCTCCTTTGACATTCACGAAGGCGAGGTTGTGGGAATCGCAGGAGTAGAGGGAAATGGCCAGAGCGATCTGTCGGACGTGCTCAGCGGCATGGCCGGCTTTACCTCCGGAACCGTGGAAGTAAACGGAAACAATATCAAAGGCAAGAATGTGCACGACATCCGCGGCATGGGAATGGCGTATATTCCGGAAGATCGTATGGAATACGGCTGTGCCGGCGATATGTCCATCCGCGATAATATTGTAGCAGACCGTTTCTTCAAGAAAGAATATAAGAGCGGCCCGTTCATGAAGAAAAAATATATTGATGAGATTGTGGATCAGTATATCAAGGATTTTGAGATTGCCTGTGACGACAAGAGTCAGCCGGTTCGTATGCTTTCCGGCGGTAATATTCAGAAAGTGGTTGTGGCCAGAGAATTTACTTCAGGCTCCAATTTTATTCTCGCAAACCAGCCCACCCGCGGTATTGACGTAGGCGCGGCGGAAATGATCCGCAAGACCATTGTAAGAAAATCCAGAGAAGAAGGAACCGCTACACTTCTGATCTCGGCAGATCTGAACGAAGTTCTGGAATGCTCAGACCGTCTTCTGGTATTTCGCAAGGGCAAGGTAGTTGCAGCGTTCCCGAAGGCAAATGAAGTGTCGGAGGCAGAGCTGGGTGAGTATATGCTTGGCCTTAAAACTATGACTGCCGAGGAAATGGAGGGTCTGTTATGAACAAAACGAGAAAAATCGAAATGACGGTTGAGCTGATCCGTATTCTGGTGGCGGTGGGTATCGCCTATATCATCGCCCTGGTAACTCTGTTTCTGATCAGTGACGACCCGGTTTACATTATCCAGCAGTTTGTGCTGGGACCGTTCTCATCCGTGAGACGTATAGGAAGTATTATCAACCTGGCAATTCCCTTTACATTTACAGGACTCTGCTTCTGCTTTATGTATGCGGTAAACAAGTTCAATCTGTCCGGTGAAGGTATCTTCATGTTTTCCGGATGTATGACGACTCTGGCAGCCATCAATATCGGAGAGGGACTTCCATTCCCGCTGATGCTGCTGGTTCTTCTGGTGGTGGGAGCAGTGACAGGTATTGTAATCACCGCCATCCCGGCTCTTCTGGATGCCAAATTCAAAGCCAATATCGTGGTAGTGTCCCTGATGCTCAACAGTATCCTGGTATTCCTTTCCATCTGGGTACTGAAGTATCTCATGCGTGACCCCACCATCGGATCCATGGGATCCTATCCCCTTCCTGACAATGCGGTGCTTCCCAATGTCTTTGGAAAATTCCGTATTCAGTCCGGTCTGTTTATTGCCATTATTGCTGTAATCGCAGTGGCCATTCTGTTCTATAAGATGGTATTCGGATACAAGATGAGAGTTGTGGGAAGCAATCCTCTGTTTGCGAAGGCCTGCGGTATCAACATGATGGGAACCATCGTTGTAGCTCAGCTGATCGGCGGCGCTCTTGCCGGCCTTGGCGGAACCTGCGAAATTCTTGGAAACTATGACCGTTTTAAATGGACGGCCAGTACCCAGCACGGCTTCGACGGCCTGATGGTGGCGGTTCTGGCCAGAAGAAATCCCATTCTGGTGCCGGTAGCAGCTCTTCTGCTGGCATACATCCGTATCGGCGCGGACGTGGTAAACTCCAGAGGAGATATTCCCATCGAGTTCATCACCGTTATCCAGGGTATTGTAATCCTTCTGGTTGCTGCTGAGGAGTTCATGGGAAGATTCAAGAAGAAGATGATCTACAAAGCTGCGGAAGAAGGCCTTGCCCAGGACAAGAAGGAAGAAGTGGCAGAGCTCATGTCCGAGGACGATGGCAAAGGAAAGGAGCAATAATATGTTTACGTTAGATTGGTTTGCAAATTTTGGATTTTCAACGTTACGTCTGTCAACTCCTTTGATCTTTGCGGCTCTGGCTGCTGTTATCAACAGAAAAGCCGGTATGCTTAACATGGCTCTGGAAGGTATGATGCTTTCCGCAGCTCTGGGCGGCGTGGTATTTGCCGGAATGACGGGAAATGTGTGGATCGGCCTGCTGGGAGCGATTGTAGTCAGCGTATTTGTGGGCTGGGTAATCGCTTTCGCCAACCTTTCCGGAAAGACAGACCTGTATCTGACCTGTATCGCTGTCAACCTGGCGGCGACAGGAGGCACCGTATTTGCCATGTATCTGATCACCGGCGAGAAAGCTACCACTTCCGCTGCCATCAGAGCTTATACACTGCCTACCATCACGATTCCTCTCATTGAGAAGATTCCGCTGATTGGACCGATGATTTCCGGTCACAACGTACTCACTTATTTCGCATTTATCAGCGTATTCCTGGTATGGTTCTTCCTGTACAGAACCAGACTGGGGCTGAGAATGAGAGCAGTAGGTGAGAATCCTCAGGCGGCATCCTCCGTAGGAATCAACGTAAAGAAAATCGGTTATATTTCATTTTTATATGCCGGTGTGCTGTGCGGTTTCGGCGGCGCATTCATGTCCATGGGCTGGGTCAGCTTCTTTATGAAGAACATGGTAAACGGCCGTGGTTACATCGGACTTTCCGCTATGAACATTGCTGAAGGCAATCCTGTGGGATCGGCCATTGCTGCAGTATTCTTCGGCTTCTCAGACGCTTTGGCCACGACTCTGAAAGGACAGGGAGGAACCTTCCCCACAGAGTTCCTGGATATGATCCCCTATGCGGCGACCATCATCGCTCTGGTAGTGATCAGCTCTATCCGTATGAGCCGTCTGAGAAAGATTCAGCAGGGCAGAAAATAACTTGCATTTGGAGGTATGGATAAATGAGTGACAAGAGAAAGGTGGTCATCGACTGCGATCCGGGAATTGACGACTGCTTTGCCCTGATGCTGTGCATCAGACACCTGGATGTAAAAGGCATTGTGGCGGTGGGCGGCAATACCGGCCTGAAATATACGGAGAGAAACGCCAGATATATGACAGAGCTCACCGGGCGGCCGGATATTCCTGTGTACGCAGGATACGATATGCCCATGCTGAACAAGCTGGTCCGCGCCACAGAGGTGCATGGAAGCGGCGGCCTTGGAACCGTGGTGATAGAGGAGCCGAAAAAACAGCTGGAAAAGCAGCACGGGGTGGATTACCTGATCGACACTTTTATGAACCATGACGATATTACTCTGATTGCTCTTGGGCCGCTGACCAATGTGGCCCAGGCAATCCTGAAAGAGCCGGAGCTGAAAAACAGGATTCCTGAAATTCTCTGCATGGGAGGATCTGCCTTTGCGGGAAATACCACAGCGGCGGCGGAGTTTAATATCTACGTGGATCCGGAAGCGGCAAAGATCGTGTTTGAGTCGGGAATTCCCATCCGCATGGTGGGATTGAACGTGACCAGACAGAATCATATGACGCCGGAGGATGTGGAGATTCTGAAAAAGATCGGCAATCCGGTGGCGGACTTTGCCGCGGAGATTCTGTCCTTTACGGCAGGTATGAACGGGCGGACCGGCCTTTGTGATGCCTGTGCAGTGTCCTGGCTGGTGGATCCGGATATTATCACAAAGAGCGCGAAGGTTCATGTGGACGTGGAGACGAAGGGCGAATTTACCAGAGGAATGACTGTGTGCGACTGGAGAGAGTACATGGGAAAAGATCCGAAGGAAGATATCGCCCACGAGAAACAGTTTGTACAGTGGAATCCCGTTCCCAATGTGGACGTGGCTCTGGAATTTAATGAGGAGCGTTTCCGTCAGGTGCTGTTTGACACACTGAGATCTTATGGGGAACAGTAACGGCTGACAGGCAGCAGAGACTATGACTTGGAGGTATAGCTATGTTTACACAGATCTACTCAATACAGACGGTGGAGGAGGCTCTCGGCTGTGTGGAAGCGGGAGCTGACCGTATCGGCGTGCTGGTGGGCACTCCAGGCGGAAAATTCCCCTGTGCCATCCATGAAGACGAAGCCGGACAGATTTTTGAAGCGCTGAAAGGGAAAGCAGTGCGGGTTCTGATTTCTGTAGCGGACAACGAGAGGGACATTCTGGACCAGACAAAACGGCTTCGGCCGGATGTGCTTCATCTGTGCGCGAACTTTACAGGGAGTCCTCAGTTTCGTGAAAAGATGAGAGAGGAAATCCCGGATGTGCTTCTCATGGAGGCAGTGGGAATCGTGGACGAGAGTGCCGTGGAGGACGCAAAAGCGAAATCCCGGTACGCAGATCTTCTGATTCTGGACAGTGTTTCCAAGACGGTGCCAGGTGTAGGCGCCGCCGGGGAGACTCATGACTGGAGCATCGACAGAGCGATTGTGGAAGCCGTGGATGTTCCGGTAATTCTGGCCGGAGGACTGGGACCGGACAATGTGGAGGACGCCATTCGCGCCGTCCGGCCTGCCGGGGTGGATTCTCTGACCAAAACCAGCATAAAGGAGAATGGTGTGCTGGTGAGAAAGGATCTGGAGAAAGTAAAAGAGTTCTGTGTCAGAGCAAAAGCTGTGGAGATGTAGAATATGAGACGGATTTTGTGCATAGGAGATTTATGTGCGGATCTGATCATTCCCTATGGGGAAGCAAAAAGAAATCTGTCTCTGATCCGTCAGGGAATTATTGGAAGCAGCCAGGTGGAACTCCGGTCGGGGGGAACGGCGGGGAATACGGCTGCGGTTCTGGGGAAGCTGGGAGAGCGTCCCGTTTTTGTGACGGATCTGTGTCAGGATCGCCTGGGAATGTTCCTGAAAGGCGAAATGGAGAGATATGGGGTGGATATGTCTTTTTCTCCTGTGGGAGACAGGGGAGCTATGGTCTGCATCGCCGTGGTGGAGGAAAACGGCGACCGCACCATGTTCTCCTGGATTCCGCCGGGGGCCGGATATCCCACATTTTCTGCTGAAAGTTTCAGCCCGGAACTGTTTTCTCAGGATTCCCTGATTTTTACCGGAGGAATGTCGCTGAACAATGACGGAGACAGTATGAGAGCCGTGAGGGACTTTGTGGCGGAGATGAAGGAAAAGACAGATTCTCTGTTTGTGTTTGATCTGAACACGAGAATAGAGACCTATGGCCTGAGTGAAGAGCGCCGGCGGTATTATGGGGAGATGATCCGCCTGGCGGATGTAGTGTTGGGTTCCGGAATTGAGGAGTTTGGTCCGCTGACAGGAAAACAGACACTGGGAGAGGCAGCGTCCGCTCTTGTGTCGGATGGACGTCTGGTGATCGCCCGGGATGGGGAAAATCCGGTGCTGATAGCAGAAAAGGGCAGGATGGATTCTGTGGATACGGAATCGGTGTCTGTGGTGAGTACTGTGGGAGCGGGGGATACGTTTAATGGCGCATTTCTGAGCGCATTTAACCGGGGCTTTCCCGTGAAGGAATGCGTGAAATTTGCCAATGAGACAGCCGGGTACATGATCAGTCACAGCGGGCATCTGGAGATACCGGAGAGCGGAGCGGCGCGTTTGAAAAAGGTTTGAAAAGGGAGCTGGAACATATGGAGATGCGGACGGAAGAACTGGAGCTGCGCCGGGAGACAGCGCAGAAGATTGTAAATGGCCTGAAAAAAAGAAATATTGAAGGTTTTTACTGCCGTGATAAGGAAGAAGCTCTGAGGTTGATTCTGGAAATGGTTCCGGACGGAGCGTCGGTGAGCTGGGGCGGCTCGGTGACGCTGGAACAGATCGGTCTCTTTGACGGGCTGAGAGAAAAAAACTGTGGGATGCTGGATCTGAAAGACGAGGGAAAGGATCCGGCGGAGGCAGACAGGATCTATCAGCAGTCCGTGGGAGCAGATTTCTTTTTCATGAGTACCAACGGAATTACGGAAAACGGAGAACTGGTCAATATTGACGGGGCAGGGACAAGGCTGAGCCGGATGATTTACGGACCGAAGCATGTGATCATCGTCGCCGGCATCAATAAGATTTCAAAAGACGTTGAAACGGCCATAGACCGGATTCAAAATGAAGTCTGCCCTATTCTGGCGGTCAGGTCGGGAAGAAATACGGCCTGCGGCAATCTGGGACGGTGCGGAAACTGCTTCACGCCGGATACCATGTGCTGCGAGATCGTGATTACCAGAAAATCCAGACAAAATGGCCGGATGAAGCTGATTTTAGTGGGGGAAGAACTGGGATATTAAATAAAGATACGTGAAAAAGAGAGTTCCGCTTGCGGGACTCTTTTTTTCGTGCTAGTATCGTATGGGATTTATGTCAAATCAGAAGATATTTAGGGAGGAATGGAACTGTGTTTGATATTATCATCAAGGCTGCCGGTTTTGTGTTTATCATCATACTGGGAATGTTCAGCCGGAAGATCGGACTTCTGAAAAAGGAGGACAGCTTTGTTCTGTCGAAGATTATTGTCACCTTTACTCTGCCCTGCGCCCTTATCTCCGGATTCGGGGGAATCACCTTCAGTCTGCTGACCCTGATCACCCTGCTTCTGGGATTTCTGTGCAACGCATTTCTGCTCACAACCGGCAAGTTTCTGGCCAGAAAACAGACGCCGCTGGAAAAGGCCAACGCCATGATCTGCACCAGCGGATATAATATCGGGGCGTTTGTAGTCCCATTCTGCCAGAGCTTTTTTTCTCCGGAAATTCTCAGCTATATTATTATGTTTGATATTGGAAACTGTATCATGTGCCTTGGGGGATCCAGCGCCATTGCCAGATTTGAGGTGGATGAAAACAGCAAATTTTCAGTTATGGCCATTGTAAAAAAGCTGAGCAGGAGCGTGAGCTTTGATGTCTATATGTTCCTGATCCTGATTTCCCTGTTTAATCTGAAAATTCCTGATCCCTGCATGACCATTATTTCCATGATCGGTGAGGCCAACGTATTCATCATTATGTTTATGATCGGAATGCAGATCGAGCTGTCATTCTCCCTGCACTCCCTCGCCTCCGTGTCAAAGATTATTTTTGTCCGCTACGGATTTGCCATTCTGTTTGCTCTGGCAGTCCAGATGCTGCCTATCGACCCCGCCTGCAAGACGGCGCTGACGGTGGTGGTATTTGCACCCCTTTCTTCCGTGACTACCATTTTCAGTCAGGAACTGGGATGCGACACCAATGTGGCGGCCCTGGCCGGTTCCCTGTCCATGCCCATTTCGGTGTGCGCTTTTGTGGTGCTGCTGATATTCCTGGCGTGATGGGAAAGATGTGAAAAAGATATGATACGAGAAAATTTCAGCAGGGTTTTGCGCCCAGAGATGAGAAAATAAATAAAGATACACCCCCTCGGGATTCGGGCTTGTGAAAGTGAATTCTGAGGGGGTGTTTTTGTGTAAATCAGCCCGGCAGGCGGCTGCCGGGCCCGTGCGGACAGCTATTTTCCCATCGTAGGAAAAACCGGTATTTGGTCATCCCCTTTACTTGTGATTGCAGAATTCCATAAACAAAAACAGAGGAAATTCGGCGGATTTTTCTGTTCCATCGTAGGCAGGGGGCTCAGTGATGGAGACAAGCTGCAGGTCGTGGGAAAATGCCTCGTTGATATAGACGGATATGGGGCGATGGTAGTGTCTGGTTTCTCCCCAGAAAAAATTGCTGAAGCTGTATTCAGAGAGATAGCGTTCCAGCTTTTTATACCTGAGAAAGCCGGTCTCATCGGCCAGCCACGGTGCATCGTAAAATGCCGGATGAACGACAGACATATAGAACAGACCGCCGGGTTTCAGGATTCTGGCAGTTTCCGAAAGTGTTTCCGACAGTTTTTCAACATCCATCAGAACCTGATTGCAGAAGACCAGGTCAAAGGAGTTGCTTTCGTATGGAAGGGATTCTCCCAGAACAGCCAGATCGAATCGGCAGAGGGGATAGGAGTCTCTGGCTTTGGCGATCATGGCTTCAGATCCATCGCAGCCGATGACAGAGGTGCCGCAGGAGCGGAAATATTCTGTGTACCAGCCTGGACCGCAGCCCAGATCCAGAACGGTTTCTCCGTGAAATCTTGGAAAGCGGTTTTTCACAATAGTCCGGTTGGCTTCTGCAAAAGCGGAAAATTCCTGAGAAGAGGCGTAATCTTCAGCAGCCCTGTTCCAGAGAAAAATTTCAGAGGGTTTTTTCATAGTGTGGCCTCCATTTCCTTAATCCTGTCATAAAGAAAATCATTGGTGGGAGTGGAAATCCCGTGCTTTTTTGCAAGGCTGCGGATGGTGCCGGAAAACAGTTCCACCTCTGTGGGCCGGCCTGCTCTCAGATCCCGGCGCATGGAGGAGATGCTGATGCCGTCCAGTCCGTCGATAAAGGTGAGCCAGTCGGAGACGGTGCGGTCGTCCAGGGCGATTCCTTCGGCCTGACCGACCTGAACGGCTTCCTGCATGGCGCTGATCATGATCTGGCGGGGTTCTCCTTCCCGCTGAACTCCCTCATAATTGGTCTCATATACGGCTACAGCCTGACAGATGCCTGTATTGAAAACCAGACGTTCCCAGAGACTTTTTTTCATGTCCGTGGAAAAATGATAGGGAAAACCGATGCTGTCAAAAAATGTGGTGAGTGCTTTTATAAAATCAGAGGGCAGACCGTCCTGGGTACCGATGTTTAGCACACCCATATCCGTGTATGTAATCTGGTTGCCGGACCGGGAAACGTCTGTGCCCTGAACGGTACACAGAAGAACACGGTCATTGCCGAAGGCACGGCTGAGCATATCCTGGCTGGTTATGCCGTTGATCAGGGAGAGAATCACCGTATTTTTCCCGACCTGACTGCCGATGCGGCGGATTACATCCTCCAGTTCGCCGAAACGCATGGCAAAGATAACCAGATCAGCGGGATCGTCTGCCCCGAAAGGAACAAAGGTAAAACGGCATGGAGAACCATTGCAGATGATGCTGGTGTTCCGGTAGGTTTCGATGAGATTCTCGTCGGCGATAAAACGGACATTGCCGGCGGGAAGGTGTTTGCTCAGGAATCGTCCGTACATAATGCCCAGTGTTCCGGAACCGATAATGGAAATTTTTCTTATGTCCATAGGCGCCCTCCCTCAGTCTGCACTGAAAATACTGTTTCATGAAAGACGGAAGAACCGGTCATTCTTCAATGACGTGGATCTCCAGATAGTCGAAATCGATCTGTTCGATAAAATTGTCCTGGCGGAAACGGGTTTTGTCGTGAATCTGAAAGTCGTGAATATTGGCATCCAGCCAGATGGGTTTTCCCAGATCAAAGGTGTAGCAGATCTCGTCAAGAGCCTGGAACACCATCTGCGTTCTGGAGAGAGAATAGTCAGAAATACAGGCGACGGTATCCCTCACCAGGCGGTTATCTTTCCAGATTTTTCCCCACATACGAAACATGATTTTTCTCCTTCATGAATATTCTGTTTTCAGTATACAGGAAATCTGTTTTATTTGGCAAGGATAAATTTTTCAGGGGTATGAATCCCCTTGTGAAAGCCCGTTTTTTGTAGTAATCTATTACTAAATGGCAGATACGAAGGAGGAACCGGTATGGGACAGCAGATGACAGATCAGATGGCATTTCTGACAGAAGCCAGAACCGCGCTGGAAGAACTGGGCGTGGCGAAGGACAGGGAAAAACAGCTGAAAATAGACGAAAGCAAAGTGGGGAAAGCCCTGGATGCGGAAAAAAAGACCCTGGAGGACAGCATTAATTCTACCGTCCGAAAACGCCGGGAAGCCATTGCCTCCAGCTATGATGCTGAGATCGGAAAAGCGGAAGACAAGCTGAAAAAGGCCAGGGTAAAGAGAGAAAAGGCTAAAAATCAGGGGATGAAAGAGCGAATTGCAGAGGAGACGGCAGATCTGCGCAGCGAAAACCGGGATGTGCAGGCAAAAATCCGGACCCTGTTCAAGCAGAATCACGTGCCGGCGTTCTGTAACTCCCGCTGGTATTATGCCCTGTTTCTCCCCAGGAGAGTGGGAGAGTACT
>DXBC01000026.1 GCA_019116745.1 Candidatus Lachnoclostridium stercorigallinarum
GACTTTTTTTATAGAAAAAGGTATAATGACTTAATTGAATCGTAAAAAATGACAATTTTTGCTCTCCAATGGCAGTCGGTGTTTCCCTTGCTGCCATATTAACATAGAGGGGCGTGCCTCCGACCCAAGACGGACGGCGCGGGAGTCTCCGGCGGGCAGCCGCCTGGAGTCTTATTGGGAATCAAATTATAGGAGGAAAAGGAGGAAATTCTTATGGAACAACTTCAGGCATTCATTGCCGCATCGCCAATTTTTGCCATGCTGATCCTCTGCGTGGTTTATGCTCTTGGTGATACTGTCGGTACTCTGACAAAAGCGTGGATACCGTCCGTATTCGTGGTGGCTATCCTGTTCCTTCTGGGATACTGGACATTTTTCCCGAAGGATATCGTTACGCTGGCTGGTTTCGGAGCGCCCCTCGGAGGTACTCTGGCTATTATGATCTGCATTACCCACATGGGTACATCCATCAGCCTCAGTGAGCTGAAAAAGCAGTGGAAGATCATTGTGATCTGTCTGGCCGGCCTGGCCGGAATGGTGGCTGCATGTATGATCATCTGCCCGATTTTCGTTGACTTTAACTACATCGTAGCAGGTCTTCCGCCTCTGACCGGCGGTATTGTGGCTGCTACCATGATGCAGGAGGCAGCGCAGAACCTGGGTCTTGAGAGAGCCGCTGTGCTGGCGATCTGTATGTATGTGTGCCAGGGCTTTGCCGGATATCCTCTTACGGCTGTTATGCTGAAAAAAGAGGGACGCAACCTTCTGAAGGACTTCAGAAACGGCAAGGCAAAGAAAGTTGCCAAAACTGGTGAGATTGACGAAATAAACGGAAAATTTGCTGTGGAGGAGAAGAAGAGAAAGAAACTCATCCCGGATATCCCGAATAAGTATTATTCCACCGCAGTTTCCCTCGCCACCATTATGATTGTAGCTCTGCTGTCTTCTCTGATCAGCAGCTGGACCGCTACCTTTATGGGCGTATACGCCATCAACCAGGCGGTAATCGCTCTGATTCTCGGCATTGCGGCTACTGAGATTGGTTTCCTGCGTCCCAACGTCCTGAAAGAGAACGGATGCTTCAATTTCCTGATGTTTGTTCTGATGATGTACGTATTCGGCGGACTCAACAGCGCAACTCCTGAGCTGCTGCTTGAGATCCTTGGACCGCTGGTACTTATCATTGTGGTTGGTGTAGTCGGTATGTGCATCTGCTCCACTATCGTAGGAAAGATCCTGAAGGTCAGCCCCTACATGGCAATTGCTACCAGCCTTACGGCTCTGTATGGCTTCCCGCCGAACTATGTTCTGACAGAGGAGGCTTCCAAGGCTCTGGCTGACAACGATGACGAGAAGAACTACTTAATGGATAATATGCTCCCGCAGATGATCGTAGGCGGATTCGTGACGGTTACCATCACTTCCGTTATCATCGCCAGCATCTTTATCCCGCTGCTCCGCGCATAAGCATGTAAAAATCTTGGGAAATATGCTGGCCGAGCGCAATTGAAACAAAGACACCCTGCTGTAAAGAATGCTTGCCGGCGGGGTGTTTTTTGTATATAATGGTGTTGTGAAATAAATTTTCAGAAAGGATGGGGATTTTTCATGAATTTTAAAGAACTGGCTGAACAGAATGAGCAGTGGGTCATCGATCAGAGAAGATTTTTCCATCAATACCCGGAACTTTCCTTCGAGGAGAAAAACACGACCAGAGAGATCGGAAAACGGCTGGAGGAGATGGGCGTAGAACCCCACTATTATGATGATTATACAGGATTGTGGGCGATGATTGAGGGCGGAAAGGCAGGTCCCGGAACGAAGACGGTGGCGCTGAGAGCCGACATTGATGCTCTTCCGGTAGATGAGCATACCGGATTGGAATTCTGCAGCAAAAATCCGGGAGTCATGCACGCCTGCGGACATGACTGCCATATCGCCATGCTCTTGGGCGGAATCAAGATGCTGATGGAGAAAAAGGACGAGCTGAAAGGAAATGTAAAGATTATTTTCCAGGCGGCGGAAGAGTCCTGCTACGGCGCCAGATATTATGTGGAGCATGGCTTTCTGGACGGAGTAGACGCGATTTACGGCGCCCATATCTGGGGCGATTTTGACGCGCCCTACATGAGCTTTGAGTCCGGTCCCCGTATGGCCAGCTGTGATAACTTTACCATTGAAGTAGAGGGCGTTTCCGCTCACGGTTCTGCGCCTCATCAGGGTACGGATGCGATTCTGGCTGCCGCCCATATGATCACGGAGATTCAGGCTATCGTGTCCAGAATGAATGATCCCTTAAATCCGCTGGTGGTGACCATCGGAGAAATTCACGGAGGACAGCGGTTCAACATCATCGCCAACAAGGTAGTGATGGAGGGAACCACCAGAACCCACTCTGCGGAGATGAGAGGAAAGACCGAGGGGCTTCTGAGAAATATTGTAGAGCATGTGGCGGCTTCCTTCGGCGCCAAGGCCACTCTGAAATTCGACTATTTCCCAGGCCCGGTGGTGAACGATCACGAGGATCTGAACCGGATTGCCAATGCGGCAGCGGTGAAAATGTATGGAGAGGGCTGCTTGAAGAGTCTGCCCAAGATGATGGGAAGCGAAGACTTCGCCATGTTTATGGAAAAGGTTCCCGGAGTGTTCGGCTTTATCGGCAGCCGGAATGAGGCCCTGGGATATACGGCCAAAAACCACAACGATCACTATACGGTAGACGAGAGCGTGCTCAAACAGGGCGCTGCCATGTATGCTCAGTTTGCCTGGGATTATCTGGAGGAGAAAGCGGAGTAAAAGCCGCTCAGCCGGAGAACGGAAGCCCGTGCAGACACATCAGCGGCCTGCGCGGGCATTGCTGTAAAAAACAAAAAAACAACCGGATTCTGCTGCCTGGCAGAACCCGGTTGTTTTCTTATTCATGTCAGATATTTTCCATCAGAAGAATGGCCGTTATTATTCGGTGATCAGGGTTTCATACTCGCTCTGGAAAGTCACGTTCTCCGCCACCGTGGTGCCGTTTTCCTGAATGGTCAGGGAGCGGACGCCCAGGTTTTCCGTGATGGTGTTTCCGATGGCTCCGATGGTCAGCTGGTTGTCAATGGAGTCTCCGTCGGGGATGGAAGACAGATTGAGAACTGCGGAGGAGGCGATGGTCGCGCCTGCGTCCACTCCCGGGCCGGCTGCGGAATCTTCCTCTTCTCCCTCTGTCTCGTAGGAGAGAACCTCACAGTCTGCCGGCAGAACGCCGGCCTCTGCAAGCTGAGCCACCAGAGAATTTACATCTACAGCGGTCAGGCCTTCCATGGACTGCCTCAGGCCGGTTTTTTCCTCATTGGGAATGTAGATGGACGCAATCTCCAGAACTTCCGTGGTGGGATCCGGTACTTTATCATCAGCGCCGCCGGTGGACTGCTGTTCCAGAGCAGCGGCCGGATCGGTTTCTGTCTGCGTGGGGGAGCAGGCCGCCATGGAAAGGGCCAGCAGAGCTCCTGTCATGCAAAGTGCAAATTTTTTCATCATGTAGTGCCTCCTTCATTCATTGGGTTGAAAGCTTCCAAACCAGCTTTTCAGCTTTTCCAGCGCTTTCACCAGAGCCGCCATTTCCTCAGGAGTCAGGGCGGACTGGATTCCGCCGATCATTTCCTGGTGGAAACGGGCGTGATGAGCGTAGGCTTTTCTGCCTTTCTCTGAGAGGGAAATGTAGACGACGCGCCGGTCTTCCCGGCCCCGCTCGCGGGTGACGTATCCTTTCTTTACCAGTCCGTTCATGGCGATAGTCAGTGTGCCCACTGTGACGGAAAGCTCCCTGGCGATGGTGGACATATTTTTTGGGCTGCCCACCCCGATCGCCTCAATGACATGAAGGTCATTGCTGGTGATGTCCTGAAATTCCTGTGTGGCCACCGCTTTCTGCTCTATATCCATGATGTCCCGAAACAGATTGACTAATACGTCATTCAGCGTCTGATAGCTATCCACTTTTTTCCCCTTTGTTTTAGACATGAACATTCTGTATCTAAAAGTCTCCAAATGATTATACATGATTTTTTTTCTCATTACAACCACATAAAATTTAGGAAATTCTTACGTTCCTGTGTTTTTTCTGTGTCCTTTTTACAGGGAAGCGAGAAAAATGGCGGCTATGGTTCCCGCTGCGGTGGCGATCAGGGCTCCGGCCAGGGTGTACCGCGTTTTCGTCACGTTTACGGATCCGAAATAGACACTCAGACAGTAAAAGACAGTTTCCGTACAGCTCATGAGGATGGATGCGGCCATTCCGGTGAAGGAGTCCGCGCCGAATTCCCGGAAGATGTCTAAGAGCAGCCCGATGGCAGCTGAATTGGAGATCAGGCGGATGATGAGGAGAGGAACCAGGGGAGGAGGAACGTGGAGAAAGGACGCGGGCACGGTGAGAACCTCTCCCAGAAAATCCAGAAATCCGGAAGCCCGCAGCACTCCCACCGCTGTCATCAGACCCACCAGGGTGGGGAGAATTCCTGCCACGGTGCGGATGCCGTCGGCGGCACCTTTTAAGAAATCGTCAAATACAGGCCGGCGTGACAGCACTCCGAAACCGATGATGTAAAACAGGACCAGAGGTACGAGAATATTGGAGAAAAAGGCCAGAAAGGACATGAAAACACCGGGGTATCTTTTTTATAAAGATATTCCCCGGTGCAGAAAATATGACAGGGCAGGCGGGTCGGAGAAGGGTCACGCCGCGTTCCGGGCCAGAGGAGCGGTCACCAGCCAGGACTGGAAATAGCTGCGGATCAGAGAGAAGGGAGCGGGCCCCATGTCAAGCAGGAAAGTGTGGAAGGCTCTGGCGTCAAAATTCGTCCCCAGAGTCTCCTCCGCATGCTCCCTCATTTCCTGAATTTCCAGCCAGCCCACATAGTACTCCAGATAGTTGGAAGGATTATCCACCATGGCTTCAAACATGCGGTCCGATGTTTCCCGGTCTGTGATGCCGTAGGTTTCTTCCAGAAAGGCGGCGGTCTGGTCTTTGGTCCAGCCGTAGTAATTGATATTTAAGTCCAGAAGGGCGTGAATGCCCAGAGTGACAGCCTGATTGTGCATGAGCAGGCTCTGAAGCTCGGGAGACAGTCCGTTGTCAAAGAAGTAGGACTGAAACTCAACATAGGTGGCCCAGCCTTCCGTGTAGGCAGGGAAGGAGAGAAGGTGACGCACCGGCTCGTCGCAGACGGAGGAAAAGTATACGGTCTGGTACAGGTGGCCGGGATAGCCCTCGTGGGCCAGGGTGGTGTAGAGGGGAGTGGAGGCATACTGCTCATTGCCGTTGATGTAGATGACGTTGTCCTGGTACCGGTCCATGGGAGGAGTCAGGTAAAAGGCGGGGCTTAAGGACAGCTCCAGAGCTTCCGGCACGCTTTTTACCGTGTAGGAGCAGGCGGGAAGCTCCGGAAAATCGTCGGTGATCTGATCCTGGAGAGCCTCCAGAATCTGGGTGGGCTCCGTCTCCCGGAACGAGCAGGTGAGCATTTCGGCATAGAGCTCCGGCGTAAGCTGCTCCGCCACTGTCATGGCGTCCTCCTCAATCTGGTTTGTGACGGCGTCGGTCAGTTCGTCCACAGAGCCGTAGGAGGTACCGGTGGCGGCATAAACCAGGTACTCATAGTATTCCTTTCCCTGGGGATAGCCGCACATGCCGGCGTCGTTGGTTCCGGTGCCCTTTAATTCGTTCAGGGTCTCGATAAGGGACTGATAGGCGGGGACAAAATGCTCGGCGATAAGGGCGGTATGCTGCTGCCGCCATTCCTCCTTTTCATCCTCTGAGACGTCGGTGAGTCCCGCCAGCTTTTCCTCGAAGGTTTCCGTGAGGAAATTTTCCTGGGGCGGTATCAGGTAGCTCTCGCAGGACTGGATCAGGTGGTTGACGGTCGTGTCGCTGTAGTACAGGCCGGCGGCTGATTTTTCCCGTTCAAATTCTTCCAGCTTACCGTAGTAGACGTCGATCTGGGAGAGCATCCAGAGGTAGTCTTCCACGTCCTCTCTGGAGTAGAACGGATATTCTGCCAGCAGAATAGGGAGCTGGGCCTGGACGCCGATGGTGGGGGCGAGCGGCCGGCTGTACAGCTCCAGTCCGTCGCCCATGAGGGCGGTCTCCAGATAGGAATCCAGCACGGACCAGGTGAGCTGCTGCTCGTCGGTGAGCAGAGAGCGGTCAAACTGGCGCAGTTCCTCCTGAAGAGCCCTGGTGTCCGCCATATCCGCCTGCATCGACTCCAGGGAAGCTTCCCCGAAGGCGGAATCGGCTTTGTCGATCCCGTAAGCCGAGGGGTCGGCAAGGCTGTAGTGGAGGGAAATGGCGTCGGCAGAAATCTCCTCCCGGAACAGTTCTTCCGTAAACTGGTCAAAGGCGTTCTGCGCCTGAACGGAGGCTTCTGTATAAACTTCGTAGTCCTGGTCTGCCGGGGCGGATGTCTCCGTAATGTCCGGCACTCCGCGGCAGCCGGATGCCAGGAGCGCAGCCGACAGCAAAATGGCGGCAGACGCGTTCCGGAAACGGCGGCCTCTGGAATGGATGTGATTCATGATGTATCCTCCTGGTTTTTTCCTAATTATAATATATATTGCGGCAGATGACAAATCATACCTTTTCCGGACGGTCCCAGGCTTGACAAAGACAGGGGAAACGATTAAACTAAAGCTATGATTTTCCGGAGAATACAGGGAAATGCAGAGAAGAGAAGAGTAGACGGCAGAAACCATGACAGAGAATCCCGGGCGCTGAGAAGGGAGCATGGGGCGGCTGTTGAACATGGCCTCGGAGCAGAGCAGGTGAGGGAAGGCTGAGCCTGCGACGGGAGCGCCCGTTACCGCGCAGACTGTGAAATGCAGTTGCAGAGATCCGCACTGTGAGGGGCGGATGAATTAAAGTGGTAACGCGGGGAAGTCTCGCCTTTAAGGAAAGGCGGGGCTTTTTTTCGTTTTACAGACTGTGAAAAGCAGTCCGGGCGGCGGAGCAGCCGCGGGCGGCAGAAAAACCGGGGCAGGAAACAGAAGGAGGATTGGATATGTGCCAGAATTGCAAGAAACCGTATTATATCACAACGGCCATCGCATACACGTCAGGAAAGCCTCATATCGGCAACACCTACGAGATTGTGCTGGCTGACAGCATTGCCCGCTACAAGAGAGAGCAGGGCTATGACGTGCGGTTCCAGACAGGAACGGATGAGCATGGTCAGAAGATCGAGCTGAAGGCTGCGGAGGCCGGAGTGACGCCGAAGGAGTTTGTGGACGGCGTGGCAGGCGAGATCAAGAGAATCTGGGACCTGATGAACACGTCCTACGACAAATTTATCCGCACCACCGACGATTATCACGAGAAACAGGTACAGAAGATTTTCAAAAAACTGTACGATCAGGGAGATATCTATAAAGGATATTATGAGGGCCTGTACTGTACCCCCTGCGAGTCCTTCTGGACTCCGTCCCAGGTGGTGGACGGCAAATGCCCCGACTGCGGTCGTCCGGTACAGCCGGCAAAGGAAGAGGCTTATTTCTTTAAAATGAGCAAATATGCCGACCGCCTGATTGAACACATCAATCAGCATCCGGAGTTTATCCAGCCGGTGGCCCGCAAGAATGAGATGATGAACAACTTCCTTCTGCCGGGACTTCAGGACCTGTGTGTGTCCAGAACTTCCTTTAAGTGGGGAATTCCTGTGGATTTTGATCCCAAGCACGTGACTTATGTGTGGCTGGACGCCCTGACCAACTATATCACCGGTCTGGGATACGACTGTGACGGGGAAAACGGCGAGCTGTTTGAGAAATACTGGCCGGCGGACCTGCATCTGATCGGAAAGGATATTATCCGGTTCCATACGATTTACTGGCCCATCTTCCTGATGGCTCTGGGACTTCCTCTGCCCAAGCAGGTGTTCGGCCATCCGTGGCTGCTCCAGGGAGACGGCAAGATGAGCAAGTCCAAGGGAAATGTGATTTATGCGGATACCCTGGTGGATTTCTTCGGCGTGGACGCAGTGCGCTATTTTGTTCTCCATGAGATGCCCTTTGACAACGACGGCGTGATCACCTGGGAGCTGATGGTGGAGCGGATGAACTCCGATCTGGCCAATATTCTGGGAAATCTGGTGAACCGTACCATCTCCATGACCAACAAGTATTTCGGCGGCGTGGTAAGGGATGCGGGCGCTGCGGAGCCGGTGGATGAGGATCTGAAGAATACGGTTCTGGAAGCGGTGAAGAAGACGGATGTGAAGATGGATCAGCTGCGGGTGGCAGACGCCATCACAGAGATTTTCGGCATCTTCAGAAGAAGCAACAAGTACATTGATGAGACAGCTCCCTGGACGTTGGCAAAGGACGAGGCGAAAAAAGACCGTCTGGCCACAGTACTTTACAATCTGACGGAAGCCATCACCATCGGCGCTTCCCTGCTGGCATCCTTTATGCCGGAAACTTCGGAGAAGATCCTGAAGCAGTTGAATACGGAGAAGAGAACTCTTCCGGAGATGGATGTATTCGGAAAATATCCCTCCGGCAACAAGGTGACGGAAAAGCCGGAGATTCTCTTCGCCAGAATCGATGTGAAGGAAGTGCTGGAGAAAGTGGAAGCCATGCAGGCAGCCCAGAGAGCAGAGGCAGAGAAGGCTGCAGGCGGTGAGGAGAAAGGTGAAAACGGCTCCTCTGAGGCCGTTTCTTCCGACGGAATCGACGTGGAGGCGAAGCCGGAGATCACCTACGACGACTTTGCGAAGCTCCAGTTCCAGGTGGGCGAGATCATCGCCTGCGAGGCAGTTCCAAAGTCCAAGAAGCTGCTCTGCAGCCAGGTGAAGATCGGCAGCCAGGTGCGCCAGATCCTCAGCGGCATCAAAGCTCACTATACCCCGGAAGAGATGGTGGGGAAAAAGGTTATGGTAGTGACCAACCTAAAGCCGGCCAAACTGGCGGGAATGGTCTCCGAGGGAATGCTGCTGTGCGCGGAGGACGAAAAGGGAAACCTGTCCCTGATGACGCCGGAGAAAGATATGCCGTCAGGCGCGGAGATCTGCTGAGACAGAATCCTGTAAAAGTGTGAAATAAAAAAGATACAGTATCTGACAAATTCAGATTCTGTATCTTTTTTGCGCGATACGTCCGGAAGGAAAAGAAAATCTTCTCCTGTTCGGTTATTTCTCAGTGCAGTTCGCCGGCGCTCTCGCCGCTGTCAGCGCGGTCGATGGCAATGGCCTCGATGGCATACTCCAGAGACTTGGCGATGGTCTCCAGAGGCATGGACGGCATGGTGGACGGCTTGTCGATTACCTGGCCGCAGGCGTAGGGGACATGGATGAAGCCGGCCCGGATGTTGGGGTAGCGCTTTTCACACATATAGAGGACGTTGTACATGATGCTGTTGCACACGTAGGTACCGGCAGTGAAAGAGAGGTAGCAGGGAAGACCTGCGTCCTTTACGTGCTGTACCATGGCCTTCACCGGAAGGGTGGAGAAGTAAGCCGCCGGTCCGTCTGCCTGAAGGGGCTCGTCCAGGGGCTGTTCGCCGCTGTTGTCCGGGATGCGGGCATCCACGAAGTTGATAGCTACCTTCTCCACGCTGATGCTGGCCCGTCCGCCGGCCTGTCCGATGCAGAGGACCACATCCGGCTGGTATTTTCTGATGCCTTCTTCCACTGCGGGACCGCTGGCGGAGAACACCGTGGGGATTTCCAGCTTAATGATTTCCGCGCCGCCGATGGTGTCCGGCAGGAGCTTTACGGCCTCATAGGCCGGGTTTACAGTTTCTCCCCCAAAGGGGTCAAATCCTGTCACTAAAATTTTCATCTGAATAACTCCTTTCCTGTAATCATAAATCTGAGAATTCATATCTGAAGAACGGGGAGAGTCCCCGTCCTCTCTGTCAGTGAAGAGCGATCATGTAAATGATCTGGATAACCAGCATGATCACTGCGATGGGAGCCTGCTTTTTGATTACGCCGAACCGGTCCTTCATGTCCAGAACCGCCACGGGAACAATGTTGAAATTGGCTGCCATGGGTGTCAGCAGGGTACCGCAGTAACCGCAGGTCAGGGCGATCATTCCCACTGCCACCGGATCAGCCCCATAGGCGAGAATACAGGGAGCTCCCACTCCGATGGTCATTACGGTGATGGCGCCGAAGGCGTTGCCCATGATGGCTGTAAACAGGGCCATGCCCACGGCAAACACGATGATTCCCACGGTGACATTTCCCTCGGGAACAATGCCGGATACCATCTGTCCGATAATCTCTCCCACGCCGGCAGCGGTGAAGACGCCTCCCAGAGCGCCGAGAAGCTGAGGCAGCATACAAAGCGGTCCCATCATGGATAAGAGACGTTCAGAATCCTTCAGGAAGGTAACCGGTTTGTTGTCCCTGGAATAGCACATAAGCAGGATGACGGAAACGATAACGCCGCAGGCCACGCCTACCAGAGCGCTGATATCTGTAAACAGGGCAAAGAGCAGGGAGAGCACTCCCATGGTAAGGGCCGGGATGAAAATCTTCATGCCGATGCGCTTAAACTGCCGCATGGTGTATTCTTTTGAGGGAATATCCTGCTTTCCCACTTTTACTTTCTTGAAGATGGCGGGAATGATCATAATTACTACCAGGGCGCCGGATACCCGGGTAGGCAGCCAGTGGCC
>DXBC01000027.1 GCA_019116745.1 Candidatus Lachnoclostridium stercorigallinarum
ACCCGGCCGCCGAAGCCGATCACCCGGTTGTTTACATCCATAATGGGAAACATTACCCGGTTCCAGAACTTGTCCCTGGCCCCCCGCTCCTCAATGGCAAAAAGTCCCGTTTCCTTTAAAATGGCATCGTCGTAGCCTTTCCCCTTCAGGAACTGATAGAGCCCCCCGCTTTTCCCCGCAAATCCAAGGCCGAAGCGCTTTATGGTTTCATCGGTCAGGGCGCGGTTTTTAAAATACCGGTAGCCGATCTCCCCCTGAGGCTGGTGAAGCTGCCAGTAAAAGAAGCTGGCCGCCAGCTTGTTGATCTTAAGCAGAGTGGTCCGCAGCTCTTCCCTGGCTTTCGCCTCTCTGGAATTGTCCTCCTGGGGAAGGGTCACTCCCGCCCGGTCAGCCAGCACCTTCAAAGCCTCGGCAAAGGTGTAATTTTCATATTCCATGAGAAAGGTGATCACATTTCCCCCGGCTCCGCAGCCAAAGCAGTAGTACATCTGCTTCCCCGGCGAAACAGAAAAGGAGGGGGACTTTTCATTGTGAAACGGGCACAGCCCGAAATAATTGCTCCCCCTCTTCTGAAGCCTGACGTAGCCGGAAATAATATCCACAATATCGTTTCTGGATCGCACTTCCTCTACAATTTCATCTGGATAGTACATATTAAACCTCCTATACCTTCCAGGCTTTCGGTACGAACAGCTTCTCAAAGGTATCTATGGCGTAAATATCGCTCATGCCCGCAATGTAGTCGCAGACTGCCCGCTCCCTCTTCTCCCCGTTCTCCATGAGACGGCGGTATTCCAGAGGAAGCTCGTTCAGATGTATGTAATAATAGTCGTAAAGCTCCGAAATCAGCTTCGCCACCCGGCCATCCTCCGCCTTTGCCACCGGATTGGTGTAAACGTGCTCAAACATCCAGGCTCTCAGGCCCTGCATGGCCTCTTCCATGCCCGGAGACATGGAAATCTCCGGCCTGCCCATGCTGGTGAGGATGATGTCGTGGATCAGCGTGTTCAGCCGTTCCCGCACGCTGCGGCCCAGAACGTCCGTATACTCTGCCGGCAGCTCTTCCTCCTTCAGCAGCCTGGCCCGGATGGCGTCGTCAATGTCGTGATTGATATATGCGATTTTGTCGGAAAAACGGACTACACAGCCCTCCAGAGTGGAAGGATGACCACTGGTCCTGTGATTCAGGATGCCGTCCCGCACTTCCCAGATCAGATTCAGTCCCTTTCCCTCTTTCTCCAGGACTTCCACCACCCGCACGCTCTGGCGGTAATGGGCAAAGCCGTCCTGACAGATCTCATTGAGCACCCGCTCTCCGGAATGCCCGAAGGGCGTATGCCCCAGATCGTGTCCCAGGGCAATGGCCTCCGTGAGATCCTCGTTCAGCCGCAGGGCCCTGGCTATGGTCCTGGCTATCTGGGACACCTCCAGGGTATGGGTGAGCCTTGTCCGGTAATGATCTCCCTCCGGAGCCAGAAATACCTGGGTCTTGTGCTTTAAACGGCGGAAAGACTTGCAGTGCAGGATCCGATCCCGGTCTCTCTGGTATGCCGGGCGGATATCGCAGGGTTCCTCTTCCCTGTCCCTCCCTCTGGTATTTCTGCTCAGGGAGGCATAAGGACTCAAATACTGTTCTTCCCAAAGTTCCGCAGTTTCCCTGATGTTCAATCCCATCCTCCTTTGTATTTTCAAAAATCCTCTTCCTATTATATGACCATTAAAACACAGATATGACTATTGTATCACATTTTTGTGATTTTCATAGCTTTTTTTCAAAACTTTGAGGCGCCGTGCCTTTTGCTCCCGCAGTCACCGCCCGTCCGGAATACTGTCCCGGACGCAGAGCATCCCGTATCCCAGTTTCCGGTTTGGCCAGCTCTCCTCCGCCGAAAGCCGCTCCGCTCCCCTGCGCAGATAGGCTTTCAGTTTCTCCCCGTAGAGATAGGGATCATTTCCACGGATAATTCCCCATTCCATAAGCAGAGCTGCCGCTCCCGTGACGAAGGGAGCCGCAAAGGAGGTTCCCGTAAAACTGCCGTAGCCTCCCCCTGACCGGGGCGCTGTGATTCCCACGCCGGGAGCTGCCAGATCCGGTTTTACCTGATCTGTCAGCCTGGTATAGCCTCTGCCTGAAAAATCGGCATATGCCCGGTAGCCGCCATCATACGCCCCCACAGAGATGGCCATAGATGATGTGGATGGCACAGTCAGGGTGATCTCCGGATCTGTCTGAAGGAAGCGGGTGGAGGTGTTCACCGTAGATACCGGCGGCAGCCACAGATCATATCGTCCCGTGACAATCCGCTCTCCCCGGATCAGTACCTGCCAGATTCCGCTGTCCACATAATCTCTCTCCGGAATAAAGTCAAAATAAATCTCCTGAGCCTGGCTGTAGGGGCTGGGAAAACCGTGGTAGAGAAGAATCTCCGTACCGCCGTCTCTCAGTCTCTGGGTACCCATAGCCGGCTCCACCGGGCCGATGATACGGCCTGACGGCGTCATCAGGCTTACAGAAATCTCATCGACATAAGACTTCCAGAGCTGCAGACCAAAACCGGTCTCATATTCTCCCACCGCCAGCTCCACCCGGCTGATTCGCCCCGGCAGAGCGTTGCCGGAAGCGTGACCGTTGCCGGCTCCCTCATTCCCGGTGCCTGCTATGATGGAAGTCCTGCCATATCCCGAAATCGTGTCCAGATAGGTTTCCAGCAGGCTGGTGCCGTCATGGGAACCGTATGTGTTTCCAAAACTCAGATTCAATGCAAGGGGCATCCGCAGAGTCCGGGCCCGCCGCACGGAATAATCCAAGGCTCTCATCAGCTCCGTAGTCCATGGGAACAGACCTTCTCCCCGTCTTCCCAGCTTCACTGCCAAAATTCTGCTCTCATAGGCCACGCCCCGGTAGCGGCCTCCGGAAGCCCGGCCGTTGCCGGCGGCAATCCCGGCCACCGCCGTTCCATGCCCGCTGAAATCCACGGAAGGGACCAGACGGCTCCTGTCTCTCTCTCCTGCCGCCAGCGCCTCATTGATCTCTTCCTCCGTAAATATCCGCCCCAGACTCTGATCCCACAGCTCCAGAATTCTGGTAGTGCCGTCCTCATTTCGAAAATCCGGATGAGCATAATCAATCCCGGAGTCAATAATTCCCACCAGAACTCCCCGCCCAGTAAGCCCCTCCGGTCCGGTCTGCACCGGTGTAATGCAGGAAGCAGATCGTCCCCGGTCCGCCGAAAAAAACAGCCGGTTCGGCTTTTCCACATACTCGATCTCCGGCATGGACGCAATCTCCGGAATCCTGGCCTCCGGCACGGTGATGATGGCATAGCCTCCCAGCAGCTTCTCCACCTGAATTTCCTCCTGCTCCAGCCTGCTGATGTCTCCGAAGTAGCGCACAATCAGCTCCCACCGCTGCTCCTCCGCCAGATACCCCGTCTGAAGAGACGGGGATTTCTCTCTCTCCTGCGCTCCGACATCCAGGGCCAGGTTCAGCAGATCCTCCAGTTTCTGACTGTTCAGTGAGCTTCCTCCCTTCTCCGGGCGGCGGGAAGCCGGGCTTTTGGCTGCAACCAGCCCCCGCCCTCTCTCTATCAGCATATGAAAAGGACGGAGGCTTTCAGCACCTCCGCCCTCTGGAAAAAACCATTTCCGGATGATTTTCTGATTTTATTTCAGGAAGCCGTTTACAATCTGCGCCTCCGCCTCTTCCTCCGTCAGTCCCAGAGTCATCAGCTTGATAATCTGATCTCCCGCGATCTTTCCGATGGCAGCCTCATGGATCAGAGCCGCGTCGGTGCACTCCGCATCGATCTCCGGCACTGCCTGGATCTTTGCGTTGCCCATAATGATGGAATCACATTCGGAATGACCGCTGCAGGCCGCATTTCCAAACAGGCGGGACACAAACTTCTGATAAGAATTGCCCTTTGCCACGGAACGGGAAATGATGTTGGCACTGGATCCCTCACCGTTCAAGCGGGCGCTGATCTCGCTGACCGCCGTCTGATTTCCGTGAGTAAGCAGGCGCTCCTTGATCACAACCTTCGCCCCGGCAGCCAGATCCATTTCCGTTTTGCGGATGGTGGAATCCACACCCTTGATCTGAACCATCTCCATCTCCATGTAGCTGCCCTCGTCCATGTGGACTTCTGTCACCGGATTTAAGATTCTCTTTCCGTTGCCGTCGCCCTCGCCGTAGTGCTTCTCCACATACTTCACCTTTGCGTTTTTTTCCACAAAAAAGCGATGGATTCCATCGTGCTCAGAATCCTGCTGCCCGCAGTTGCTGATGCCGCAGCCCGCTACGATGACCACATCTGAGTCCTCTCCGATATAAAAGTCATTGTATACCACTTCAGACAGTCCGCTCTCGCTGATAATCACAGGAATGTGCACGCTCTCATGAACCGTTCCCGGCTTGATGCGGATGTCAATGCCGCTTCCATCTTCTTTAGATATAATGTCAATATTGGCAGTGGTATTTCTGTCCGCCGTCTTCCCGTCAGCGCGGATATTATAGGCGCCTTCCGGCACCCCGTGAAGATCGGCAACCTCTTTCAGCAAATTTAACTTGATCTGATCCATATCAGTTACCTCCTTCATAATTTCTGCACACATCCACGGCTGATGAAGTTCCCAGAAGCTCCGGAAGGATCTCCTCCTTCGGACCCTGCCTGCGAATTTTTCCATCGGCGATCACCACGATCTCGTCCGCAATGTCCAGAATCCGCTCCTGATGGGAAATGATCAGAATCGAGCTGTCGTGAATGGCATTTCTCATCTTCTCAAACACCTGAATCAGGTTCTGGAAGCTCCACAGGTCGATTCCCGCCTCCGGCTCGTCAAAAATAGACAGCTTCGTTCCTCTGGCAAGAACGGTGGCAATCTCAATCCGCTTCAGCTCTCCGCCTGACAGGCTGGCGTTCACTTCCCGGTTGATGTAGTCCTTGGCGCACAGTCCCACCTCAGACAGGTAGCGGCAGGCATCTGCCACAGACAGGTTCATCTTTCCCGCTGCCAGACGCAGAAGATCCAGTACCTGCACGCCCTTAAAGCGCACCGGCTGCTGAAATGCGAAGCTGATGCCCAGATTGGCCCGCTCCGTAATACCGGCATCCGTAATATCTTTTCCGTCAAAATAAATTTTTCCGGACGTGGGCTTTGCCACGCCGGCAATCAGTCTGGCCAGCGTGGACTTTCCGCCCCCGTTCGGTCCCGTTATCACGATAAACTTATTGTCCTCCAGAGTAAGGCTCAGATCTTTGATAATCCCCTTTTCCCCGCCCTCGTCCTGGACGTCAAAGGAGATGTGTTCTAATGTAAGCATAGCTGTTCCTCCATGTATTCAGACGCCGCCGGAAACGGCGGCGTTCTTTTGCCTTCTCTATTGTAGACGTTTTCTTCTTTTCTGGCAAGCCTCTTTACAGCATTTCTTTTCTCAGTTCCTCGCCGGTTTTGGAAGAAAGATAAGCCGGAGCCACATCAAAGACGGTCCTGCAGCCTTTCTGCCCCTCTCTTGCCATGCGCGCTGCCGCTCTGGCATAGGCCACCAGAATGCTGGAGGTAAACTCCGGGTTGGAATCCAGCTTCAGGCTGTACTCAATCACATGGGTGTTTTCCTGGTTCCATCCCGTCTTTCCGCTGCGGATCACAAAGCCGCCGTGGGGAATGCCGGCGTGGTCTCTCTGAAGTTCCTCCTCAGTGATAAAGTGCACCGTGGTGTCGTAGTCGGCAAAGTAGTTGGGCATGGTCTTGATTTCCTCCTCAATGCGGGCCAGGTCTGCCCCCTCCTCTGCCACCACAAAACACTCTCTGGTGTGCTTCTCTCTGGTGGTCAGCTCCGGATTGCTGCCGCTTCTCACCGCCTCCAGGGCCGCATCCACCGGAATGGTGTACTGTCTGGCATCCTTCACTCCTTCCACGCGGCGGATAGCGTCAGAATGTCCCTGGCTGACTCCCTTTCCCCAGAAGGTATAATTACATCCCTCCGGCAGCACACACTCCGCATACAGGCGGTTCACGGAAAACATTCCCGGATCCCAGCCCACAGAAATCATGGCCACATGGCCGCTCTCTTTCGCCGCTGCGTCCACAGCCGCAAAATGCTCCGGAATCTTCGCGTGGGTGTCAAAGCTGTCCACCACATTAAAATATTTGGCGTACTCCGGCGTCTGCTCCGGCAGATCCGTAGCGCTTCCTCCGCAGAGAATCATCACATCAATCTGATCCGCCATATTCTTCGCCTCATCCGCATGGTAAACTTTTACTCCCTCTGTAAGAATCTTCACAGATGCCGGATCTCTCCTTGTAAACACTGCCGCCAGTTCCATATCCGGATTCTGCTTCAGCGAGCACTCCACTCCCCGTCCAAGATTTCCGTAGCCTAAAATTCCAACTTTGATCGTCATATCCATTTTCTCCTTTTCCCGGCATGCCGCCGATTTTCTCCCGGCCTGACAGCTTCTTCCATCCGCCGGCTCTGGTCATGTATAAGCAAAAAAGCGCATCCTCCGACCGGGGGATACGCCTTCGTACTTATGCGGGAGATGGGACTTGAACCCACACGAGCATACACCCACAAGATCCTTAGTCTTGCCTGTCTGCCAATTCCAGCACTCCCTTGTATTTCCGTGGTTTTTATCTAATCTGTCCCTGTTTATACCACAAGATTCTTTCCGACTTATATAAT
>DXBC01000028.1 GCA_019116745.1 Candidatus Lachnoclostridium stercorigallinarum
CGGGTTTCCGCCGTGAGAGGGCGGCGTCTTGACCGCTTGACCAATAGGCCGGATCATCGAGGCGACAAGATTTGAACTTGCGACCTCTGCGTCCCGAACGCAGCGCTCTACCAAGCTGAGCCACGCCTCGATACCTTTGGTAGTATATAACAAAAGAATGGAAAAGTCAACTCTTTTTTGAAATATTTTTTGTTGAATAAATAATTTATACAATTTTGTACAATTACGGCGGTCCGCCTGCCGAAAACAGCAGAAGCAGGCGAAACCGGGGCAGAAATCTCCGCCCGGTCACTCCTGCCCTGCCAGCACTTTACTTCATCAGTTTCTGAATCGCCCGGCACAGCTCGTCGATAACTTCCGTATCGCCTTTCTCCACCCGCTCTACCACACAGGTATGAATGTGGTCCGTCAGCAGGATCCGGTTAAAACTGTTGAGAGCCGCCTGGACGGCGGACACCTGATTTAAAATGTCAATGCAGTAGCGCTCTTCTTCCACCATATTCTTGATTCCGCGGATCTGGCCCTCGATACGGTTCAGCCGGTTGAGCAGGGCTTTCTCCTCTTCCTCGCTGCGATGTTTATGCCGGCTGCAGCCGCAGCATTTCTCTTCGTATTTTTCGCTCATCTTCCACCTCATATCCATTCGTCCGGCACAGACGCCGGACGCCTGTGCCATCTCTATCATCATAACAGGTTTTTTCTCCCACTGCAACCGGATGGATCTGCTTCCCAGCTTCCCTTCTGACTCCAGATGATTATTCGCTCCTGCTGTATTTCTCTGACTGGGAGCGGATCAGCTCCTCATCGCTGAAATAGTTGATCTTCATGGCGTTCTTCACCTCGGACAGGGTCTGGGCCGCCACTTCCTCTGCCGCCTCGCTTCCCTTCTTCAGGATCTGATATACCTCTGGAATATCCTTCTCAAATTCTTTTCTTCTGGCGCGAATCGGCTCCAGGGTCTCCTCCAGCACACTGTTTAAGAACCTCTTCACCTTCACATCGCCCAGTCCGCCTCTCTGGTAGTGGGCCTTCAGCTCATCCAGGCTGGCATAATCCGGCAGATACCGCTCAAAATGCTCCGGACGGCAGAATGCGTCCAGATAAGTAAACACCGTATTTCCCTCAATGTGGCCGGGATCGCTCACCTGAATGTGGGTGGGATCCGTGTACATGCTCATGACCTTCTTTTTCACCTCATCGGCCGTGTCGGAGAGGTAGATGCAGTTGCCCAGGGACTTGCTCATCTTCGCCTTTCCGTCAATGCCGGGAAGACGCATGCAGGCCTGGTTTTCCGGAAGCAGGGCCTCCGGATCCACCAGCACTTCCGCGTAAACAGAATTGAACTTGTGGACAATCTCCTTGGTCTGCTCGATCATGGGAAGCTGGTCCACGCCTACCGGCACTGTGGTCGCCTTGAAGGCAGTGATATCTGCCGCCTGGCTGATGGGGTAGGTGAAAAAGCCCACCGGAATGCTGGCCTCGAAATTTCTCATCTGAATCTCACTCTTTACCGTGGGATTTCTCTGAAGACGGGACACGGTCACCAGATCCATATAGTAGGCGGTGAGCTCATAGAGCTCCGGAATCTGAGACTGAATCAGGATCGTCGTCTTTGCCGGATCGATGCCGCAGGATAAATAGTCCAGCGCCACCTCCAGAATATTCTGGCGTACCTTCTCCGGGTTTTCAATGTTGTCTGTCAGGGCCTGGGCATCGGCGATCATAATGAAAATCTTCTCATACTCGCCGGAGTTCTGCAGCTCCACCCGTCTTCTCAGGGAACCCACATAATGTCCCACATGGAGCCGTCCCGTGGGCCGGTCTCCCGTCAAAATAATTTTTCCCATATCAGTTTTCCTCCTAACGCTTTCCGTTTTAGTAATAATAAAAAATCCCCCTGTCCCGATTTCATGGATCAGGACAGAGGGTACGTTTTTCCCTGCGGTGCCACCTGATTTCGCCTTTTCAGGCGCTCTCAGCCCGCGCCATAACCGGCGCGCAGTCCCTGTAACGCCGGACTGTCTGCTGCGTCTCCCCTACTCTCTACCGGGATGCCGAAGCCTGCCGGCCACTCCATGGACCGGCGCCGGCTCTCTGTCCCGCGATTTCAGTTTGCCCTCGGGAGCCCATTCCCTCTGTTCCGTCACGCCGCCCTCTCACCTGCAGGCCGCTCTCTGTGCTTTCGGATTCAGAGATACTCTCCTCCCTCATCGGTTTCTCTCTTTATTCTGTACTATAACACGAAATCCCATTCCCTGTCAAAGCAGTTTTTCCGCCGTCCGGATTTCCCGCCGGAAATGGGTCGGGAACTGCCCCGTTTTCTTTACTGCTGGGACTTTTTGCTGATCATTGCCCGCTTGCGCAGAGTGGGATCCAGGATCTTCTTGCGGATCCGGAGACTCTTGGGAGTCACCTCCAGAAGCTCATCCGTGTCGATGAAATCCAGACACTGCTCCAGGCTCATCTCCTTCGGAGGCGTCAGCTTCAGCGCTTCATCGGCGCTGGAGGAACGGGTATTGGTCAGCTTTTTCGTCTTGCAGACGTTTAACTCAATATCCTCCGCCTTCGGGCAGGAACCCACAACCATTCCGGAATACACCTTCACTCCCGGTCCGATAAACAGCGTTCCTCTTTCCTGGGCGTTGAACAGACCGTAGGTGATGGACTCTCCCGCCTCGTAGGCGATAAGGGAGCCGGTAGGACGGTAGGACAGGTCTCCCTTATAGGGACCGTAGCCCTCGAAGCTGGTATTTAAAATACCGTTTCCCTTGGTGTCCGTCATAAATTCTCCCCGGTATCCGATCAGGCCTCTGGACGGGATAGAAAATTCCAGACGGGTGTAGCCGCCGGAGGAGGGACTCATTCCCTGCAGCTCTCCCTTTCTGCTGGTGAGCTTCTGTATTACAATGCCTGTAAAATCATCGGGCACATCCACATAAGCCAGCTCCATGGGCTCCAGCTTCTGATTTCTTTCGTTATATTTGTAGAGCACTTCCGCCTTGCTGACGGCAAACTCATAACCTTCCCGGCGCATATTCTCAATGAGCACGGACAGATGAAGCTCTCCTCTTCCGGATACCTTGAAGCAGTCCGGGCTCTTCTCCTCCACCCGCAGGCTCACATCCGTATTCAGCTCCCGGAACAGACGGTCGCGGAGATGGCGGGAAGTGATGTACTTTCCTTCCTGGCCGGCCAGAGGACTGTCATTGACCATAAAGTCCATGGCGATGGTGGGCTCGGAAATTTTCTGGAACGGAATGGGCTCCGGATGATCCGGGGAACAGATGGTATCTCCGATATGGATGTCGGCAATGCCGGAGATAGCCACGATGGAGCCGACTCCCGCCTCCTGTACTTCCACCCGGTTTAATCCGTCAAACTCGTACAGCTTTCCGATCTTGATCTTTTTGAATTTATCCGGATCGTGGTGGTTTACCAGCACGCAGTCCTGGTTTACCCGGATGGAGCCGTTGTCCACCTTTCCCACGCCGATACGGCCCACATACTCATTGTAGTCGATGGTGCTGATGAGAACCTGAGTGGAAGCCTCCGGATCTCCCTCAGGAGCCGGAATGTAATCAATAATGGTCTCAAAAAGGGGAGACATATCCACTTCCGGATCGTCCAGCTCCTTCTTCGCAAAGCCTCCCTTTGCAGAAGCATAGATAAAGGGGCAGTCCAGCTGCTCATCGGAGGCGTCCAGGTCCATAAACAGCTCCAGGACCTCGTCTACCACCTCCTGAGGACGAGCCTCCGGGCGGTCGATCTTATTTAAGCAGACAATCACCGGAAGATCCAGCTCCAGGGCCTTGCGCAGCACGAATTTCGTCTGAGGCATGGGGCCCTCGTAGGCGTCCACCACCAGAATCACGCCGTTTACCATTTTGAGCACCCGCTCCACCTCGCCGCCGAAGTCCGCGTGTCCGGGAGTGTCCACAATGTTGATTTTCGTTCCCTTGTATTCCACAGCCGTGTTTTTGGAGAGAATGGTAATGCCGCGCTCTCTCTCGATATCATTGGAATCCATTACCCGCTCCACTACTTCCTGGTTGGCGCGGAACACGCCGCTCTGACGCAGCAGGCAGTCCACCAGGGTCGTCTTGCCGTGATCTACATGGGCGATGATGGCAATGTTCCTTACGTCTTCTCTCTTGATTCTCATAATCCGTTCTTCTTCCTCTCAAAATATATGCGCCGCGGCGCCTGTCCGCGGAAAAGCCGTCCCGCAGACAGCCCTTTCCCGCGGAAAAAAACTAAGGACCCGCGCCCGGCGGTCCTTAGTCTGTCTCGTTTTCTTACCGATTGGTAAGTATATCACCTTCATAGGGAGATTGCAAGGGTTTTGACGAAAAACGGCCTCTCCTCCCCGCAGTCTGATTCTCCCTGATCAGAAAAGAAGGATTTCCTTATTTAATAGGCCGTAATACAGCTCCCGTTTCACCTGGATGGAACAGCGCCCGTTGGTCCCCTCTGTGAGAAGGGCGGCAAAACGATCCGCCTCGTCCACCGGAACCAGGAATGAAAAGGTCACGTCCGTCCCGTACTGGCTGTCCAGGACCGTGATCCCATTCTGAGCCGCCAGATACTGAATTTTTCCCACGCCGCTGTAGTCCGTCCCTACAGTCAGCTCCTTTGCCAGACGCTTGGTCACCACCCGGCAGTTTTCCAGGCCCGCCTTTACCGCCCCGGAATAGGCACGCACCAGGCCGCCTGTTCCCAGAAGCGTTCCGCCGAAATACCGTGTCACTACGGCGCACACATTGCGGATTTCCTCCCCGAGAAGCACATCCAGCATGGGCCTTCCCGCTGTCTGGCTGGGTTCCCCGTCATCGCTGCAGCGGCACAGCTCCCCTCTCTCCCCGATCACAAACGCGGAGCAGTTGTGGGTGGCGTCCCAGTATTTCTTTTTCATCTCCTCCACAAAGGCCAGGGCCTCCTCTTCCGATTCCACCGGCTTTAATGTGGCGATGAACCTGGATTTTTTTTCTGTAATCTCTCCGCTTCCTCCTTCATAGAGGATCTTATACTCTGGAATCATTGTGAATTCTCCTCTGTACTTGCTGAATCAATTATAGCGAAAAATGGGAGAAAACACAAGCGCCGGCCGTTTTTTCCCGCCCATCCCCCACTTTGGTCATAAAATAATGGAAAAGTTGAATTCCTTTATGATATTTGGTATACTATGTAGATACCGACTGGGAAATCCCGGAAAGGAGGTTTTATGAATTACGGAAAAAGCGGAACAGAGCAGAGACTGAACGCTCTTCAGTCCAAAAAGAAGAAATACTTCTCCAGGCTGAGCTTTTCTTTTGTCAAGCTGGTCTTTGTCCTGTTCCTGTTTTTAGGTGTCACCGGCGCAGGAATGGGATTCGGCATGATCAACGGCATCATCGAGCAGGCTCCGGAATTGAATCTGGAGAGTATTGTGCCCGCCGGCTATGCCACTACCATCTACGACAGCGCCGGAAATCTGACGGACACCCTGGTCAAAACCGGTTCCAACCGGGAGGAAGCCACCTATGACGAGCTTCCTCAGGATCTCATAGACGCTTTCGTCGCCATTGAGGACGCCCGCTTCTGGCAGCACAACGGCATTGACCTGCGCTCCATTGCCAGAGCGGCCTGGGGCGTCATCAGCGGCGATTACAGCGGAGGCGCCAGCACCATCACCCAGCAGCTGATTAAAAACAACGTGCTGGGCGGCGGAAGCGAGGACAACTGGGGCGACCTCATTGAGCGGAAAATTCAGGAGCAGTACCTGGCCCTTCAGCTGGACAAGAGCATGAGCAAGGAACTGATCATCACCAATTACCTGAATACCATCAACCTGGGCAACAACACCCTGGGAGTGAAGGTGGCCGCAAAACGGTATTTCAACAAAGATGTCTCCGACCTTACCCTGTCCGAGTGCACGGTGCTGGCCGGCATCACCCAGAATCCGTCCCGCCTGAATCCCATCTCCGGACGGGAGGCCAATGAGGAGCGGCGGCGGATCATTCTTCAGAATATGGTAGACCAGGGCTATATCACCCCTGCTGAGCAGGAAGAGGCCCTGGCTGACGACGTCTACGACCGCATTCAGGACGTGGACCTGCTCACAAAGGAAAACAGCACTCCCTACAGCTATTTCACAGACGAACTCATCGATCAGGTGATGGAGGCCCTGATGAATCAGCTGGGCTACTCGGAGAGCCAGGCGTCCAATCTTCTCTACAGCGGCGGCCTGCAGATCTACACCACCCAGGATCCGGAAATTCAGGCCATCGTGGACGAGGAAGTCAATAACCCGGACAACTATTCCGCAGCCAAATACTCTGTGGAATACCGGCTTTCCGTCACTCACGCAGACGGCTCTACAGAGCACTTTTCCGAGCACAACCTGGAAAACTGGCACAACAATGTGCTGAATGATTCCTACACCGGCCTCTACGAGAGCCAGGAAGCAGCTCAGAACGATGTGGAACAGTACCGGACCTGGCAGCTTCAGGAGGGCGATGAAGTCATCGGAGAATCTCTCACCATGGTGCTTCAGCCCCAGGTGTCCTTCGTCCTCATGGACCAGTACACCGGAGAGGTGAAGGCCATCAGCGGAGGGCGGGGGGAAAAGACCGCCAGCCGCACCCTGAACCGGGCCAGCGACGTGGTGCGCCAGCCAGGCTCCGTTTTCAAGGTGATCACCTGCTTTGCGCCGGCTATCGATACCTGCGGCGCCACTCTGGGCACGGTTTACTATGACGCCCCTTATACGGTGGGGGACAAGACCTTCCGAAACTGGTACTCTTCCGGTTTCCTGGGATATTCCAATATCCGGGAAGGCATTATTTACTCCATGAACCTGGTGGCCGTGCGCTGTCTGATGGAGACGGTGACTCCTCAGCTGGGCATTGAGTACGCCAAAAATCTGGGCATCACCAGCCTGGTAGATTCCGACGTCACAGCAGCGGCGGCTCTGGGAGGTCTGACCAACGGTGTTTCCAACCTGGAGCTGACGGCAGCCTTTTCCGCCATCGCCAACGGCGGCGTATACACCAAGCCTATTTTCTTTACAAAGATTCTGGACCACAACGGCCGGGTGCTCATCGACAACCAGCCGGAGACGAAACGGGTCTTAAAGGATTCCACTGCCTTCCTGCTGACCGACGCCATGTCTGACTCCCTGGAAGCCAACCGGCATTTTTCCGGACCTCAGATCAGCGTCAATTCCACAAGCACCAGAGCGGCTCTCTCCGGAATGTCCGCCGCCGGCAAGAGCGGCACTACTACCAACAATGTGGACATCTGGTTTGTGGGCTACACCCCCTACTACACTGCCGGCATCTGGGGCGGCTGCGACAACAATCAGCAGCTTTCCGCAGGAAACGGAGGCACCAGCTTCCACAAGGACATCTGGAGAAAGATTATGACCAGAGTTCACGAGGGACTGTCCGATCCCGGCTTCACCGTTCCGGACAGTGTGGAGACAGCGGAAATCTGCCGGAAATCCGGCAAGCTGGCCATCCCTGGCGTGTGTTCCGCAGATCCCAGAGGAGACGCGGTCTACACTGAATATTTTGCCAAGGGAACCGTTCCCACAGAGGTCTGCGATCACCACACCAGAGCAACGGTATGTTCCGACTCCGGCATGCTGGCCACGGAATACTGTCCCAACCGGACTACCGGCGTCTTTATGACTATTCCGGCAGGCGAGACCACAGTCACCGACGACTCCCTGTACGCCCTTCCGGATTACTGCACCATGCACAGCAGCTCCAGCGTGATCATCAGCCCGAACACTTCGGGAAGCGTGATTTTCCCAGGTTCCGGCTCGTCCACGGATTCTCCGGCAACCTACCGGTCTCCGTCCGCCGGCACGTCGGCTGTAAGTGAATATGAAGATGATGTTATCAGCGCTGCCCCGCCGCCCGGATAACCGGCCGGGACGGTGCAGCGTATGTATTCCTGAAATGGAGGAATTCAAAATGTTTCGAGAAATGAGACGCAGCCGCCAGGCCCTTTCGCCGGAAGAATGCGAACAGGTTTTAAAGAGAGCCACCTCCGGAGTGCTGGCCGTACACGGGGACGGCGGCTATCCTTACGCCGTTCCCTTAAGCTATGTATATGCTGATTCCCGGCTCTATTTCCACTGCGCTGCCTCCGGCCACAAGCTGGATGCCATCGCCTCTGACGACAGAGTGTCTTTCTGCGTCATTGACCAGGACGAGATCCATCCGGAAAAATACACCACATTTTTCCGCAGCGTCATCCTCTTTGGCCGGGCCAGGATTCTGGAGGACCCCCAGGAAAAGCGGGCTGCCCTGGAACTTCTGGCTGCCAGGTATTCCCCCGACTACGAGGAAGGAAGAAAAAAGGAGATCGACCAGCTGTTCCGGCAGGTGCGGATGGTGGAGGTCATCCCGGAGCACATTACCGGAAAAGAAGCCATCGAGCTGGTTCGGATGAGACAGGACTGAAAAAAGCGGCGGGTATATCCGCCGCTTTTTTTCAGTCTTTCATTTTCGGTTTGAAAATCAGGGCTGCCAGATAGGCGAACACCAGCGCCCCGCAGATTCCTCCCGCTGTAGCGGTAAAACCTCCTTTAAACAGGCCCAGAAGTCCTTCCTCCGCCATCCCTTCCTTCACTCCCTTCCAGAGGGAGTTGCCAAATCCCAGCAGGGGTACCGAAGCCCCGGCTCCGGCCCACTCCGCAAAGGGCTCATAAACTCCCAGAAATCCCAGAATTCCGCCTGACACCACCAGGCCCACCATGATCCGCCCCGGCATCAGTTTCGTATTATCCATGACCGCCTGAACTGCCAGACAGATCAGGCCGCCCACCACAAACGCTTTTACATAATCCATTTCTCATTCCTCCTGGCTTTCCTCTGCTCTTCTGTGTTCGATGACCACGCCGTGAGCAATTCCCGGAATGGACTGTCCCTCATTGAAGCTGACGGTGGAGAGCAGGGCCCCCGTGGGCACAAACAGCACCCGCTTCCACTCACCGGACCGGATTCTGTTTAAAATAGCCGCAGACAGGGTTACCGCCGAACATCCGCAGCCGCTCCCGCCGGCATGGGTATCCTGGGAGCTGCTGTCATAGATTTCTATCCCGCAGTCCATATGCACCTTTGACAGATCGTATCCCCCTGCTGCCATAAAATCCAGGAGAACGGTCCGCCCCACTTCCCCCAGGTCTCCGCTGATAATCTTATCGTAATGATTCTCATCCACCTGAAAATCCATAAAATTTCTGGATATGGTGCTGTAAGCCGCCGGAGCCATGGCCGCCCCCATATTCATGGAATCCTTCGCTCCGATATCTGCGATTTTCCCCGCCGTCACCCCGGTGATTACCGCCAGACCCGGGCTGCCGGGGCCGCTCTTCCTCTGCAGGCTTTTCTCCTGCCGCCGTTTCTCCTTCACCGCCTCCCTGTCCGCCAGCACAAAGGCCCCGCTTCCCGTCACCGTCCACGTGGCGGAATAAGGGCGTTGGTTTCCGTAGGCCAGGGGAAATCGAAACTGCTTCTCCGCCGTGGCAAAATGGCTGGATGCCACGGTGAGAACCCGCTCCCCGTATCCGGCGGCCACCGTCATAGCCCCCAGAGTCAGTGCTTCCCCGATGGTGGAGCAGGCGCCGTAAAGGCCGAACAGAGGGATTTCCAGGTCCGCCACTCCAAAGGAGGTGGCGATAAGCTGTCCCAGAAGATCTCCCGCAAACAGGTACCGGATTTCTTCCGGTTTCAGTCCCCCTTTTTCCAGTGCCAGACGGCAGGCCTTCTCCTGCATGGCGCTCTCCGCTTCCTCCCAGGTCTTTTTCCCGAACATGGGATCTTCCTCCACCATGTCAAAGGCCTGTCCCAGCGGCCCTTCTCCCTCCTTTTTGCCCACCACGGCGGCGGACGACTCGATCACCGGAGGATTTTCAAATTCCAGGCTGGCCCTTCCCTTTCTCATTCCATTTCCCCCTTTCTACCATCCCAGATTCCAGAGGCCAAGAACATAGGCCAGAATTCCCAGAATCCAGGTGCTTAAAATCCCGTAAAGAATCACCGGGCCGGAGATGGTAAACGCCTTTACTCCAATGCCGAATACCTGGCCTTCTACCTTGAACTCCAGCATGGGCGCCACCACGGAATTGGCAAAGCCGGTGATGGGCACAAGGGTTCCCGCTCCGGCAAACTTTGTAATCTTCGGAAATATGTTCAGGCCGGTGAGCAGGATGCTCAGACCGATGAGAAACAGCTGGTTCCACGCCATGGCCGAATCTCTGTCCATCCCATAGGCAATCAGGGTATTGATCACCAGCTGTCCCAGAGCGCAGATCAGTCCCCCCACCAAAAAGGCCCACAGCATATTGACTCCCTTGCTGTGAACGGGAGTGATCTCCTTTACATAATTTTCATACAGTTTCTTATTTACCTCCATAGTTTCTCCTTTCCCGGACCGCTCCTCCTCCGGACGGCTCACATTCCAAACCGCTCAGCAAAATATACCAGCGCTCCCACGGTCTTTCCAAGGGCGACGGACAGGATCACGTACTGCAGCCCCACTGCCAGACGGATTCTGCGGCTGATGGTGGGCAGCGCCTTCAGAGTTTCCGCCAGAGACATTACCAGACATCCCACAAAGATTCCCACAGCCAGCCCCGCGGTCCCCAGAATCAGCTGTCCCGGCATGCCCTCCCCCAGCCTGACGGGATACTCCAGAATATCGCTCACATTTCCCGCGATCCCGCCGATGATCAGAGCCGTCTCATACAGGCATATATGGCGGCCGGTTCCCGTTTTCCCGATCAGCCTGGGAAACACTCCGATCATAGCCAGAAAGGCAAAGACTCCCGCCGCCGTCACCCCGCCGGCGGAAAATCCCGCAAAGGCCAGAAACAGCCTTTTAAGTGACATCGGTCCCCGACTCCTTCCTGTCCGCGTTCTGGATCAGCGTCTTGCTGATATTGTCCTCATAGAGCCGCATTTCCACCTCCAGGGGCGTGGGATCCGTATTGATCTTCCATCTGGAAAAATGGTTGAAAAAACCGATGATTCCCACGGCCAGCCCCAGGGAATAGGACAGCTCCAGAATGGTGAAGCCGTCGGACTGCTTCCCGGTCACCACAAAATAAATTTCCCCAAACACCTTTGTCACATCCACATCGTTGTTGAAGGTCATAATGGCAAAGGCCGCCCCGAAAAAACAGACCAGGCACACAAAACCGGTTTTCAGCCATTCCCGGACATATTTTTTCTTTTCCGGCTTATGATAATCGATGATATAGTTCACCTGGCCGATGGAATTGATCTGAACGGAAGGGTCAACATCCCGAATCAGCCGGATCAGATCCAGAACGCTCTCCACATATCTCCAGTTCCGGTCGCTTTTTATCACCTTCACCGTCAGCGCGTTCAGCTTTGCTGCCAGATGGGAATCGCCGCACCACAGCTCCGCCACATCCTTCAGCAGCACCTTTTTTTCATGAACCTCCGAGATCTCGCGGACGTTTAAATACACCTCAGTCCGGCTCACGCCCGCCTCACCTCCGCCTCCACAAAGGTGCCCTCCATCTCTCCGCTTCCGCCGGTAAATCCAAACAGGCAGTAGCACAGCACCGCCGCCGTCAGAAGCAGACAGACAAACAAAGCGGCTATCCCAACCTTCTGTCTCCAGGTTTCCATACCTCTCACATCCTTTCTATGAGTAGTATGGATTGGGATAGCCGCTTTATACTTCCGTTTTTTTACAGTTTTTCCCTCATTTGTCTGAGAATCCGCTTTTCCAGCCGGGATACCTGAACCTGAGAAATTTCCAGATCCGCCGCGATAGCGCTCTGAGTCTGATTATAAAAATACCGGCGGATAATAATTTCCCGCTCTTTGGGCTCCAGCTGGGAAATCAGCTCCCTTAACACCATCCGGTTCAACAGATTCTCTTCCGCGTCCTCCTTCTCCTCCAGCCGGTCCATCAGACAGAGCTCCTGCCCGTCATTTTTCCCAAAGGGACGGTAAAGAGACTCCACCTCCGCTCCCGCCTCCAGAGACGCCGCCACCTCCTCTCTGCTCACCTTAAGCTCCCCGGCGATTTCCTCGATGGTGGGCTCTCTGCCCAGGGCGCCGGAAAGGCTTTCCCTGGCAGCCCCCACCTTCATTCCCAGCTCCTTTACCGACCGGCTCACCTTGATCATCCCGTCGTCCCGGAGAAACCGCTTGATCTCTCCGGTGATCATAGGCACCGCATAGGTGGAAAACCGGACGTCGAAGGATAAGTCAAATTTGTCAATGGCTTTCAACAGCCCGATGCTTCCGATCTGAAACAGGTCCTCCAGTTCATGGCCTCTGCCGGCAAAACGGCGGACAATGCTCCAGACCAGACCAACGTTGTCTTCGACCAGCCTGTCTCTGGCCGCTTTATCTCCCTCGTGAGCCATTTGAATCAATCTCATGGTCTCATCCATAGGGTCACGCTCCGATTCGCTTCTTCATGATCACTTTTGTGCCCTGTCCGGGTGCGGAAACCACTTCCACCTCATCCATGAAAGCCTCCATAAAGGAAAAACCCATACCGGACCGCTCTCCCGACGGATCTGTGGTAAACATGGGTTCCATGGCCTTCTTCACATCGGCAATTCCAGCTCCCTTATCTTCCACCTCCACCGTCAGTTCCCGTCCCAGGATGGCCGCGCGGATGAAAATGGTGCCCCGGCCGCCTTTGTATCCGTGAATCACCGCGTTGGTCACCGCCTCCGACACCGCCGTCTTCACATCGTCGATCTCCTCCAAAGTGGGATTTAACCGGCTGAAAAATACGGCCACCACCACCCGGGCAAATTCTTCATTTTCTGACAGGCTGTCCATTTCCAGCCTCATTTCCTCTCTCCTGTCCTGCTCCACCTGGCTCCTCCTTCCTAGTCCGCGATGGCGGCCTCTTTCGTATCAAAATTTTTGATCAGCCGGCAGACTCCGCCCATGGTGAGAATCCGCTTCACCTGGGCTCCGGCCCCGCAGATGGCCACCTTTCCCCCGCTTCCCGCCATCTGCTTATATCGGTTTAACAGTACGCCGATTCCGGAGGAATCCATAAATTCCGTCCTGGAAAAATCAAAGATCACCTTGCTTATGTAATTCTCCGACAGCAGCAGGTCCGTCTCATACCGCAGGTTCCGGCAGTTGTGATGATCCAGCTCCCTGGGAAGATGAATAATCAGAATCTGCCCCCTTGCCTCATAAGTAAATGTTTCTTTTTCCATAACAAACGCAGCTCCTTTCTGTTTTGGTCTCGTCCGCCCGCATCTGATAAATCCGGTCATTTTTTGCCCCGTCACGCACAAAGAGACATGACCCGCTCCGGTTCATGTCTCTTCTGTATCTTTTTTCGTATTCTGTTATCTCTCCGGGCAGCCCTTAATATCCCCTCTGCTCTCTGGACATGGCGGCAAAGTCTGTATCCGGATAATTTTCAATAATCTGGTCAAACAGATCGTCTGCCTCCTCCGTCTGCCCCTGAGCCTGAAGAGCCGCCGCCTTGTCATACATCACCCCGGGATTGGCTCCGTTAAGCCTCAGACTGGCGTCATAATAGGTGATGGCTCCGGCATAATCTCCGGACCCAACCGCCGCGTCTCCCAGTTCATCCAGCACCTGCCAGCCCCTTTCCGTCATATCTGTCTGGATCTCCTCCAGAATGGGCTGAAGATTTTGGTCTGTAATCAGGGCCGTGTTCATTCCCGCGTAAATCTGCGCCGCTGTCCGGAAATCGTCATCCCGGTAAGCCTGCAGAATTCTGGCCAGGGAGGCGTACTGGCTGATGGTTCCTCCGCTGTCGCTCACCACCGAATTCAGAGAGGCCGCCGCGCTGTCCCGCTCTCCCTCCGCCTGAGCCAGCTGTCTCTCCAGCTCGTCGATGCGGATATTGCTCTGGCTCAGCTGTTCGCTGTAGCTGATAAGCTCCTGGTTGTGCTCGCTGTTCAGCCGCTCCTCAATGGAAGGCATCACCAGGGTCATAAACGCCGCCACCCCCAGCACCACGCCGATGAAAATATTTAACACCACCTGTCCGCCGGTGCTCTCCCTGTAGGTGGGAGGCAGAATGATATTGTCATCTTCCAGCCTGGTATGCGAAAACGCATTGTCCATCTGCTGCCGTTCCACCTCGGCCCTTCCGGTGTTTTCCTTTACAATGGACATATACCACAGAGCCTTCCGGTTGCTCCGGTCGATCTGAAGCACCCGCCGCAGCGCCTTGCCCGCCCTGGTATAATTCTCCTGGGAAATGTAGAGAAGGGCCAGCAGCAGCTGCGCTTTCACATAGTGGTCGTTTTCCTCCACCGCCGACACCAGCTGCAGAATAGCCAGATCGTAGGCATCCGTCTGGGCGTACCACAGAGCCTGATTGTATTTTTTTACGGTCTGGCTGGCCACTTCCAGCCTTCCCGGCTTTCTCTGGATCTCATCCAGGTAATAATCGCAGCGGTTGTCCTCAGGCTGAAGATTCAGGCTGATGACCCACTGGACAATGGCGTCCGCCACCTCTCCCATTTCATAGTAGATCAGACCCAGAAGATTTCTGGCGTCCGTCTGGAACTTGTTGAAATGGAGACTCTTTTTCAAACACTCCGCCGCCCCCGACAGATCTCTGATCTGTGCTTTCTCCAGTCCCAGATTGTAATAGCTGTTGGCAATCTGGTGGTTTCTCCTCACATAATCCATTGGTACCGCCTATCTCTGCTGCTCTTTTATCAGTTCCATCATCAGATCCGTCATATCCGTCAGATCGCTCTTTACAATGGCGTCCTCCACCTCTTCCACATCCAGGCTGGGCTTAAAACGCTTGATTTCTTCATCAAAATTTATCATATCCTTCCTCCTCGAGGCATTTCTTCAGCTCTCCGATAAAATAGAGAGAGCCCGCGGCAAACAGCAGATCCTCCCCTTTCTCCCTCAGGGCGCAGGCAAGGGCTTCCGCCACGGAATCATATTCCTGCACCGGGCATCCGGCTCCCGCAAAGGCTTTTTCCATTTCCTCCAGGGAAAGGCCTCTGCCGTTTTCCATCCTGACCAGGGCGATTCCGGCCGGCCTTAAGTCTCTCACCAGCTCCCCTGCCATGATCCCGTACTCCTTATCTGATACGGCGGAAAACAAAAGCCGCACCGGCTTTCCCCGGTCCGCCGCGATTCTGGCAGCTGCCTGCGCAAAAACCCGGATCCCATCCCGGTTATGGGCCCCGTCAAAATAGACGTCCGGCAGTACCTCCTCCATCCGTCCCCCGTGACGGGCCGCCGCCAGACCGGAGGAGACAAAAGCCGCCGTGATGGCTCCGAAACCGCCTGTTTCCTCCCGGGAACCGCACCGGACACCGTTCTCCCGGCCGTCCCGCAAAAGCTCTGCCGCTTTTATGGCCAGAGCTGCGTTCCACACCTGGTACTCCGCCGGGAAAGGAAGAACCGCCTCCGCCCGCTCCTCTCCAAAGGGACAGGATATCCGGGGAAATTCCCCCTTCCAGCTCACCTGCAGATTTCCCTCCCGCACGTCCCAGGCCGGCGCTTCCGCCCGCTCTGCGGCTTCCCGGATCACGGCAGCAGCCCGGCTGTCATTCCCGTCAAATACCAGGGGCACTCCCGGCCGGATGATCCCAGCCTTCTCCGCGGCGATCTCCTCCACCGTGTTTCCCAGATACGCCATGTGATCCAGACTGACGGAGGTGATCACAGAAAGATCCGGGCGGCAGAGGCTGGTCACATCCCTCCGGCCGCCCATTCCCGCTTCCAGGATCACTGCGTCCGGTTTCACCTCCTGAAACCAGACTGCCGCCATATAAAACAGATATTCAAAGAACGTGGGATGGTCCATCCCCTGTTCTCCCAGCCTCTTCCAGACCTGAAATACCTGTTCAAAGCTTTTCTGAAATGCCTTTTCCTCAATCAGCTCCCCGTCCAGGCGGAACCGTTCCCGGATATCCGTCAGATGGGGAGAAGTAAATGTTCCCACATGAAGTCCCGATGCCTGAAGGATGGAAGCGAGAAACGCACAGACAGATCCTTTTCCGTTGGTTCCGGCCACATGGATCACCCTGCCCGGAAACGTACCTCCCAGCTCCTGAAAAAAAGCTCCCGCCTCTGAAAGGCTGTGCTTTTTTGCCGCAAACGACGGAATCCGGAGCAGATATTCTCTCGCATCTTCCATAACATACTCCTCTTTGGCATCTTTCTACCCCATCTATTATAATAGAAAATGTCAGATATGCAACAAAATAATTCCGGGAAAAATCGACGAAACCTGCAGCCCAATGGAAATGACCCCCTTACAATCGGATAGGGAAAGTTCCTTCCCCTATCCGATTCGCGATACCACAGGCAGCTCACAGCAGAGCTGTTCGCTGTCCGCTGCCCGGCAAATGTCCGCCCTCAGCTGGCGGCCGCTTGCCGAGCGTATCGCGTAAAAAGCGCAGCGGCCCGGACATATTCGTCCGGACCGCCGTCCTGTGTCTATTCTTCTGCTTATTTTACCGGGTCAGGAGCTGAACCAGTTCCTTCACATCCGGAACATCTCCCGCCGACGTGCCGTAATGGGCGTAGGTCACGGTCAGATCTCTCTCGACCACAGCCACAGCCGGAAGCTGCAGTTCATTTCCCTCATACTCTCCGTGCTGCAGGCCTTCTGCCTGAGCCTCCTGGATTTTCTCCATGGTATGGGGATCCACCATGGCCTCCATGCTCTCCGCCGGGGCGATTCCGTACTTTTCGTACAGCTTTCCTTCCGGATCGCAGATAATGTCAAAGGGCAGATCCTCCGGCTTTACCTGGGCGGCAATGGTCTGCGGTCTGGACTGAAGCACCACCAGCACCTGTCCTCCCGTGGCTGCCACCTCTTCATATCCCGCAGCCAGACGATGAATGTCCAGCTGACAGAGGGTGCAGCCGAAATACCTGAGAAACAGGAGGGCCGTCCGGCCGTTCACCCGTTCTGCCGCATCTTTCATACGCAGTCCCGGCTTAAATGGAGTGTCGAACTCAAAATTATCCAGCTTTTCACCTGTCTGAAATCCCATAGCAATCTTCTCCTGTTCTCCGCGGCCGTCTGCTGTCAGTCGCAGAACACGTATTTGCTCAGACGCTCAAAAGCCTCCTGTACTCTGGACAGCGGCAGAGCCAGATTCATACGGATGGCGTTGGGGCCGTGGAACATACGGCCATCCTGCCATGCCACGCCTACATCCCAGCCGGCTTTTTCCACTTCCTCGATAGTCTTTCCGTGCTTCTCGCACCACTTGGTACAGTCTAAGAACAGCATGTAGGTTCCTTCAGGCTTGGAAACCTCCACTCCGTCGAAATGCTCCTTGATGTAATCGCAGGCATAGTTTACATTCTCGCTGAGAACCTGAATCAGTTCATCCACCCACTCATAGCCTTCCGGCTTGTAGGCGCCAATAAGAGCGTGCATGCTCAGCACGTTCATCTCGTTGTAGTGGGGCAGGGAAGACTCTTTCAGTACCCTGTCGCGGATCCACTTATTGTAAATAATGTGATAGCTTCCCACCAGACCGGCCAGGTTGAAGGTCTTGCTGGGAGCGTACACAGCTACCGTACGCATACGGGCATCCTCGCTCACAGACTGAGTGGGGATGTGCTTGTGGCCGTTTAAAATGATGTCGGACCAGATCTCGTCGGAAACTACGAATACATCGTATTTCTTGTAGAGCTCCATAGCCTTTTCAATCTCCCACTTCTCCCATACACGGCCGCAGGGGTTGTGAGGAGAGCAGAATACTGCAGCATGGATATTCTGAGTCTTTAACTTCTCCTCCATATCCTCAAAGTCCATACGCCACACGCCGTTCTCATCCTTCTTTAAGGGGCTGAGCACCATGTCGTAGCCGTTGTTGGTCATGCAGTTGGTAAATCCGATGTAGGTGGGAGTGTGCAGGAGCACCTTGTCTCCCTTGGAGCAGTATACATTCAGAGCGCTGATTACGCCGCCCAGCACGCCGTTCTCATATCCGATGCACTCTTTGGTCAGGCCGGTTACGCCGTTTCTCGTCTCATGCCATTTGATGATGGAATCGTAGTACTCGTCCGTCGCGGAAAAATAGCCGAACGCCGGATGCTTTGTTCTTTCAATGATGGCCTCCTGGATGGTGGGAACTGTCGGAAAGTTCATATCCGCTACCCACATGGGAATGATATCAAATCCCTCCTTCGGCGGCTCGGGAGCAAATCCCGGATTCCGTCCCAGACCGTCAACGGCAATGGCGTCCTTTCCTCTGCGGTCCATAATAC